>NZ_VDEK01000009.1:0-127204 GCF_007668225.1 Cereibacter sediminicola | reverse complement strand
ATTTCTACTGAGGCAACGGCAACATCTTCGGCAACATTTCAGGCGAGGCAATGCGCCTCTCTCCGTCATTCGTCGCCGCCGACCCGGCGGAAGGGGCCGTAGGCGGTCAGCACCTCGATCTCCTCGTCGGTGGCGCGCCGCTCGGCCTCGAGATAGCGTGCGACCGCATCGCCCAGCCCGGGATCCGCAAACCAGTGCAGCGAATGGATCGGCACCGGCAGGTAGCCACGGGCGAGCTTGTGCTCACCCTGCGCCCCCGCCTCGACGCGGGCAAGCCCGTGCGTGATGGCCCAGTCGATCGCCTGATGGTAGCAGAGTTCGAAATGCAGGCAGGCATGGTCCTCGATGCAGCCCCAGTAGCGGCCGAAAAGCGTGTCGCGCCCGATGAAGTTGAGCGCCCCGGCCACCGCACGCCCGTCGCGCTCGGCGAGGACGAGCAGGATGTCGTCGCGCATGGAGTCGTGGAATTCGGCGAAGGCGCGGCGGGTCAGGTAGGGGCGGCCCCACTTCCGGCTGCCCGTGTCCTGATAGAAGGTCCAGAAGGCGTCCCAGTGCTGCGGCTCGATCGCATCGCCCGTCAGGCAGCGGATGGTGCCGCCGAAGGCCTGGGCGGTCTCGCGCTCCTTGCGGATCGCCTTGCGCTTGCGCGAGGAAAGCGCCGCGAGAAACGTGTCGAAGTCGGCGTAGCCCCGGTTCAGCCAGTGGAATTGCTGCGTGACGCGGGACAGAAGCCCCATCCGCGCGCCGGCCTCGGCCTCGGCTTCGGTGCAGAAGGTGGCGTGGAGCGACGAGAGCCCGTTGCGCCCGGCGATCTCGACGGAGCCCTGCACCAGCGCCGCCCGGCCCGTATCCTCGAGCCCCGGCAGCGTCAGGAAACGCCGCCCGGTGGCGGGGGTGAAGGGAACGGCGATCTGCAGCTTGGGATAATAGCGCCCGCCCGCACGTTCGTAGGCATGGGCCCAGCTGTGGTCGAAGATATACTCGCCCTGACTGTGGAGCTTGGCGTAGAGCGGGGCGGCGGCAATGATCCGGCCGCCCATCCGCGCGACCAGCGGATGCGGCTGCCAGCCGGTGCCCGGTCCGACCGATCCCGAGCGTTCGAGGGCGATCAGGAACCGGTGGGTGGTGAAGGGATCGAGCGGGCGGCCGCCGCCCGCCGCCTCGGGGCAGGCGACGGCGTCCCAGTCGGCGGCGGGAATGTCGGCGAGACCGGAATGGGCGGTGATCTCGATGCTGGCGGTGCTCATGCGGGCGCGGGTCCGGCGGTCTGGGGCGTCAGGCGAAGTCACGGAAGGCCAACGTCCGCGGGGGCTGTCGGCCCCCGCACCCCCCGAGGATATTTGTCCGGAGTGAAAGTGCCTCCGGGCCGCCTCTCAGGTGGGGCGGCCCGGGCCGGGGTCAAGCGGGCAGCGCCGCCGGATAATGTTCGAAGGTGACGTTGGCGGCGATCCGGCGTGCCTCGGCTTCGGCGCGGGGGGAACGGATGGTCCAGCAGAGGATGGCGGCGCCCTCAGCCTTCAGCTCGGCCACGCGGGGCCGCGCGAGATCGGCGGCCTCGTGCGAGATGAAGCTCGCCTCTACCCTCTCGTAATCCGGGATTGCGCGAAGCCGCGCGCAGGTCTCCGGCGGCACGGGGGCCCAGTCGGCCGGGTCGTAGCTCGAGGTCACGAGGCCGCGCGGCAGCGCGGGCGCGAGCCGGGCCATCTCGGCCACGGAATGGGGGTTGAAGGACATGACAGCCACCGGACCCGGATAGCCTTCGAGCGCGGCGGCGGTCGCGGATTCCAGGGGGCCCACGGCGGGACCGAGCGCGCCATCCTGGTCCTTGATCTCGATGAGAAGCGGCACCTGACCCGCAACCAGCCCGAGCACGTCGGTCAAGGTGGGGATCGTTCCGCTCCCGTGGCGGAGCGGGATGCGGCCAAGCTCCGCCGCCGTGCGCGCGGACAGGGGGCCCGTCTCGGCGGTCAGCCGGTCGAGATGCTCGTCATGGAACACGATCGGCACGCCATCGGCCGAGAGCTGGAGGTCGATCTCGATCCCGTAGCCCGCCTCGATCGCCGCGCGGACGGCCGCGAGCGAGTTCTCGGGCCGGCCCGCCGCGGGATCGTGCAGCGCACGGTGCGCGATGGGGCGCCGCAGGAAGGCATCGGGCAGCGGGGCGCGCATCAGCGGATCTCGAAGATCGCCTCGATCTCGACGGCCACGCCAAAGGGCAGGCTTGCCGCCGAGACCGCGGACCGGGCGTGGCGGCCGGCCTCGCCCAACGCCGCGACGAGGAAATCCGAGGCGCCGTTGATCACCTTTGGCTGATCGGTGAAGTCGGGGGTCGAATTGACGAAGCCCACGAGCTTGACGACCCGGACGAGCCGATCGAGATCGCCGTCGCAGGCGCGGCGAAGCTGGGCCAGCAGGCTGATGGCGCAGGCGCGGGCGGCGGCGGCGCCGGCCTCGACATCGAGATCGGCACCGAGCTTGCCCGTGATCAGACCCTCGGGGCCCTGGCTGATCTGGCCCGACACATGGACGTGATGGCCGGTCACCACGAAGGGGACGTAGTTGGCCGCGGGGGCGGGCGCGTCGGGCAGGGTGACGCCGAGTTCGGCGAGGCGGTCTTGGATGGACATAGCAGGCTCCGGTGGTTCGGCCCGGAGGCTAGACCTCGGGACCGCGGCAGGCAAGCGGATCGGCCCCACCGCTGACGCCCTTTCTGACGGATGTTCAAGAGAACGTCATGCTGCGAGTCACTCGCAACTTTGCGCTTGCCTTTCTGCGACTGCGTCGCATTATCGTTTGCGGAGGTGAACGCATGAACACGCTTCGGATGGGTCTGGCGGCCCTGCTTCTGGCGGCGGGATCGGGCGGGCCGGCATCGGCCGACGAAAAGCGCATGAAGGTTGCCACGACCTTCACGGTGATCGCCGACATGGCGCAGAACGTGGCGGGCGAGGCGGCCGAGGTGGTCTCGATCACCCGCCCCGGGGCCGAGATCCACGGCTATGAGCCCACACCACAGGACATCGTGCGGGCGTGGGACGCGGACCTGATCCTGTGGAACGGGCTCAACCTCGAACTCTGGTTCGAGCAGTTCCTGTCGAACCTGAAGGACGCGCCCTCGGTGACGGTCAGCGACGGGATCGAGCCCGTGGCCGTGGCGGGGGGCGAGTATCGGGGCAAGCCTAATCCCCACGCCTGGATGGGGCTCGACAATGCGATGATCTACATCGACAATATCGCCGCGGCCTTTGCCGAGCACGATCCCTCGAACGCCGACATCTACCGCGCCAATGCGGAAAACTACAAGGAACGGCTGCGCGCGACGATCGGGCCGCTGCGCGAGCGCATCGCCGCGCTGCCCGAGGATCGCCGCTGGCTCGTGAGCTGCGAGGGCGCCTTTTCCTATCTTGCGCAAGACTTCGGGCTGAAGGAGCTCTATCTCTGGCCAATGAATACGGATCAGGTGGGAACGCCGCAGCAGGTGCGGGCCGTGATCGACGGGGTGAGGCAGCACCGGATTCCGGCTGTCTTCTGCGAGAGCACGGTGAACAACGCGCCCGCGCGGCAGGTCGCGCGCGAAACGGGCGCCGCCTATGGCGGGGTGCTCTATGTGGACAGCCTGAGCGCGAGGGACGGGCCGGTGCCGACCTACCTCGACCTGCTGCGCGTCACCGCCGAGACAATCGCCGCCGGACTGGAGGGCAGCCAGTGAAACCCGAGAGGCCGGCGATCGCGACAGAAGCAGACGGCCTGTCCGTCAACGACGTGACCGTGACCTACCGCAATGGCCACACCGCCCTGCGCCACGCGAGCTTTGCGCTGCCGCGCGGCACGGTGGCGGCCCTCGTGGGTGTGAACGGCGCGGGCAAGTCCACGATCTTCAAGGCGATCATGGGCCTCGTGCCCATCGGCTCTGGCGAGATCCGGCTGCTCGGCCGGACGGTTCCGGAGGCGCTGCGGCAGAACCTCGTGGCCTATGTCCCGCAGTCCGAGGAGGTGGACTGGAGCTTTCCGGTTCTCGTCGAGGATGTGGTGATGATGGGGCGCTACGGCCACATGGGCTTCCTGCGCCGCCCGAAGGCCGCGGACCGGGCGGCCGTGAGCGAGGCGCTGGCGCGCGTCGGCATGGCAGACCTGCGCCACCGCCAGATCGGCGAGCTGTCGGGCGGCCAGAGGAAGCGCGTGTTCCTGGCGCGCGCGCTGGCGCAGGAGGGGCAGGTGATCCTGCTTGACGAGCCCTTCACCGGCGTCGATGTCCAGACCGAGGCCGAGATCATCGCGCTCCTGCGCGAACTGAGGGCCGAGGGGCGGGTCATGCTGGTCTCGACCCACAACCTCGGCTCGGTCCCCGAATATTGCGACCGGACCGTGCTGGTCAAGGGCACGGTGCTGGCCCATGGGCCGACCGAAACCACCTTCACCCATGCCAACCTCGAGGAGGCGTTCGGCGGCGTGCTGCGCCGCTTTACCCTGTCGGGCGCCCTGCTGCATGACGACGACGACCCGCGCGAGGTCAGCATCCTCACCGACGACGAGCGGCCCTTCGTGCAATATGGCGGCCGCACCCACCGGCAGGAGGGCGAGGATGAGCGCGGCTGAGCTGTGGGAGCCCTTCCTCTACGGCTACATGACCAACGCCATGTGGGTCTCGGCGCTGGTGGGAGCGGTCTGCGCCTTCCTGTCCTGCTTCCTGATGCTCAAGGGCTGGTCGCTGATCGGCGACGCGCTCTCGCATTCGGTGGTGCCGGGCGTGGCGGGAGCCTATGTGCTGGGCCTGCCCTTTGCGATCGGCGCCTTCCTCGCGGGGGGGCTCGCGGCGGGGGCCATGCTCTTCCTGTCGAACCGGAGCGGGCTCAAGACCGACGTGGTGATCGGGCTGATCTTCACCTCGTTCTTCGGGCTGGGGCTGTTCATGATCTCGGTCGATCCGATGTCCGTCTCGATCCAGTCCATCGTGATGGGCAACATCCTCGCCATCTCGGCCTTCGACACGGTGCAGCTCGCGATCATCGGGATCGTGTCGCTGGCGATCCTGCTCGCGAAATGGAAGGATCTGATGGTGACCTTCTTCGACGAGACCCATGCGCGTTCGATCGGCATCCGCACCGGCGGGCTGAAGGTGCTGTTCTTCACGCTGCTCTCGGCCTCGGTCGTGGCGGCGATGCAGACGGTCGGGGCCTTTCTCGTCATTGCCATGGTGGTGACGCCGGGGGCCACGGCCTACCTGCTCTGCGACCGCTTTCCGCGTCTTCTGGCGCTTGCGACGGGCATCGGGGCCACGACCGGCTTCGCCGGGGCCTACATGTCCTACTTCCTCGACGGGGCGACGGGGGCGGTAATCGTGACGCTGCAGACGGCCCTCTTCCTCTTGGCCTTCACCTTCGCGCCGACACACGGGATGCTGGCCGCGCGCCGCCGCGCGGCCGAGGCGCTGGAGCGGCCATGATCGAGACGCTCCTCTTTCCGTTCCAGTTTCCCTTCATGCAGAACGCCTTCCTCGTCTGCCTCCTGGTGGCGGTGCCGACGGCGCTTCTGTCCTGCCTCCTCGTCCTCAAGGGCTGGGCGCTGATGGGCGACGCGATCAGCCACGCGATCCTGCCGGGCGTGGTGCTGGCCTACATCACCGGGATCCCGCTTCTCGTCGGGGCCTTCGGCGCGGGCATGGCCTGCGCGCTGGCCACGGGCTTTCTGGCCGGCAACAGCCGGGTGAAGCCGGACACGGTGATGGGGGTGGTGTTCTCGGGCATGTTCGGGCTGGGGCTGCTGCTCTACACCGCTGTCGAGACGGACGTGCATCTCGACCATATCCTCTTTGGCAACATGCTGGGCGTGGGGCGCGAGGATCTGCTGGTGGCGGGTGCGATCTCGGCGGGGGTGACGGGGGCGCTCCTGCTGACGTGGAAGGATCTGCTGCTGCATGCCTTCGATCCGGCGCAGGCACGGGCGTCGGGCCTGCGGGTGGGGCTGCTGCATTACGGGCTGCTCACGGCACTGGCGCTGACCATCGTGGCCACGCTGACGGCGACGGGCCTCATCCTCGCCGTGGGCCTGCTGATCGCGCCCGGGGCCATCGCCTTCCTGACGGTGCGCCGCTTCGGGCCCATGCTGATCGTGGCGGTGGCCGTCTGCCTGGGTGCGATGCTGGCCGGCACCTATGCGAGCTTCTTTCTCGACAGCGCCCCGGCCCCCACCATCATCCTGATCCTGACCGGGATCTTCGTGCTGGTCTTTCTCGACCGGCTTCGCCGGAACCGGCACGCGGCGCTCAGCGCGGCAGCCCCGCCTCGCTGAGCAGTGCGGCCAGCTCCACCGCGTTGCGCGCCCCCATCTTGGCGATCAGGCGCGAGCGGTGCAGCTCGACCGTGCGCATGGCGATGCCCAGCGTGTCGGCGATCTGCTTGTTGAGCCGCCCCTGCAGCATCAGCCGCAACACCTCCTCCTCGCGGGTCGAGAGGGTGGCGAGGCGGCGCGCCACATCCTCGCGCGCGCCGCTGTGGGCCACCTGCGCGGCATGGGACTCGATGGCGGCCAGCACCAGATCGACGAGCGCATTGTCGTTGAAGGGCTTCTCCACGAAGTCGAAGGCCCCGGCCTTCAGCGCGCGCACCGCCACCGGCACGTCGGCATGGCCGGTGAGGAAGATCACCGGCGCCATGCACCCGGCCGCGCGCAGCCGGTCGAACGTGTCGGGCCCCGAGAGCCCGCCCATCCGCACGTCAAGCATGATGCAGGCGCAGTCGGGCAAGGGCAGCGCCTGCAGGAAGGCCTCGCCCGAGGGCCAGCCCTGCACGCGCAGCCCCCGCGAGGCGAAGAGGAACGAGAGCGCGTCGCGGATCGCCTCGTCATCGTCGATGATATGGACACATCCGGTCATTCGGCGGCCACTCCTTCTTCGGCGGCGGCGGCGGGCAGCGCCACCCGGAACACGGTGCCGCCTCCGTCGCGGGGGCGGTGGGTCAGGCGGCCGCGGTGCATCTCGACGATGGTGCGGCAGATGTTCAGCCCGATCCCCATGCCCTCGGCCTTGGTCGAGGTAAAGGCATCGAACAGCCGGTCGGCCACCTCGGGCGCGATGCCGGGGCCGCGGTCGGCCACCTCGACCACCGCGCCGCCGGGCTCGGCGCGCAGGCTGACGGTCAACGCGTCGCCGCGTCCCCCCTCGCCCATCGCCTCGATCCCGTTGCGCATGAGGTTGATCAGAAGCTGCTCGAGCAGGATGCGGTCGGCGTGCACCGGCGCCACCGGCGCAAGGTCGAGGGCGATCCGCACGCCGCGGGCCCGCGCGTCCGAGGCCAGGAAGCCCGCCGTCTCGCGAACCACCGACGCCAGATCGAGCACGGTGAAGCGGGGCTCGCGCTTGCGGACGAGATCCTGGATGCGGCGGATGATCTGGCCCGCCCGGTCGGCCTGATGCGAGAGCTTGGCCAGCGCCGACGAGAGAAGTGCCGGGTCCGCCCGGCCCTGTGCGAGAAGGTTTGCGGCCCCCGCCGCATAGCTCGCGATGGCCGCAAGCGGCTGGTTCAGCTCGTGCGCCAGCGTCGAGGCCATCTCGCCCAGCGTGACCAGACGGCCGGTCCGCGCGAGGCTTTCCTCCTGCTCGCGGGCGTGGCGGGCGGCGCGGCGGGCCTCGGTGATGTCGATGATCGAACCCATCCAGCCGCGGTGCATCCCCTTGGCGTCGATCAGCGGCGCCTCATAGACCTGCACATCGATCTCGCGGCCGTCGCTGCGGCGGAAGCGGGTCTCGAAGCTCTGCGGAACGGCGCCCCCTTCGGCAAGGATGCGCTGGCGGCGCAGCGTCTCGTCCAGCCGGTCGGGCGCCCAGTAGGGCATCGGCTGGTCGCGCCCCACCAGTTCGGCCGCACTCCAGCCCACCAACTTGCAGAAGGCCGAGTTGGCATAGAGCACGCGCCCGGCGTGATCCTTGGCGCGCAGGCCCACGGTGAGGCTTTCCTCCATCGAGCGGCGGAAGGCCATCTCGTCGTTCAGCCGCAACTCGACCGCCCGCCGGCGCTTGCCGTTGCGGTAGAGCGCCAGCAGAGCCAGGACGGCGAAGGCCGCCAGACCGGCGATGGCGGCGGGCAGGAAGGCACGGGTGAAGGGCGCGCCCCCGTCGTAGGAGGTGATCCGCAGCGCGGCGCCGGGGATCGGCGGGTCGAAGCTGATCGTGTGGCTCGGGCTGTCGGCCCCCGGCGTCCCGCGCGAGCGGCTGGCGCGCACGGCGCCGCTGCCGTCGAGCAGCCAGACCGCATATTGTTCGGCGATCCACCAGGGAATGTGCCGCTCGAGCATCAGGGGCAGGGACACGGTGGCGGTGATGACGCTCTCGGCGCCCTGCGGCCGCAATCCCATGGTCACGGTCTGCCCGTCCATCAGCGCGTAAACCGGCCGGGCCCGAGGCCCGATCCGCAAGAGCTGCGCGGCCAGCTCTTCGTCGGTGCCGGTTTCGGCGGGCCCCGGCACCGCGCGCCGGATGCGCCCCGCGCCGCCGTGCCAGACGATCGAGAGGATCTCGGGATTGGCCGCGATGTGGCTCCGGGCGCGCGCCTCGAGCACGGCGGCGGGCGTTCCCCCCGCCTCGTCGAGCGCAAGCCGCGCCAGCATGTCCTCATCGACCGAGAGCTGGAACCGCAGCGTCTGCTCGACCCAGAGGGCATCCGTCGCCAGCTTGGTGCGCAGCTGCTCGGTCTCGCTGCGGCCCGCGATCCAGACGGCGGCGCCGACCAGCGCGAGAAGCGCGACGATGGCCAGGAGCGGCATCAGCGACAGCAGGTCCAGCCCCCCGCGATCCGAGGGCTCGAGCGCCCAGGGCTCGCCCGGACGTGCGCCCGCCTGCCGGCCCGACCGCTGCTGCACTCACGCCTCCTGCCGTTCTGCCGTGCGACAAGCTGTCATGGCCGCCGCCCCTTGCGGAAACCCACAATAGCGGGCGCGCGGGCAGGCTGGCAAGGAAGGCCCGAACCGCCGGGAGGGCGGCACACAGGAGGATATTCATGACGTTCCGTCGCAACCTTGCCGCGCTGGCAGGGTCGGCCGCACTTGCGCTGGCCGCAGCCCTGCCGGCGCTGGCCCAGCCGATCGTGATCAAGTTCAGCCACGTCGTCGCCCCCGACACGCCCAAGGGCAAGGGCGCGGCGAAGTTCGAGGAGCTGGCCGAACTCTACACCGATGGCGCCGTCGATGTCGAAGTCTATCCCAACAGCCAGCTTTACAAGGACAAGGAAGAGCTTGAGGCCCTGCAACTGGGCGCGGTGCAGATGCTCGCCCCGTCGCTGGCCAAGTTCGGCCCGCTGGGCGTGCAGGATTTCGAGGTCTTCGACCTGCCCTACATCTTCAAGGGCTATGACGCGCTGCATACCGTGACGCGCGGAGAGGTCGGCCGGATGCTGTTCTCCAAGCTCGAGGACAAGGGCATCAAGGGCCTCGCCTACTGGGACAACGGCTTCAAGGTCATGTCGGCCAACAGCCCGATCGCGACGCCCGATGATTTCCTCGGGCTCAAGATGCGGATCCAGTCCTCGAAGGTGCTCGAGGCGCAGATGAACGCGCTTGGCGCCGTGCCGCAGGTCATGGCCTTCTCGGAGGTCTATCAGGCGCTGCAGACGGGTGTGGTGGACGGCACCGAGAACCCGCCCTCGAACATGTTCACCCAGAAGATGCACGAGGTGCAGAAGCACGCCACCGTGTCGAACCACGGCTACCTCGGCTATGCGGTCATCGTGAACAAGCAGTTCTGGGACGGCCTGCCCGACGACGTGCGCACCGGTCTCGAGAAGGCGCTCGACGAGGCGACAGATTACGCCAACTCGATCGCCAAGGAAGAGAACGACGCGGCCCTTCAGGCGATGAAGGACGCCGGCACGACCGAGTTCCACGAACTGAGCCCCGAAGAGCTTGCCGCGTGGGAAGAGGCGCTCGCCCCGGTCCATGAGGACATGGCCGGCCGCATCGGCGCCGAGACCATCGCCACCGTCAAGGCCGCAGTCGCCGGCCACTGAGGCCGGACCTTCGGGCGGGCAGCCGGTGTCGCCGGCCGCCCGCCCTTGCCCTTCCCGCAACATCCTAGCCTCAGGAGGGTCGCCATGATGCGCCTTCTCGACCGGCTGGAAGAGACGCTCATCGCCTCGCTCATCGTGGCGGCGACCGGGCTGATCTTCGCCTCGGTCGTCCACCGCTACTCGCTGGGCATCCTTGCCGATGGCGTGGCCTTCTTCCGCAGCCACGACCTGCCCGAACTGTCGGCCATGATGCGCAGCGCCTATTTCTGGCTGCGCGGCATCAACCTCGTCTGGGCGCAGGAGCTGTGCATCATCCTGTTCGTCTGGATGGCCAAGTTCGGTGCGGCCTACGGTGTGCGCACCGGCATCCATGTCGGCATCGACGTGCTGATCAACAAGCTCGACATGCGCCGGCGCGGCTTCTTCATCCTGCTCGGGCTGATGGCGGGGGCGCTCTTCACCGGCATCATCGCCACGCTCGGGGGGAACTTCGTCTGGCACATGTCGCAGACCAGCGCGATCTCGCCCGACCTCGAGCTGCCGATGTGGATCGTCTATCTGGCGATCCCGCTCGGCTCGGCGCTGATGTGCTTCCGCTTCCTGCAGGTGGCCTTCATCTTCTGGCGCACCGGAGAGCTGCCGCACCACGACCACGGCCATGTCGAGGGGCTGGACGAAGAGGCCGAGGCGATCGCCGACAGCCCGCTGACGATGAAGGACAAGTGAGATGAACGCAGCCCTCATCTTCGGCGGTCTCATCGCCCTGATGCTCACCGGCATGCCGATCTCGATCGCGCTCGGCCTGACGGTGCTGACCTTCCTCTTCACCATGACCACGGTGCCGATCGACACGGTGGCGCTGAAGCTGTTCACCGGGATCGAGAAGTTCGAGATCATGGCGATCCCGTTCTTCATCCTCGCCGGCAACTTCCTCACCCACGGCGGCGTCGCCAAGCGGATGATCAACTTTGCCACCGCGATGGTCGGCCACTGGCACGGCGGCCTCGGGCTCGGCGGCGTCTTTGCCTGCGCGCTCTTTGCGGCCGTCTCGGGGTCTTCGCCCGCAACCGTGGTCGCCATCGGCTCGGTCATCCTGCCGGCCATGGTGGCGCAGGGCTTCCCCACCCGGTTCGGCGCGGGCGTCATCACCACGAGCGGCGCGCTCGGGATCCTGATCCCGCCGTCGATCGTGATGGTGATGTATTGCGTGGCCACCTCGGGGATGCTGGTCGAGGGGCCGGACGGCCGGATCGTCGATGCGCCCTCGGTGGGCGAGATGTTCATCGCGGGCGTCATTCCCGGCATGATGCTGGCGGGCCTTCTGGCGCTGACCACCTGGTATCGCGCCCGCAAGTTCGGCTATCCGCGCCTGCCGAAGGCCAGCTGGGCCGCGCGCTGGCAAGCGTTCCGCCGCGCGATCTGGGGGCTTCTGCTGATCTTCGTCGTGATGGGCGGCATCTACAGCGGCACCTTCACCCCCACCGAGGCCGCGGCGATGAGCGCCGTCTATGCCTTCGTGATCGCCGTCTTCGTCTACAAGGACATGACGCTTCGCGACGTGCCGCGGGTGCTGCTGCAGTCGGCCAACATGTCGGCGATGCTGCTTTACATCATCACCAACGCGGTGCTGTTCAGCTTCCTGCTCACGCATGAGAACATCCCGCAGGCGCTGGGGCAGTGGATGGTGGATTCGGGCCTGACATGGTGGATGTTCCTGATCGCGGTGAACATCATCCTGCTGATGGCCGGCAACTTCATGGAACCCTCCTCGATCGTCCTCATCATGGCGCCGATCCTGTTCCCGGTCGCCGTGCGCCTTGGCATCGACCCGGTGCATTTCGGGATCATGATCATCGTGAACATGGAGGTGGGGATGTGCCACCCGCCCGTGGGCCTGAACCTCTATGTGGCCTCGGGAATCACCCGCATGGGCATTACCGAACTGACGGTTGCGGTCTGGCCCTGGCTGCTCACGATGCTGGGCTTCCTCCTGCTCGTGACCTACGTGCCGCAGATCTCGCTGTTCCTGCCGCAACTGCTGGGCATGCACTGAGGGCACATCTGCGGGCGGGCCCTCCCCGGATGGCTTGCCCGCAGACGCCGGGGGGCCGGACCACCCGCCCGTCTGGCGGCAAATCCCCCCGCTTCGGAACCTTCGGGCAGGGCGGATGTTGAGCCCGCAGACATTCATGCCCGGAGAACCATCATGAAGAAAGTGCTTTTCATTCTGCCGGTCGTGGCCCTGTTCGCCGGCTGCGAGACTGCGGACCAGACGACGGCGGCCAGCGCCCTTGGTGGCGCCGCCCTCGGAGCGGCGGTTTCCAGCGACAACGACCGTGTGCAGGGCGCGGCCCTCGGCGCAGCGGCCGGCGCGATTGCGGGCACGCTGATCGGCCCGGCGGGCAACGGCACCTGCTACTACCGCAACGCGCGCGGCCAGCGGTTCACCGGCCCCTGCTGACACGCCTCGCGCAGGGGGCGGAGGGCCTCAGGGCAGGATCTCGAACCGGTCCACGTCCACGATGCCGCGGTCGGTGATCTTGAGATGCGGGATCACCGGCAGCGCGAGAAAGGCCAGCTGGAGGAACGGCTCCTCCAGCGTCACGCCGAGGCCGCGTGCGGCCTCGCGCAACGCCACCAGCGCATCGCGCACCTCCTCGAACGGGCGGAGGCTCATCAGCCCGCCCACCGGCAGCGCGAGTTCGGCAAGGATTTCTCCCCCCGCGGCCACCGCGAACCCGCCCTCGATCTCGCGCAGCCGGTTGGCGGCCAGCGCCATGTCGGCGTAATCGACGCCCACCACGGCCAGGTTGTGATGGTCGTGGCAGACGGTCGAGGCGATCGCGCCGCGCCTCATCCCGAAGCCCCGCACGAATCCCACGGCGCGTCCGCCGTTCCGGCCATGCCGCTCGATCACCGCGATCCGGGCAAGGTCCCGGGACGGGTCGGGGCGCTTGTCGCCGTCCACGGGCTCGATCGCGTCCGTCAGATGTTCGGTGATGATCTTGCCCGGCAGGATGCCGATCACCGGCGTCTCGGCCCGGTTTCCGGGGCAGCGGAAGGCCGCGGCCTCGACCGGCGCCACCCGCACCGAGGCCCGGGCCACCGGCGCGACCGTTCCGCGGGCCGCGAACGCCCCGTCATCGGCCACCACGCCGCCGGCCAAGACCAGCGTGGCGTGGCAGCCCTCGAGCGAATCCAGCGCCACCACATCCGCCCTCTTGCCCGGCGCGATCAGGCCGCGGTCCTTCAGCCCGAAGGCCTCGGCGGCCGACAGGCTCGCGGCGCGATAGACGGCGAGCGGCGGCGCGCCCAGCCGGATCGCGGTGCGGATCATGTGGTCGATATGGCCATGCTCGGCGATGTCGAGGGGGTTCCGGTCGTCGGTGCACAGGCACAGGTAGGTCGAATGCCGCTCGGTCAGCAGCGGCACGAGCGCGTGCAGATCCCTCGACACCGATCCTTCGCGGATCAGCACCCGCATTCCCTTGCGCAGCTTCTCGAGCGCCTCCTCCGCGGTCGTGGCCTCATGTTCGGTGCGGATGCCGGCCGCGATGTAGCCGTTCAGATCCTTGCCGCGCAGCAGGGGCGCGTGGCCGTCGATATGCCGGCCGCGGAACGCCTCGAGCTTGGCAAGGCAGCCCGCGTCCTTCATCAGCACGCCGGGAAAGTTCATGAACTCGGCCAGCCCGATCACCCGCGGATGATCCATCAGCGGCACGAGATCCGCCGCCTCAAGCGCCGCGCCCGCCGTCTCCATGTGGGTCGAGGGCACGCAGGAGGACAGCTGCACCCGCAGGTCCATCACCAGATGCTCGGCGGCCTCAAGGAAATAGCGGATGCCTTCCAGCCCGCAGACATTGGCGATCTCGTGCGGATCGCAGATCGCCGTGGTGATGCCCCGCGGCGTCACGCAGCGGTCGAACTCGAACGGCGTGACGAGCGAGCTTTCCACATGGAGATGGGTGTCGATGAAGCCGGGAACGAGGATCCTGCCCCGGCAGTCGATCTCGCGCCGGCCCTCGTAGGTTCCGAAGGTGCCCACGATCCGGTCGCCGCAGATCGCCACGTCCGTCTGCACCAGTTCGCCCGTCACGAGGTCGTAGATCCGGCCGTTCTTCAGCACGAGATCGGCCGGAGCCTTGCCCCGCCCCTGGTCGATGAGATCGGAAAGGCTGCGCCGCATGGATCCTCCTGTGCCGGACACCAGAGAAACCCATGCCCGCCGCCGCGTCCAGCGGATTGCGGCGGCGCCATGACGGCCGGATCGGGCATGCCATAGGCATGGTTCTCCTTTCGGCCTTGCGCCCGGCGACAGGGAGTGATCCTTCTCTCGTATCAATCCGAGAGAGTCCCATGCATCCGCTGCGCGGCATCGGCCTGAAGGTCGCCTCCGTCCTCATCTTCATCATCATGTCGGCGCTCATCAAGGCGGCCTCGGACCGGGTGCCGGCGGGCGAGGCGGTCTTCTTCCGCTCGTTCTTCGCCATGCCGGTGATCATCGTCTGGCTGGTCTGGCGGCGCGAGTGGCGCACCGGGCTGCGCGCGGTCAACCCGATGGGTCACGTCTGGCGCGGGCTGGTGGGGACGCTGGCGATGGGGTTGGGGTTCGCCGGTCTGGCCTACCTGCCGCTGCCCGAGGTGACGGCGCTCGGCTATGCCGCCCCCCTCCTCACGGTGATCTTCGCGGCCATGTTCCTCGGCGAGGAAGTGCGCGCCTTCCGCATCTCGGCCGTCATCCTCGGGCTGGTGGGGGTGCTGATCGTGCTTTCGCCGCGCCTGACGCTCCTGTCCGGCGGGGTGGGCCACCGCGAGGCCTTCGGCGCGTCGCTCGTGCTGGGGGGCGCGGTCTTCGCGGGCCTCGCGCAGGTCTTCATCCGCAAGCTCGTCCATACCGAGGCGACCGCGGCCATCGTCTTCTATTTCTCTCTGACCGCCACGCTTCTGTCCTTCGTCACCCTCCCCTTCGGCTGGGTCTGGCCCACACCGGCCGAGGCCGCGCTGCTGATCGGGGCGGGCATCCTGGGCGGGGTGGCGCAGATCCTGCTGACCTCGGCCTACCGCCACGCCGATGCCTCGCTGATCGCGCCGTTCGAATATGCCTCGATGATCTTCGCGCTGCTGATCGGCTTCTTCGTCTTTTCCGAGGTGCCCACGCTCGTGATGCTGGCCGGCGCGAGCCTCGTGGTCAGCGCGGGCATCCTCATCATCTGGCGCGAGCGTCGGCTGGGGCTGGAACGGGCACGCCAACGCAAGGCGATGACCCCGCAGGGCTAGGGCCAGCGGATCCTCCGGTCCGCCGGAGCCGAGCCGCCGATCACCCGCCGCACGTTCGGCATGTCGTTCGAGGCCACCCAGGCCGCCCCCTCCGGCCGCGCCGCCCACCGCGCAAGCAGCCGCCGTTCGAGTTCGGCCTCGGGCACGTCGAGAAAGAGCGTGAGGTCGAAGAAACCGCGCAGCCGCCGCCACGGCTCTTCGTCGAGCAGCAGATAGTTGCCCTCGACCACGAGGATGCGGTCCTCATCCGTCACCACGTCCGCCGCGGCGCGTGCCAGTTCCATCGCGCGGTCGAAGACCGGGATCGCGATCTCGCCGCCCTCCCGCAGCCGCTCCATGAGGTTGAGAAAGCCCCGGACGTCGAAGGTCTCGGGCGCGCCCTTGCAGTGCGCGAGCCCGCGCGCGATCAGCACCCGGTCGTCGAAGTGGAACCCGTCCATCGGCACCAGCCGGGCGCCGGCGCCGAGGGCGGCCACCAGCGCTTCGGCCAGCGTGGATTTCCCCGCCCCCGGCGGCCCGGCGAGGGCCACCACGAACCGCTCCCGCCCCTTTGCCGCCGCCCGGATCTCCTGCGCGAGCGCCTCGGGGGTCATGCGAACTCGTTCAGCTTCTCGGGCGCCATGGCCCCGGTCATCAGCGCCACCGCGTCGGACATGGAATGGCGCCGGGGGTCGATCACGCAGAGCCTCTGTCCCAGCCGGTGAACGTGCACGCGATCAGCCACCTCGAACACATGGGGCATGTTGTGGCTGATGAGCACGATGGGCAGGCCGCGCCGCTTCACGTCGAGGATCAGCTCGAGCACGCGGCGGCTCTCCTTCACGCCCAGCGCCGCCGTGGGCTCGTCCATGATCACCACCTTCGAGCCGAAGGCCGCGGCGCGGGCGACCGCCACCCCCTGCCGCTGCCCGCCCGAGAGGGTCTCGACCGCCTGACCGATGTTCTGGATCGTCATCAGCCCCAGCTCGGTCAGCTTCTCGCGCGCCTTGCGCTCCATCGCGGCGCGGTCGAGGGCGCGGAACCATGTTCCCATGATGCCCGGCTTGCGGATCTCGCGCCCAAGGAACATGTTGTCGGCAATCGAGAGCGCGGGCGACAGCGCGAGGTTCTGATACACCGTCTCGATCCCCGCCTCGCGCGCATCGAGCGGCGAGGAGAAGTTCATCGGCTTGCCGTCAAGCTCGATGGTGCCCTCGTCCACCCGGATCGCGCCGGACAGCGCCTTGATCAGCGAGGATTTGCCCGCGCCATTGTCGCCGATCACCGCGAGGATCTCGCCGGGGTAGAGGTCGAAGTCGCAGTTGTTCAGCGCCGTGACCCGGCCGTAGCGTTTCACGAGGCCACGGGCCTTCAGGATCGGTTCCATCACGCAGCCGCCTTTCTGATCCACTGGTCCACGGCCACCGCCGCGATGATGAGGATGCCGATGAGCAGGTAGGTCCATTGCGGGTCCGTCCCCATGAGCTTCAGGCCCAGCGAGAAGACACCCACGATCAGCGCGCCGAAGAGCATCCCCAGCACCGAGCCGCGGCCGCCAAAGAGGCTGATCCCGCCGATCACCACCGCGGTGATGGATTCGATGTTGGCAAACTGCCCCGCGGTGGGCGACACCGACCCGAGGCGGCCGATCATCACCCAGCCCGCCAGCGCGCAGATCAGCCCCGAGAGCGTATAGACGGTGACAAGGACGGTCTTCGTCTGCACGCCCGCGAGTTCGGCGGCTTCGGGATCGTCGCCCACGGCATAGACATGGCGCCCCCACGCGGTCTGACGCAGCACATAGGCGATGAGCAGCACCAGAACGATCAGCAGCACCGCGCCATAGGTGAAGACGGCGCCACCCCGGCCGGCCTCGTCGGCACCGACACGGAAGGTGGTGCCGAAGAACTGCAGGATCCGCGCCTCGGCCGCGATGTCCTGCGAGCGGATGGTCTCGTTCCTCGAGTAGAGGAAGTTCGCCGCCAGCACGATCTGCCACATGCCCAGCGTCACGATGAAGGGCGGCAGCTTCATCCGCGCGACCAGCGTTCCGTTGACGAAGCCGATGGCGGCCCCGACACCCAGCCCGCAGAGCACCGACAGCGGTGCCGGGATCCCGTAGCGGAAGGTGAACTGGCCCATGATGACCGAGGACAGGACCATGATCGCGCCGACCGACAGGTCGATGCCCGCCGTCAGCACCACAAGCGTCTGTGCCGCGCCGACGATGCCGACGATGGCCACCTGCTGCAGGATCAGCGTCAGCGTGAAGGCCGAGAAGAACTTCTGGCCCAAGAGCGCCCCGAAGATCGAGATCGAGACGACCAGCACGATCAGCGGCACGAGCGAGGGCGTCTGATGCAGGAGGTGACGGGCCTGCTGCACGGGGGACCTGCGCTGCGTGAATTCGGCCACGGCCTCGGGCTTGCGGGTCAGCGCAGCCTCGAAGCCCTGTGGCCCCTGGGTTTCGGTTGCCATTGTCGTTGACCTCCCGCTTGGCATTGCGGACCGCCGGACGCGGATCCCGCCTGGGGGCGGATGCGACCCCGCCCCCGTTCCGTGCTGCCGCGGCTCAGCCCCAGCAGAGTTCCGCGCCACGGGCGCTGTCGATCGACTCCACGCCCTCGACCGGCTGGTCGGTCACAAGCGCCACGCCCGTGTCGGTGAAGTCCTTGCCCTCGGTCGTCGCGGGACGGGTGCCGTCCTTGGCGAAGGCCGCGATGGCCTCGACCCCCAGCGCCGCCATCTGCAGCGGATATTGCTGCGAGGTGGCGCCGATCACCCCCTCCTTCACGTTCCGCACGCCGGGGCAGCCGCCATCGACCGAGACGATCAGCACATCGCTCTCGCGCCCGATGGACCGGAGCGCCTCGTAGGCGCCGGCCGCCGCCGGCTCATTGATCGTATAGACGAGGTTGATCATCGGGTCCTGCGCCAGCAGGCTCTCCATCGCGCGGCGCCCACCCTCCTCGTTGCCGTCGGTCACGTCATGGCCGACGATGCGCGGGTCGGTCTCGTCGCCCCAGCGGTTCGGGTCGCCCAGATCGACGCCGAAGCCCTGCAGGAAGCCCTGCGCGCGCAGCACATCCACCGACGGCTGCGAGACGCCGAGGTTCAGCATCGCGATCCGGGCATCCGCTGCCGCGTCGCCCATCTTCGCCTGCGCCCACTGGCCGATCAGCTCGCCCGCGAGGAAGTTGTCGGTGGCAAAGGTGCCGTCGGCCGCATCGATCGGATCAAGCGGCGTGTCGAGGGCGATCACGAGGATGCCCGCGTCGCGCGCCTTCTGTACCGACGGCACGATCCCCTTGGTGTCGGACGGCGTGAGCAGGATGCCCTTCGCCCCGTCGGCGATGCAGGTCTCGATGGCGGCCACCTGGCTTTCGCTGTCGCCGTCGATCCGGCCCGCGTAGGACTTGAGGTTGATGCCGAGTTCCTGTGCCTTCGCCGTGGCCCCTTCCTTCATCTTCACGAAGAACGGGTTGGTGTCGGTCTTGGTGATCAGGCAGGCGCCGACCTCCTGGGCCAGGGCCGGAGCGGCCGACAGGGCAAGCGCCCCCGCACACCCCATCAGGGCGATCTTGAGTCGTGTCACGATGTCTCCTCCCACTGGCGGGCCTCTCCCTGCCCGCCGATCTTGCGCTGCGCAGGCACCCGCCCGCCGCGACGCCTTTCATGGAAGCCGATTCCCGGCGCTGCGTCAATAAATAAATCACTCTGATTTAGTATTGACAGCCGAGGCCGCCGGGGGCCCAATGACAGGTGGAGGCCCGCGGTGCCGGGCAGGGAGATGACCGTGAGACAGGGACAGGAGACGGCGGAGCGCCCGGCCGCAGCCGAACCGGGGCTGCGCGGCTCGAACCAGAGCGGGATGCGCGCCCGCAACGAGCGCCTCGTGCTCTCGCTCGTGCGGCGCGAGGGGGCGCTGGCCAAGTCGGACATCGCACGGATGACGGGGCTGTCGGCCCAGACGGTCTCTGTCATCATGCGCGAGCTTGAGCGCGACGGCCTCCTGTGCCGGGGAGAGCCGATCCGCGGCCGCATCGGCCAGCCCTCGGTTCCCATGTCGCTCGCGGCCGAGGGCGCCTACTTTCTCGGCCTCAAGATCGGGCGGCGGTCGGCGGAACTGGTGCTGATCGACTTCCTCGGCCGGCCGGTCGCGGCGCGGCGCCGGATCTATTCCTATCCGACGCCGGATGTGGTGGTGGGCTTCACCGCCGAGGCGCTGCCCCTGCTGACCGGAAGCCTGCCACCCGAGGGGCGGGCGCGCGTGGGCGGCATGGGCATCGCCATGCCCTTCCAGCTCTGGAACTGGGTGCAATATGTGGGCGCCCCCCAGTCCGAGATGGACGCATGGCGTGAGCGCGACATCCAGGCCGAACTGGCCGCCCTCACCGGGCTGCCGGTCCATGTGCGCAACGATGCCACGGCCGCCTGCGGGGCCGAACTGGTCTTCGGCACCGGCGAGCGTCCGAAGGACTTCCTCTATTTCTACTTTGCCTATTTCATCGGCGGCGGGCTGGTCCTGAACGGGCATCTCTATGCCGGCCGCACCGGCAACGCGGCCGGCGTCGGGCCGATGCCGGTGCCGGACCGCTCGGGCCGGATGCGTCGGCTGCTGAACGTGGCCTCCATGTCCGTCCTTGCCGAGGCGATGGAACATGCGGGCGAAGACCCGGCCGCCCTTTGGGAGAACCCCGACCGCTGGGAGGTGAGCGCGCCCGTCCTGTCCGACTGGCTCGACGGCGCGGCGGCGGGGCTTGCCTCGGCGATTCTCTCGGCCTCGGCCCTGGTCGAGATGGAGACGGTGATGATTGACGGCTGGATGCCGCCGGAGATCCGGGCCGAGATGGTGCGCCGGACCCACGCCGCGCTGCACCGGCTGGACCTGTCGGGAATCGAGCCCCCGCAGATCCGTGAGGGCACCGTCGGAGCCCAGGCGCGGGCCCTCGGGGCGGCCGCCATCCCGCTCTCGCAGCGTTACCTTGTCGAGGCCTGGGGCGCGGCCGCCGAAGGCTGAGGATTTCGGTCCGTCCGCAGTTGACTTGTGAAGGCCAGAACACCAGTTTGGCCCGAACCGAACCCGAATGTGAAAGAAATTCATGAGAGCGCGACGTTTCGCATCTGGAATGGAGGCGCCGGCGGCATGTCCCTCGCGCTGATAGCCGCCCTCCCGTTCCTCGGGGCCCTGCTGCCGGGCCTCATGATCCGATCCAGCCGCACAGCCTGCGCCTTCGTCACGGGCAGCGTCACGGCCCTCGCCCTGCTGATGCTGGGGCTGCATGCCCCGGCCGTTCTGCGCGGCGAGACCGTGCAGACGCGCATCGAGTGGATGCCCGGGCTGGGTCTGAACGCCAACTTCTTCCTCGACGGGCTCGGCCTCCTGTTTGCGGGGCTGATCCTCGGGATCGGCCTGCTGATCATCCTCTACGCCCGCTTCTACCTGTCGAAGCAGGACTCGATGGGGCAGTTCTACAGCTACCTCCTGCTCTTCCAGGGGGCGATGGTGGGGATTGTCCTGTCGGACAATATCCTGCTCCTGCTGGTCTTCTGGGAGCTGACCTCGCTCTCCTCCTTCCTGCTCATCGGCTACTGGAAGCACCTGCCCGCCGGACGCCAGGGCGCGCGTATGGCGCTGGCGGTCACCGGCATGGGCGGGCTCGCGATGATCGCGGGGATGCTGATCCTCGGCCAGATCGCGGGAAGCTACGATCTGACCGTGATCCTTCAGGCGCGCGAGGCGATCCAGGCCTCGGAATGGTATCTGCCGGCGCTGGTGCTGATCCTGATCGGCTGCTTCACCAAGTCGGCTCAGTTCCCGTTCCATTTCTGGCTGCCGCACGCGATGGCGGCGCCGACGCCGGTCTCGGCCTACCTCCATTCGGCGACGATGGTGAAGGCGGGCCTCTTCCTCATGGCGCGGATGTGGCCGGCGCTGGCCGGAACGCCCGAGTGGTTCTACCTGGTGGCGACCACCGGCCTCGTGACCATGGTCGTGGCCGCCAAGATCGCGCTCTTCAAGGACGACCTCAAGGCGCTGCTGGCCTTCTCGACCGTCTCGCACCTTGGCCTCGTGACGATGCTGCTGGGCTTCGGCACCCAGTCCGCCGCCATTGCCGCGATCTTCCACATCATCAACCACGCCACCTTCAAGGCCGCCCTCTTCATGACCGCGGGCATCGTGGACCACGAGACCCACACCCGCGACCTCAAGCGCCTCGGCGGCCTGCGCAAGCTGATGCCGATCACCTTCACCATCGGCACCCTCGCCGCGCTGTCGATGGCGGGCATCCCGCCGCTGAACGGCTTCCTCTCCAAGGAGATGATGCTGGAAGAGGCCACCCATACGGCCTGGGCCGGGCAGGCGTGGCTGATGCCGGCCTTCGCGACGCTGGGTGCGGTCTTCTCTGTGGCCTATTCGCTGCGGTTCGTGGCGCACACGTTCCTCGGGCCGGTGCGCAACGATTATCCGCACAATACGCACGATCCGGGCTTTGGCTTGTGGGCGGCCCCGGCCTTCCTCGCGCTGCTCGTGGTGGCGATCGGGATTGCGCCGATGCCGGTTGCAGGCTGGCTCGTCGATGCCGCGGCGGGCGCCACGACCGGCGAGGCCCTCCATGCCCACATCTACCACTGGCACGGACTGACGCCGGCGCTCTGGATGTCGATCGCGGCCGTCGGCGGCGGCCTCGTGCTGCTCGGCCTTCACGCGGCGCTGATGCGCGGCTGGCTTGCCACGCCGCGGCCCGAGGCCAAGCGGATCTTCGACGGCATCGTGGAACCGCTGGCGGACTTCTCGCGCAGGTTCTCGGCAGGGCTGCACGACGGGGCGCTGAGCCGCTACTTCGCCATCGCCACCTTCGCCATGGTCGCCGCCGGAGGCTACGCCTTCTTCTCGGGGGGCCATACGCCCGGCACGCGAGAGCTGACGCCGGTCCATGTCGTGCCGGTCATCGGCTGGCTTCTGCTGATCGTGTCGACCTGCACGCTGGTGATCGTCCATCACAACCGCATCCTCGCGCTGGTCGTGCTGGGGGTGGTCGGCCTCGTCGTCTCGATGGGCTTTGCCTATCTCTCGGCGCCGGACCTCGCGCTGACGCAGATCCTCGTCGAGGTGGCGACGGTGATGCTCCTCCTGCTCGCGCTGAATTTCCTGCCCAAGCGGACACCGATGGAGAGCAAGGCCCCGCGCCGCATCCGCGACGCCATCCTGTCGGGCGCCGCGGGACTGGGCGTCGGCAGCCTGATCTACATGATGATGACGCGCGACTTCGCCTTCCCGAGCATCGCCGGCTATCACCTCGAGAATGCCAAGACCGGAGGCGGCGGAACGAACGTCGTCAACGTCATCCTCGTGGACTTCCGCGGATATGACACGTTCGGCGAGATCACCGTTCTGGGCATCGCGGCTCTGGTTATCTTTGCCGTGACCGAGACGATCCTGCGGCCGGGCCCAGCCAACAACCGGCTGCTCTCCTGGGCGCAGGAGCATCGCCACGCGGGCGATCGCCATCCGCTGATGCTGGTGGTGGCGACGCGGATGATGCTGCCTGTGGCGATCGTGGTCGGGGTCTACATCTTCCTGCGCGGCCACAACCTGCCCGGCGGGGGCTTCATCGCCGGTCTGGTCGTCGCCATCGCGGCGCTGATGCAATACATGGCCTCGGGCTTTGGCTGGACGGCGGCCCGCAAGCGGGTCGAGTATCATGCGCTGATCGCCATGGGCGTGCTGATCGCGGGCGCGGCCGGCGTCGGCGCCTGGTTCGCCGGGCGGCCGTTCCTGACCTCGGACTACGGCTATGTCCACCTGCCCCCGCTCGAAGAGTTCGAACTGGCGACCGCAATGGTCTTCGACACCGGCGTGTTCCTCGCGGTTCTGGGGGCTGTGCTGCTGGCGCTTGCCTCGATCTCCCGCATCGCCGTGCGTGCGGGAGAGGAGGTCTCGTCCACCCCTTACGACATCGACCTGCCGCGCGACGGCTTCGGAGACCGCTGATGGAGATCCTCGTCGCTTCCGCCGTGGGCACGCTGACCGCCGCAGGCATCTACCTGATCCTGCGCATGCGCACCTTTCCCGTGATCGTGGGCCTCGCCCTCCTGAGCTATGCCGTGAACGTGTTCATCTTCGCCTCGGGGCGTCTGGCCGTGGGCCTGCCGCCCGTCCTGTCCTACACCGCCGAGGGCTACACCGACCCGCTGACCCAGGCGCTGGTTCTGACGGCGATCGTGATCTCGTTCGGCATGACGGCCGTCATCGTGATGGTGGCTCTCGGCGCCTTCCTTGAGGCCGGCACCGACCGGATGGACAGCGACGACGAGGCCGGACGATGAACCACTGGATCATTGCCCCGGTCGTGCTTCCGGCGGTGCTTGCGCCGCTGATCGTGCTGTTCATGCGCCATGACCTCGTGTTGCAGCGGGTCTTCTCGCTGGCGGGCACCATCGCCCTTTGCGGCGTGTCCGGGGTGCTGCTGGTCAGCGCCTCGACCAACCCGCCCGAGGCCTATTTCCTCGGCAACTGGCCCGCGCCCTTCGGGATCGCGCTGGTCCTCGACCGGCTGGCCGCGATCATGGTGGCCCTGACGGCGTTCCTTGCGCTGATGGTGCAGCTTTATGCCATCGGCACCGGCTGGGACCGGCGCGGCCAGCATTTCCACGCCCTCTACCAGTTCCAGCTCATGGGGATCTGCGGCGCCTTCCTGACGGGGGACGCCTTCAACCTCTTCGTCTTCTTCGAGGTGCTGCTGATCGCGAGCTACGGCCTGATGATCCACGGCGGCGGGCGGGCGCGCCTGCGCTCGGGCGTGCAGTATGTGGCTTACAACCTGATGGGTTCGACCCTGTTCCTGTTCGCGCTGGCCACGATCTATTCGGTCGCGGGCACGCTCAACCTGGCCGATCTGGCCGAGCGGGTGGCGGCCATGCCCGAGGCCGAGACGGCGATCCTGCGCGTCGCGGGCGTGCTGCTGCTGATCGTCTTTGCCATCAAGGGCGCGCTGGTGCCGTTCCAGTTCTGGCTGCCCGGCACCTATGCCGCGGCGCCGGGCCCGGTGGCGGCGCTCTTCGCGGTGATGACCAAGGTCGGCGCCTATGCCGTGATCCGCGTCTTCAACCTGATCTTCCCGCCCGACACCCCGGCCACCGGCGGCTTCTTCGCCGAGCTTCTGCTGCCCGCGGCGCTCGTGACGCTCGCCATCGGCGCGATGGGCGTGCTGGGGGCCGCCAGCATCGGGCGGCTCGTGGCCTTCGGCGCGATCGCCTCGATGGGCACGCTGTTCACCGCCGTCTCGGGCTTCACCCCCGCGAGCACCTCGGCCGCGCTGTTCTACCTTCTCCATTCGACGCTTGCGACGGCGGCGCTGTTCCTCGTGGCCGATCTGGTGCTGGCGCGGCGCGGCAGCGAGGATCTGACCCAGCGTCAGCCCCCCGTGGCGCAGGAGGGGCTGATCGCGGCGCTCTTCTTCGTGGGGGCGATCGCGCTGGCGGGGATGCCCCCGCTGTCGGGTTTCCTCGGCAAGCTGCTGATCCTTGACGCGCTGCGCGGACCGGGCATGGCCCTGATCTGGGGCACGGTGCTCGTCACTTCGCTCCTGATGATCGTGGGCTTTGCCCGCGCGGGCAGCCTCCTCTTCTGGAAGTCGCACGAGACGCTGGCCGAGCCAGAGCCCCACCGCCCCGACATTCTCGCCTTCGTCGCGGTGGGCGGACTGGTGGCCGGGCTGGTGGCGCTGACCCTCGCCGCAGGCCCGGTATCGGCCACGCTCGGCTCCATTGCCGATGAACTGGCAGAGCGGACACCCTACATTGCCTCCAACCGCCTGACGGAGCCCGCCCGATGATCCGAAGGCTCTTTCCCCACCCTTGGCTGAGCGCCACGCTGATCGTCACCTGGATGCTGCTCGTCAACCAGCCGGCGCTCGGCAGCCTCGTGTTTGCGGTCATCCTGGGGATCGTGATCCCGCTGCTGGTCGCGCCCTACTGGCCGGGACAGACCCAGCTCCGCAGTCCGCTGCGGCTTGCCGCCTATGTGCTGCTGGTGATCGGTGATATCGTCAGGGCCAACGTGGCGGTGGCCAAGATCGTGCTCTTCTACCGCACCGACGACATCCACTCTGCCTGGATCGCCGTCCCGATCGAGCTCACCTCGCCCGAGGCGATCTCGATGCTGGCCGGCACCATCACGCTGACGCCGGGCACGGTCGTCACCGACGTCTCGGCCTGCGGCCGCGTGCTGCTCGTCCATTGCCTCCACGCGCCCGACCCGGATGCGGTGCGCGACGAGATCAAGGCCCGCTACGAAGCCCGCCTCAAGAGGATCTTCGCATGATCGCACTTGCCCTGACCTACGCGCTCGGCTGCTTCGGCGTGGCGCTTCTGTTCAACCTCGCTCGGCTCCTGCAGGGGCCGACGATTGCCGACCGCATCCTCGCGCTCGACACGATGGTGATCAACATGATCGCGCTGATCGTGCTCTTCGGCATCCGCGGCACGGGCACGATGACCTTCGAGGCGGCCCTGCTGTTCGCCATGACCGGCTTCGTCTCGACCGTGGCCTATGCCAAGTTCGTCCTGCGCGGCAACATCATCGAGTGATGGCAATGGATCTGGCCCTGGAAATCCTCGTCTCCGCCCTTCTCGTCGTCGCCGGCACCTTCGGGCTGGTCGGCAGCTTCGGCCTGCTGCGCCTGCGCGACGCGGTGCAGCGCCTCCATGCGCCGACGAAGGCCACAACCGTCGGTGTCGGTGCGGCGCTCATCGCCTCGATCGTGGATCTCTACCACTTTCGCGCCACCCTGACGTGGCAGGAGCTGCTGGTCGCGGCCTTCCTGTTCATCACGGCGCCCATCACGGCCCTGTTCCTCGGCAAGATCCACATGCACCACTCGATCCCGCGAAGCGCCCTGCCCAACACCGGGACGGATCGTGACTGGGCCACGTTCGACCCCACCTTCAAGGGGCCGGAACCGAAGTTTCCCGGAGAGTGATCCGCGGCTCCCGGTCGCCGGCGACCGGGGCGGCCGTCAGGCGTGACCGGCGGTCGAGGACAGGGTCAGCGGATCGATGCCCATGTGGCGCAGCATCCCGCTCCACTTTCCCGTATCGTCGTCCGAGAAGACCAGTTCTGCCGGGGCCTCGGCCGTCAGCCAGTCGTTGCGCTGCACCTCGGCCTCGAGCTGTCCCGGCCCCCAGCCCGAATAGCCGAGCGCCATGAGGGCCGAGCTCGGCCCCTGCCCACGGGCCAGCGCCTCGAGGATATCGACGGTCGCCGTCATGCCGAACTTGCCCGAGACGAGCATCGTGGCGCCCGCGCTCATGTAGTCGGGGGTATGGAGCACGAATCCCCTCCCCCGCTCCATCGGCCCGCCGAGATGCACCCGGATGTCGCGTCCGTTGGGCGCGCGCGGAATGTTGAGCTGCTCGAGCATGCCCGCAAAGCTCAGGTCGTTCACGGGCTTGTTGATGACAAGCCCCATCGCGCCATCCGTGGAATGGGCGCAGATCAGCACGAGGCTGCGCTCGAACCGCGGGTCGGCCATGCTGGGCATGGCGATGAGCAGGTTGCCAGAAAGATCCATGAGCGTTTCCTTTTCCCGACTATGGGGCGGCGGACGCATCGGCTCAAGGGGGTCGCGGCGGCACAGGTGCCCGGTCACGCGGTCGTTTGGCGGGATTGTGACTTCCCAATCGCGGCCTGCTGCGGAATTGTGCGGCTCATGCTGATACGCTCGCTTCTCGCCTCATGCCTCGTCCTGTCGGCCCTCCCCGCGGCCGCGACTCCGCCCGACCAGATCTTCAGGGCTGAGCTTCTGCCCGGCTGGCGCGAAGGCGGCCGCCACATCGCCGCCTTCCGGCTGCGGCTGGCGCCCGAGTGGAAGACCTACTGGCGCAGCCCCGGCGAGGCGGGCATCCCTCCCGAATTCGACTGGAGCGGCTCGGAGAATGTGGCGCGCGTGCACATGCACTGGCCGGTGCCGCGCGTCTTCAACCTGAACGGTATGCAGACGATCGGCTACCGGGATGAACTCGTGCTGCCCTTCGAGATCGAGACCCGCGACCCGACGCGACCCGTGCATCTGAAGGCGCGGGTGGATCTCGGCGTCTGCCGCGACATCTGCGTGCCGGCCGAGTTCGAGCTGCAGGCCGAGCTTCCGCCGGCCGGCGCACCGGACTCCGTCATCTCCACCGCGATGCGATCCCGGCCCGAATCGGGCCGCGAAGCCGGTGTCGGCCGCATCGCCTGCCGGGTCGAGCCGATCAGCGACGGGTTGCGCCTCACGGCCGAGCTCGATCTGCCTGCGATGGGCGCCTCCGAGGTGGTCGTGCTCGAACCCGGAACATCGGCGATCTGGACCTCCGAGGCGGTGACCTCGCGGCAGGGCGCGCGCCTCACCGCCGTCTCCGATCTGGTCGGGCCCGGCGGGGCGCCCTTCGCCCTCGACCGCTCCGCCCTGACGGTAACCGTGCTGGGCGACCGCCGCGCGGTCGAGATCCGGGGCTGCCCGGCGCCCTGAGGCGGGCGCGCCGCGCCTGCGGCCGCCGGGGCGGGGGCTCGATGCCCCCGTCCCGGCGCCCCCCCGCTCCGGTCGCTTCCCGGCACGGGGCGATCCGAGCCCGGTCAGGCCGACAGCCGCGCCTTCAGCTCCAGCAGGTCCGCCCAGGCCTCGCGCTTGGCCTCGGGATTGCGCAAGAGGTAGGCCGGATGGCACATCGGCATCACCGGCCGCCCCCAGGCCTCGGCCCAGCGCCCCCGCAGCCGGGTGATTCCCGTCCGCCCCAGCACCGCCGAACAGGCCGTGTTGCCCATCACCACGATCAGGTCCGGCGCCGCCAGCTCCACATGCCGCTCGAGGAACGGCGTCATCATCGCCACCTCCTCGGCCGAGGGATCGCGGTTCTGCGGCGGCCGCCAGGGCATGACGTTGGTGATGTAGAGGGCCCCCGCCGGGTCCGGGCTCGTGCGGGCGATGCCGATCGCCGCGAACATCCGGTCCAGCAGCTGCCCCGCCCGCCCCACGAAAGGCCGGCCCGCCGCATCCTCCTCGCGCCCCGGAGCCTCGCCGATCAGCATCACGCGCGCCGAGGCGTTCCCGTCGCAGAAGACCGTGTTCCGCGCCCCCCGCTTGAGGTCGCAATGCTCGTAGGCGGCCATCGCGTCGCGCAGCGATCCGAGGTCAGTCGCGGCGGCGGCCGCCCGGCGCGCCTCCTCAACCGGGTCGGCCGCCGCGGCCGGATCGAGCGCGGCCGTCGCCGCCGCCACCGCGGCGGCCTTCGGCACCGGCTGCGCCGCCTCCAGCTCGTAGCGGTTCACCGGCGCATCGCAGATCGCCTCGGTCGCGCCAAGATCCACCTGCCAGGCCAGCGCCGCCAGCGCCGCGTTCCAGTCGAGCCCGTCCATCGCCCCTCCGACTCAAGGCAGAGACCCTAGGCCGCGCCCGCCCCTCCGGCAACCGCCTTGCCCCGCACGAGCGGCCTTCCTATAAGCGGCCCGAGCCGAGCCCGCGCCCTGCCTGAGCCCTCGACGGAGACGCCCATGACCTTCCGTGCCCGCCACCTTCTCGGCATCGAGCAACTGGCCCCAGACGAGATCCGATCCGTCCTCGACCTTGCCGACAGCTACGTGGACCTGAACCGCCGCACGATGAAGCAGTCGGACGCGCTGGCGGGGATGACCCAGATCAACATGTTCTTCGAGAATTCCACCCGCACCCAGTCGAGCTTCGAGCTGGCGGGCAAGCGGCTCGGGGCCGACGTGATGAACATGGCCGTGGCGCAAAGCTCGGTGAAGAAGGGCGAGACGCTGCTCGACACCGCCATGACGCTGAACGCGATGCATCCCGATCTCCTCGTGGTGCGCCACCCGGCCTCCGGGGCGGTCAACCTCCTGGCCTCCAAGGTGAACTGCGCGGTTCTGAACGCAGGCGACGGGCGGCACGAACATCCGACGCAGGCGCTGCTCGATGCGCTCACCATCCGCCGCGCCAAGGGCCGCATCCAGCGCTTGACCGTGGCCATCTGCGGCGACATCGCCCACAGCCGCGTGGCGCGCTCGAACCTGATCCTGCTCGGCAAGATGGAGAACCGGGTGCGGCTGATCGCGCCCCCCACCCTGATGCCGCCGGGCGTGGGAGAGTTCGGCTGCGAGCTTTACGACGACATGAAGAAGGGCCTCGAGGGGGCCGACGTGGTGATGATGCTGCGCCTTCAGAAAGAGCGGATGGACGGCGCCTTCATCCCCTCCGAGCGCGAATATTACCACCGCTTCGGGCTCGACGCCGACAAGCTCGCCTTCGCGAAGGAGGATGCGATCGTCATGCATCCGGGCCCGATGAACCGCGGCGTCGAGATCGACGGCACGCTCGCCGACGACATCAACCGCTCGGTCATCCAGGATCAGGTCGAGATGGGGGTGGCGGTGCGCATGGCCTGCATGGATCTTCTGGCGCGGAACCTGCGCGCCGAACGGGGCCGCGCCGCGGTGGGGGTGATGGTATGAGCCTGTTCCTGACCAACGCCCGCCTGATCGACCCCGAGGCCGGCACCGAGACCGAGGGCGACCTGCTGATCGAGGGCGGCCTCATCGCCGCAGTGGGCGCGCTCGAGCCGCCACCCGGCGCCGAGGTGATCGACTGCAACGGCAAATGCCTCGCCCCCGGCATCGTCGATCTCGGCGTGAAGGTGGGCGAACCCGGCGAGCGTCACCGCGAAAGCTTTCGCTCGGCGGGCCTCGCCGCGGCGGCGGGCGGCGTCACCACGATCATCGCCCGCCCCGACACGATGCCCGCCATCGACACGCCCGAAGTGCTGGAGTTCGTCACCCGCCGCGCCGCCGAGGCGAGCCCGGTCCGCATCCGCCACATGGCGGCGCTGACCAAGGGCCGCGAGGGGCGCGAGATGGTCGAGCTGGGCTTCCTGCTCGACACGGGCGCCGTGGCCTTCACCGACTGCGACCATGTGATCGAGACCACCAAGGTCGCGGCGCGCTGCATGACCTATGCCCGCAGCCTCGGCGCGCTCGTGATCGGCCATCCGCAGGACCCGGGCCTTTCGGCGGGCGCCTCGGCCACCAACGGCAAGTTCGCCAGCCTGCGCGGCATCCCCGCCGTTCACCCGATGGCCGAGCGCATGGGCTTCGACCGCGACATGGCGCTGGTCGAGATGTCGGGCGTGCGCTACCACGCCGACCAGATCACCACCGCCCGCACCCTGCCCGCGCTCGAGCGGGCCAAGCGCAACGGTCTTGATGTGACGGCCGGCATCGGCATCCACCACCTGACGCTGAACGAGTTCGACGTCGGCGACTACCGCACCTTCTTCAAGCTGAAACCGCCGCTGCGCTCGGAAGAGGACCGGCTTGCGATGGTCGAGGCGGTGGGCTCGGGGCTGATCGACATCATCTCCTCGATGCACACGCCGCAGGACGAGGAGTCGAAGCGCCTGCCCTTCGAGGAAGCCGCCTGGGGCGCCGTGGCGCTCGAGACCTTCCTGCCCGCGGCCCTCCGGCTCTACCATGCGGGCCTCCTGACCCTGCCGCAGCTCTTCCGGGCCATGGCGCTCAACCCCGCACGGCGGCTCGGCCTGCCGCAGGGGCGGCTCTCCGAGGGGGCGCCGGCCGATCTCGTGCTGTTCGACCCCGACGCGCCCTTCGTGCTCGACCGCTTCACCCTGCGCTCGAAATCGAAGAACACGCCCTTCGACGGGCAGCGGATGGAGGGGCGCGTGCTGGCGACCTTCGTCGGCGGCCGGCAGGTCTTTGCCGTCGAGTGACGATGTGCGCCCCTGTCATTCACGCTTCGCGAACGGCAGGCACGTCTTCAGGCGGCCCCTGCGGCGGCGCGCCCTCTTCCCTCGGGCGCACCGGCGGGACCAGACCGGAGCAGATCCGTCCCGGCATTCGGGACCAGAGCGGGAGAGACTGACATGCCGGCCATCGAGAGCGGCCTTCTGGCGCTGATCCTGACGGGGGTGCTGGGCTACCTGCTCGGCTCGATCCCCTTCGGCATCGTCATCACCCGTGCCCTGGGGCTGGGCGACCTGCGCAAGATCGGCTCGGGCAACATCGGCGCCACGAACGTGCTGCGCACCGGGAACAGGCCGGCGGCGCTGGCGACGCTGCTGCTCGATTCGGGCAAGGGCGCCATCGCCGTCCTCATCGCCCGCGCGGCGGTGGGCGAGGATGCGGCGCAGCTTGCGGCCTTCACCTCGTTCCTGGGGCACCTCTATCCGGTCTGGCTCGGCTTCCAGGGCGGCAAGGGGGTGGCCACCTTCCTCGGCACGCTGCTTGCGCTTGCCTGGCCGGTGGGGCTGGCCTGCTGCCTCACCTGGCTCGCCACGGCCGCGGTGAGCCGCATCTCGTCGCTGTCGGCTTTGGTGGCGGCGGCGAGCGGCGTGGTCTGGATGCTGCTGCTCGGCCAGGGGCAGATGGCGGCGCTCGGGCTGGTGCTGGCGGTGCTGATCTTCGTCCGGCACCACGAGAACATCCGGCGCATCGCCAACGGGACCGAGCCGAGAATCGGCAAGAAGGCCAGCCGGGACCAAGGCGCAGGTCAGTGACGCACGATCCCGACGACGCGGACATGGCCTATGCCAACGGGGCCTTCATCCCGGACGCAGAGGCCTATCCCCCGCGCTGGGACGCCACCGCCGCCGCCTTCCGCACGAGCCTCGGCGAGTGCGCCCGCCTTGACCTCCCCTATGGCCCGGACCCGCGCCACCGCCTGGATCTCTTCCTTCCCGACGGGCCGGTCCGTGGCCTCGTGGTCTTCCTCCATGGCGGCTACTGGATGGCCTTCGGCCGCGAGAACTGGTCTCATCTGGCCACGGGCCCACTTGCACGGGGCTTCGCCGTCGCAATGCCGTCCTACCGGCTGGCCCCCGCGGCCCGCATCCGGGAGATGGTCGAGGATGCCGCGAAGGCCGTGGGCCACGCCGCCGCACGGGTGCCGGGGCCCGTCGCGGTGACGGGCCATTCGGCCGGAGGCCATCTGGCCGCCCGGCTGGCCTGCGCGAACGCTCCGCTGCCGGCCGCGGTGGCGGAACGGCTGGTCCGCAGCGTCCCGATCTCTCCGCTGGCCGAACTGGGGCCGCTGATGCGCACGCGGATGAACGAGACCCTCGGGCTTGATCCGCAGGAGGCCGCGGCCGAAAGCCCGGCCCGCTTGGCACGGCGCGCCTCGACCGAGGTCATCGTCCATGTGGGCGGCCAGGAACGTCCCGCCTTTCTCTGGCAGGCCCGCCTCCTGTCCGAGGCCTGGTCCTGCCCGTGGCATGTCGCGCCGGGCTGCCACCATTTCGACGTCATCGACGCGCTGGCCGACCCGTCCTCGCGCCTCGTGGCCGACCTGACCGGGAGCTGACCCTCCGGCCGCGTCAGCCTGCGCTGATCCGTTCGATATAGGCGCGCATCTGCTCGGCTTCGGCGCGGGCCTCGCGCAGGCCGTCCATCGCGGCGCGCAGCTCGGCCTCGGTCTGCGCCAGCTGGGCGCCCAGCTCGGCCTCGCGGCTTTCCAGATAGAGCACGGCCTGATCGCGCTGTTCCTCGGCCTCGTGCAGATGCTGCGCGAGCCGGTCCACCTCGGACATGTCGCCCGTCACGCGCGAGAAGCGGCTGACGAGCCAGTGGGCAAGCCATCCCATGCCAAAGGCGAGGAACAGGATGACGGCGGTCGCGATGATGAATTCTGTTCGGTTCATGCTCTTCTCGGTCGCTCGAGCCACCCGCGTCGGGCAGCGGCAGCCCCGCCCTCAGCCGTCCTGCGGGCGGCGCTTGGGGCGGAGCGTCATCTCGGCCGGGGCCGCCGAAGGCCCCTCGGATGCCTCCGCCGTTTCCTCCACGACCGGGGCCGCCTCGTCAACCGGATTGCCGTCCTCGCCCAGCAACGTGAACTCGATCCGGCGGTTGGCCTCGCGCCCCGCCTCGTCGCGGTTGTCGGCGATCGGGCGCTCTTCGCCGTAGCCCACGGCCTTCATGCGTCCCACATCCACGCGGCGTCCCTGAAGCGCCATCATCACCGCCTCGGCCCGCGCCTGGCTAAGGGCCTTGTTTCCGCTCTCGCTGCCCTGGCTGTCGGTGTGCCCCGAGATCTCGAGCGGCATTCCCTTGCAGTCCCTGAACACCTCGGCCAACCCGTCGAGCGTGCCACGCGCGCTCTGGTCGATCTCGGCCGATCCGGGTTCGAAGGTGATCTTCTGCCCGGCCAGGACACGACGGATGCGGGTCATGCATTCCTGCGGCGTGGGCAGCGCGGCCTCGGGATCGAACTTTTCATCATAGACGACGTCCACCTTGAAGCTGCGCCCCTGCCCCAGCCGTGCCGACAGAACCTGCGAGATCCGCGCGCTCGCCTGTTTCGAGCCGGTGACGCCGTTCACCTCGACCGTGTCGGCCCGCACCAGCAGTTCGCCATGCTGAAGCTGCGCCAGAGACTCGAGCCCGGCGAGGACGCGCACGGGCCAGCCTTCGGGCAGCTCGCCGTCGAGCCGCGTGGTGCTGCGCACCTTCGAGGCGCCGAACTGCGCACGGGCAAAGCTGTCCACCGCCTTGCGGGTCAGCTCGTCCGTGACGCGGCCGGCCAGCTCCACCCGCCCCGCTTCGGACAGGGTGGCGCGGAACTCGGCCGGCCCCTCCGGCACCGCTTGCGGGGCTGGCGGCAGCGTCGCCTGAAGCGAGAAGACCGGCGGCAGCGCGGCCTCGAGCGCGCCCACCGCGCGGTCGAAGGTGGCGCGCAGGGTGCCCGGCTTGCCCTCGAGGGTCACATCGGCGTCCGAGAAGGTCACGCTGCCCGCCCCCAGTTCGGCCACGGCGCGCAGGCCCGCCTCGGCGGCCTCGGCCCAGCGGGGCGACGGCACGCCGAGGCCGATGGTGCAGGTCGTCTCGCCCGCCACACCCGCGGCACGCCCGGCGGCCAGGATACGGTCGCGCGCGCGGGCCGTGTCGGCGGAACAGGCGTCGAACCGCGCCCCCTCCTCGTCCATGACGAAGCGCAGGGTGAAGGGCGTCAGGACCGGGCGCGGCGCGCTGATGTTCATCACCAGCTCCAGCCCCTCGGGCGCAAGGCGCAGGATCTGCCCTTCGAGCCTGCGCTTTTCCTGCTCGCTGTTCGAGATGGCGGTAATCGACACGCGATCCGCCGAGACCGAAATCTTGGATTGCGGCAGCAGGCGCAGCGTCTTGAGGCCGAAGTCAACGGCGGCCGACCAGCCTTCGGGCGCGGGGAAGTCGGCGGTCTCGAGCATGTCGGCCACCTGCAAGCCGGTCGCGAGGCCCCGCGCGGCTTCGGCAAGATCCTCGGTCCCGGCGGTCTCGGGCAGGAGGCCGATCAGCGACACGCCATCGTCGTTGCGCAGCATCTCGACCGAGAAGCGCGGCGCCTCGATCTCGCGCACGGGCGTCACCTCGAGCGCATCGCGCAGGCGGGCCGCATCGACCACGCTTCCGGCGACATTGACGGCGCGGAAGCGGGCGGCCTCGTTCGGGGCCGTTCCGGTCAGCCAGACCTGCAATCCGTCGGCCCGGACATCGACGAAGGTGAGGCCCGCCGTGGTCAGGCGCGACCGGACCGCCTCGGCCGAGCGGTCCTCGATCATGGTCGCGGCCCATGAGGCACCCACCACGGCCAGCGCCGCGGCCGTGGCGAAGGCGGCAGATGCGAGGAGGCTCGATCTCAGGGGCATGGCAGGGAATCTCCCGTCGGACAGGCGTCGGTCGCCCGTGCTTAGGCCCTGCGCCGCGGCCCTTCAATCAAAGGAGCGCCGCCACGGCAAGAAACAGCGCAGGGATCAGGCCCGCATCGCGGTTCGAGCGGAAGAGCCGGAGGCAGCGCCCCGTGTCCTCGGTGTCGAGCTGCGCCAGTTGCCAGGTCATGTGCGCTCCGAAGCCCCAGACGCCCGCCAGCGCGATCATCAGTTGCAGGATCGAGCCCTGCGGCAGCACCGCGAGCAGGACGGCCAGCGTCATCAGCAGGGTCGCGATCACCATGAAGGCCACGAGCCACTTGCCCGTGTTCTGCCCGAAGAGACGGGCGGTGGAGCGGACCCCGATCAGCGCATCGTCCTCCTTGTCCTGGTGGGCGTAGATCGTGTCGTAGAAGAGCGTCCAGGCGATGCCGGCCCCATAGAGAGCGACGGGCGGCCAGCCAAGGCTGCCCGTGTGCGCGGCCCAGAGCAGGAGCGCCCCCCAGTTGAAGGCCAGCCCGAGGAAGGCCTGCGGCCACCAGGTGAAGCGCTTGGCAAAGGGGTAGATGGCGACCAGCGCCAGCGAGGCGATGCCGAGCAGGATTGCCGCCGCGTTGAAGCTGAACAGGATGAGCGAGGCCACCAGCGCCTGCACCACCATCCAGACCACCGCGCCCTTGGTGCTCACCTGTCCCGACGGGATCGGGCGCGAGCGGGTGCGCGCCACCGCGGCGTCGAAGTCGCGGTCGGTGATGTCGTTCCAGGTGCAGCCCGCCCCGCGCATGAGGAAGGCGCCGACCGCGCTGCCGATCACGAGCCACAGGTCGAGCGGGCGGTAGCCGTCGGGATCGGCCAGCGCCGCCAGCGCCACGGCCCAGAGGCAGGGGATCAGCAGCAGCCAGGTTCCGATCGGACGGTCGGCCCGCGACAGCCGCAGATAGGGCCGCGTGACGCCCGGCGCGTGCCGGTCAACCCAGTTGTCCGGCGGCGCGTCGGCCACCTTTCCCTGCGACGCTGCCACCGACGTGGGAGCCTCTGGCGCTTGGCTCGGCTGCTGCATAAGGTGCCCCCATGTCGGATGCGAAAGTCAGGCTCTATGTAGATCAGCCCCTCGGACCCGGGCAACCCGTTCGTCTGACGCAGGATCAGGCGCATTACCTCTTCGGGGTGATGCGACTGGCGCGCGGCGCCGCGGTGCTGCTGTTCAACGGGCGGGATGGCGAATGGCGCGCCGAGGTGACAGAGGCGGGCAAGCGCGGCGGCACGCTCACCTGCGCGGCGCAGACGGCCCCGCTGCGTCGGCCGCCGGACCTCTGGCTGATGTTCGCGCCGATCAAGAAGGCCCGCACCGATTTCATCGTCGAGAAGGCGGCCGAAATGGGCGCCGCCCGCATCCTGCCCGTGCAGACGCGCTTCACCAACTCCGAGCGCATCCGGCAGGATCGCCTTCAGGCCCACGCGGTCGAGGCGGCCGAGCAGTGCGGCGGCACCTATGTCCCCGAGGTGGCCGAACTGGCCGCCCTCGACCGGCTCCTGTCCCACTGGCCCGCCGATCGGCGGATCATGTGGTGCGACGAGAACCTTCTCGGCGCGCGGGCGGGGTTGCTCGAAGGGGCGGGCGAGATCGAGGCCCGCGGCTTCGAGGAGGCGCCCAGCCAGCCCTCGCCGGGCCCCTGGGCCATCCTCATCGGCCCGGAGGGCGGCTTTTCCGAGGACGAGCAGGCGCGCCTTCGCCGGATGCCGCAGGTCGTGCCGGTCAGCCTCGGCCCGCGCATCCTGCGCGCCGACACGGCCGCGGTGGCGGCGCTGACGCTCTGGCAGTCCGTGCTGGGGGACTGGGTGTGAGTTTCCTTCGCCCGGAGGTGCAGGCGCTCCTCCTGCGCTGGCGCGAACCGGCGGCCGCGGCGGGCGGCATGGCCGTGGCCCTCTGGATCGCCTCGTTCGGCGGCTGGTTCTTCGTGCCCTTGGGCGCGCTCGGCTTCGCGGCCTCGGTGGCCTGGGGCATCATCGCGCTTCGGCGCATGCGGTTCCGGCAGGCGGCCGGCGCGCCGGGCCTTGTCGAGCTGGACGAGGGCCAGATCGGCTACCTCGGGCCGGAGTGGGGCGGGTTCGTGGCGCTGGACGATCTCGAGGAGCTGCGGCTGGTCACGATCCGCGGCGCGCGGCACTGGCGTCTGGCCCAGTCGGACGGGCAGGTGCTGGCCATCCCGGTCGGCGCCGAGGGGGCCGAGCGGCTCTTCGATGCCTTCGCCACGCTGCCGGGCCTCGAGATGCGGGTGCTTCTGGCCGCGCTCGACACGCCGCCCCCGGTCGCGCCGACCGGCGCGAATGTCATCAGTCTTTCGTCGCAGGCCCCCACGATGGGGCGCGTGATCTGGCGCAGGCCCGCCCGCGCGGTCTTGACTTGACTGCGACGAAGCGACAGGTCTTGCGTCCCGAATGAACGATCGGAGCGCGTGCATGTCCATTCCCCAGTCCGGCGGCGGGCCGATCGAGAATTTCGAGCAGCTGGCGGCCTATATGGAGGCGGGCTGCAAGCCCGCGTCCGACTGGCGCATCGGGACGGAGCACGAGAAGTTCGGCTATCTGACCTCCAGCCTCGGGCCGCTGCCCTACGAGGGCGAGGCCTCGGTCCGTGCCGTGCTGGAAGGGCTGCGCGACCGCTTCGGCTGGACGCCGGTCATGGAGAAGGACGCCATCATCGGCCTGTCGCGAGAGGGCGCCAACATCTCGCTCGAGCCGGGCGGGCAGCTTGAGCTGTCGGGCGCACCGCTGGCCACCGTGCACGAGACCCGAGCGGAGCTGGAAAGCCACCTGCGCGAGGTGGCCGAGGTGGCCGAGCCTCTGGGCGTGCGTTTCCTCGGTGTCGGGGCCGCGCCGATCTGGACGCACGACGAGATGCCGGTGATGCCGAAGGGCCGCTACCGGCTGATGACCGATTACATGGGGCGCGTGGGCACCCACGGCACCCAGATGATGTATCGCACCTGCACTGTTCAGGTGAATCTCGACTATGCGTCCGAAGCCGACATGGTGAAGAAGCTGCGCGTGGCGCTGGCGTTGCAGCCGGTGGCCACCGCGCTCTTTGCCTCGTCGCCCTTTTTCGAGGGCCGGGTGAACGGACACAAGAGCTGGCGCTCGCGCATCTGGCGCAGCCTTGATGCTTCGCGGACGGGAATGCTGCCCTTCGTCTTCGAGGAGGGGATGGGCTTCCAGCGGTATGTCGACTGGGTGCTCGATGTGCCGATGTATTTCGTCTACCGCGATGGCCACTACATCGACGCCCTCGGCCAGTCGTTCCGCGACTTCCTGAAGGGCGAGCTTCCGGCGCTGCCGGGCGAGAAGCCCACCCTGTCGGACTGGGCCGACCACATGACCACGGTCTTCCCCGAGGCGCGGGTCAAGAAATACATCGAGATGCGGGGCGCCGACGCCGGTCCGCTGTCGCATCTGGTGGCGCTGCCGGCCTTCTGGGTCGGGCTGATGTATGACGGCTCGGCGCTCGATGCCGCCTGGGATCTCGCCCGGGGCTGGAGCGCCGAGACGCGCGAGGGGTTGCGGGTCGCGGCCTCGGTGGACGGGCTGCAGGGCGAGGCGGGCGGCGTGCGCCTGCTCGATGTCGCCCGCGAGGCGGTTGCTCTTGCGCAGGGTGGGCTTCGCGCACGGGCGCTGGCGGGCGAGGGCATGGCGGACGAGGCCGGCCATCTCGAGGTGCTGGCCGAGGCCGCCGCCTCGGGCCGTGTGGTGGCCGACGATCTGCTGTCGCGGTTCCATGGCGCGTGGGAAGGCGACCTGCGCCGGATCTACCCCGAGTTCAGCTACTGACACGGCCCTTCGCGGCGCGGTCTTTCTCTGCCCCGTGACTGGACATGTCCGGCCCTGCGTGGTCAGCATGAGAAACGTGCCCCGCCCCGTCATTCCGTGCGGCGGCAAATCCAATGCCCCGGGAGGACTCTCATGCTCGACTCCGTCACCGACCTGCGTTCCATTCTCAAGGACCCGTCGCTGCTCGAAACCCGCGCCTTCGTGGCGGGCGAGTGGGTGGCGGCCGATGACGGTGCAACCTTCGAGGTGACGAACCCCGCCCGCGGCGACGTGATCTGCACCGTCCCGGACCTCGGCCGGGCCGAGACCGCGCGCGCCATCGCCGCCGCGGCCGAGGCGATGAAGGACTGGGCCGCCCGCACCGGCAAGGAACGCGCGCAGGTGATGCGCACGTGGTTCGACCTGATGATGGCCAACCAGGACGACCTCGGCGCGATCCTTACGGCCGAGATGGGCAAGCCGCTGTCCGAGGCCAAGGGCGAGATCGCCTATGGCGCCTCGTTCATCGAATGGTTCGGCGAAGAGGCCAAGCGCGTCTATGGCGAGACCATCCCCGGCCACATGCGCGACAAGCGCATCACGGTCCTCAAGCAGCCGATCGGCATCGTGGGCTCGATCACGCCCTGGAACTTCCCGAACGCGATGATCACCCGCAAATGCGGCCCGGCGCTGGCGGCGGGCTGCGGCTTCGTCGCCCGCCCCGCCGCCGAAACGCCGCTGTCGGCGTTGGCGCTGGCGGTGCTGGGCGAGCGCGCGGGGCTGCCCAAGGGCATCCTGTCGGTCATCACCTCGCAGAAATCCTCGGACATCGGCAAGGAGTTCTGCGAGAATCCGGCGGTGCGCAAGCTGACCTTCACCGGCTCGACCGAGGTCGGGCGCGTCCTGCTCAGGCAGGCGGCGGATCAGGTGATGAAATGCTCGATGGAGCTGGGCGGCAACGCGCCCTTCATCGTCTTCGACGACGCCGATCTCGACGCGGCGGTGCAGGGCGCCATGGCGTCCAAGTTCCGCAACAACGGCCAGACCTGCGTCTGCGCGAACCGCATCTATGTGCAGGCCGGCGTCCATGACGCCTTCGCCGAAAAGCTCGCGGCCGCCGTGAAGAAGCTGCGCGTCGGCGACGGGCTCGTGGAGGGGACCGAGGCCGGCCCGCTCATCAACGAGAAGGCGGTCGAGAAGGTCGAGGAACATATCCGCGACGTGCTCGACGGCGGCGGCGAGGTGTTGACCGGCGGCAATCGGCACGAGCTGGGCGGCACCTTCTTCGAGCCGACCGTCGTGACCGGCGTGACGCAGGAGATGAAGGTCTCGACCGAGGAAACCTTCGGGCCGCTCGCACCGCTCTTCCGCTTCGAGACCGAGGAGGAGGTGATCGGCTACGCCAACGACACGATCTTCGGCCTCGCCTCCTACTTCTACGCCCGCGACGTGGGCCGCATCACGCGCGTCCAGGAGGCGCTGGAATATGGCATCGTCGGTGTCAACACCGGCATCATCTCGACCGAGGTCGCGCCCTTCGGCGGGGTGAAGCAATCCGGCCTCGGCCGCGAGGGTTCGCGGCACGGCATCGAGGATTATCTCGAGATGAAATACGTCTGCCTCTCGATCTGAGGCAGGCGCCCCCATGGCCGGCCCGGTCCCTCGCAAGGGCGCCGGGCGGGCGCCGCGACATCGACAGCCGCCGGAGGGGCGGGATCTGTCCAGCCACGGGCGGCATCCTCTGGCGGCAATCAATCGGAGCGACCGTCCCGCGATGGAGCAGACCGACGAATGGCTGGCCGAAGCCGCCGCGGCAGGAGACCGCGAGGCGTTCTCGCGGCTGGTCGAACGGCATTACGACCGGATCTTCGGCCTGAGCTGGCGGTTGACCGGCAGCCGCACCGAGGCCGAGGATCTGGCGCAGGACATCTGCGCCGCCCTGCCGATGAAACTGCGCGGCTGGCGCGGCGAGGCGCGCTTCACCACCTGGCTTTACCGCGTGGTGGTGAATGCCGCGCACGACCTGCGCCGCCGGCAGAGCGCAAGCACCCGCGCCTCGCTTGGCTGGGGCGACTGGGAACTGGCGCGGCAGGATGCGATGGGCGAGGCGCGCGCGGCGCAGGAGTGGCTGGCCAACGCCATGACCACGCTGCCCGTCGAGTTGCGCGACACGGTCGCACTGGTGCTGGGCGAAGAGATGACACAGGCCGAGGCGGCCGCCGTTCTGGGACTGGCCGAGGGCACGGTCGCCTGGCGCATGTCGGAAGTGAAGAAGCGCTTGAGGGCCATGGTCCTCGGGGAGGCCCGCGCATGAGCGACGACCCGCACCACGACGATCTCGAAGACCTTCGCCGGGCGCTCGGGCGGCCGGCGGCACCCGCGCCGGACCCCGAGGCACGCGCACGGGCGGTGGCGCTGGCCCTGGAAAATTTCGACCGGTTCCAAGGACGGGCGGCCGGGCTGCGTCAGGGGAAGGACCGCCCGAGAGGGGCGGGGTTCCGCAACGGAGTGCGCCGCATGTCGAGTTCCCTCTTCTCACGCCCCCTGCTCGCCGCCTCGGGGTCGCTGGCCGCGCTTGGCCTCGTGCTGGTCGTGGTGATGCCCACGGCCCGGCTGGGCCAGCTGCCCTCACCCGCGCCCGAGTCGCTGACGGGTGAGTTCAAGGCCGCCCCCGGCGCGGCGCCAGAGGCTGCGGATCAGGCCGCCCCCCGAACGCTTGCGACCGAGGGGGCGACCCCGATCCTGAGGCGGATGGCCGAGGCGCCCGCCGTCCCGCCGGTCCGAGGCGACAGCGAGGCGTTCTCGAACGCGCCCGACAATCCGCTGCAGGTGACGGCCGAAGCGCCCGTCTCGACCTTCTCCATCGACGTCGATACCGCGAGCTATGCCATCATCCGCTCAAGCCTGCGCGCGGGCCGGCTTCCCCCGCACGAGGCGGTGCGGATCGAGGAGATGATCAACTACTTTCCCTACGATTATCCCGCCCCCGAAAGCGGGGCCGCGCCGTTCCGCCCGACCCTCGCGGTCACGCCCACGCCCTGGAACCCGGACACGCGCCTCGTGCATGTGGCGCTGCAGGGGCGGATGCCCGCCATCGCCGACCGGCCTCCGCTGAACCTCGTGTTCCTGATCGACACCTCGGGCTCGATGCAGGATCCGGCCAAGCTGCCGCTGCTGAAACAGTCGTTCGGCCTGATGCTCGGCCGCCTGCGCCCCGAGGATCAGGTGGCCATCATCACCTACGCGGGCTCGGCCGGAGAGGTGCTCGCCCCCACGGCCGCGAACGAGCGCACGAACATCCTCTCGGCGCTTGACCGGCTCGACTCGGGCGGCTCGACCGCCGGGGAAGAGGGGCTGCGGCTGGCGTACCGGACAGCGGCCGGCATGGCGGAGGCGGGCGAGGTGACGCGCGTGGTGCTTGCGACCGACGGCGACTTCAACCTCGGGATCAGCGACCCGGACGAGCTTGCCCGTCTGGTGGCGCAAGAGCGGGCCAGCGGGGTCTATCTCTCGGTCCTGGGCTTCGGCCGTGGCAACCTCGACGACGCGACGATGCAGGCGCTGGCGCAGAACGGCAACGGGCAGGCGGCCTATATCGACAGTCTGAACGAGGCGCAGAAGGTTCTCGTGGACCAGCTGTCCGGCGCGCTCTTCCCCATCGCGGAAGATGTGAAGGTGCAGGTGGAATGGAATCCGGCGCGGGTCGCGGAATACCGGCTGATCGGCTACGAGACGCGGGCCCTCCGGCACGAGGATTTCGCGAACGATCGGGTGGACGCGGGCGAGATCGGCGCCGGACATTCCGTGACCGCGATCTACGAGATCACGCCCGTCGGCAGCCCCGCTCAACTGACCGAGCCGTTGCGCTACGGCGAGACGCCCGCCGCCGGCACGCACGGGGATGAACTCGGCTTCCTGCGCCTGCGCTACAAGGCGCCGGGTGAGAGCGCCTCGGCCCTGATCGAGACGCCGATCCCGGATGCGCTGACCGAGGCCAATGACGACGTGCGCTTTTCCACCGCCATTGCCGGTTTCGGCGAGCTTTTGCGCGGGTCGGACAAGCTCGGCTCCTGGGGATGGGACGAGGCCATCGCGCTCGCCGAAGGGGCCCGAGGAACGGATGCCTTCGGCTACCGGGTGGAGGTCGTCCAGCTCATGCGCCTCGCGCAGAGCCTGAGCCGATAGCCAGGGCCTGCATTTCGCGCTTCGTGAATGGCAGGCGGACAGGCAAGGGGCGCGCCTCGCAGCGCGCCCCCGCAGACAACAGCGGCGGATCAGGCCTCGGCCGGTTCCTTCACCGCCTCGATCGTCCGGGCCGAGGCCGCGTCACCGCGCACGATCTCGATCCGGCGCGGCTTCAGCGCCTCGGGCGTCTCGCGCACGAGGTCGATATGAAGCATCCCATGCTCCTGGCTCGCGCCCGTCACGCGCACATGATCGGCAAGGGCAAAGCGGCGCTCGAAGGCGCGGGTGGCGATGCCACGGTGCAGGTAGGTCCGCTCGGATTCGTCCCCGGCCTTGCGCGCGCCGACATGGAGCGTGTTCTCCTTGACCTCGACGGCCAGTTCCTCGGGCGCAAAGCCCGCCACGGCGATCGAGATGCGGTAGGCGTTCTCGGCGGTCTTCTCGATGTTGTAAGGCGGATAGGTCGGCTGGGCGACCTCGCTGGTCATCACGCGATCCATGAGATCGGCAATCCGGTCGAAGCCGACGGTGGCGCGGTAGAGCGGCGAGAAGTCATAGGTACGCATGTTCATCCTCCTGGAAGCGATGCTGGTCGGCCCTCCCACCGGGGGACGGGCCCAGAAGCGCCGAGCCCGTCATGGCACTCGGCAGGGGGAATCTGGGAAGGTCGCGCCTGCATTTCAAGAGGTTCGCGGGCCGAACCGGACGCTGCGGCGGCCGGGCCTCAGGGCGTTTCGGGTCGCAAGAACTTGGCGCCGCCCGATCCCGCGCGCTCCATCCGCACCAGCGGCTGCACCCGGCGGATCAGGCCGTCACCCCGGTCGAACTCGGCCAGCACATCCTCGAGCGGGTCCTCGATGTCGGTTCCAAGCGCGATGGGCCGCCCGTGCAGCTCGGCCTTGGCGGACACGACCGAGACCAGCCGCGGCGCCCCCTCGCGCATGGTGAAGACCGGCGCGCCGGACGCGCCGAAATCGACCGAACAGGACAGGACGAGCGTGCCCGGCATCCGGCCGATCACGCCGCAGATCTCCTGCAGCGAGGGCGCCTCGGCCCGGCCCTGCGCATAGGAGACCACCCCCACCCGATCGCCCGAGAGCGTGCCGCGATCGATCCCGAAGGGCTGGACGGACGGCAACCGGATCGGCTGGTCCAGCTCGAGCACGGCCAGGTCGAAGGCCACGCGATCCACCGGGTCGTCGCCGGAGTAGGCATAGTCGGGATGCACCACCGCGCGCCGCACATGCCGGTATGCAGCCGCGCGCCCGTTCCGCCATCCGGCGAGAAACTCGACCCGGCCCGGATCGATCCGGCTGCCGCTGTCCTTCTCGAAGAGGCAATGGGCCGCCGTCAGCACCAGATCGGGCCGGATCAGCACCCCGGTGCAGAAGCCGCGGTCTCCCAGCAGAAGCTTGCCGACCGCGTTCCAGCCGCGGCTGTCGTCCCCCGTCTCGAGGCTGCGGAGCCGCGCCTCATCCGCCATCGCCGGCAGGGCGAGGCCAAGGGCCAGAGTGAGAATCGCGATCAGTCGCATGGCCGCTCCGGTAGCCGCTGACCAAGGGGCTAAGCCTGCGATATGGCCATTTCAAGGCGGATCGTTGCCGAGGTCGAGCCTCCGGGGCTTTGGCCCACCCGTCGCCCAGTCCAGTAGCTCGACCGTATGGACGACAGGCACCCCGGTGCCCGAGCCGATCTGCATGATGCAGCCGATGTTGCCCGCCGACACCACGTCGGGCCGGCGCGCCTCGATCGTCGCGACCTTGCGGGCCTTCAGCTCGGCCGAGATCTCGGGATGCAGCAGGTTGTAGGTCCCGGCCGAGCCACAGCAGAGATGCGGATCGGCCGGCTCGGTAACCTCGAACCCTGCGCGGATCAGCAGGTCCTTCGGGGTCTGCCGGATGCGCTGGCCATGCTGGAGCGAACAGGCCGAGTGGTAGGCCACCCGCACGCCCTTGGGCGCCCCTTCGGGCAGGCCCAGCCGCTCGAGCAGTTCGGTGACATCCAGGGCCAGTGCCGACACCTCGGCCGCATCCGCCGCCAGGGGATCGTTTCGGAAGATGTGCCCGTAATCCTTGATCGTGGTGCCGCAGCCGCTCGTGTTGATCACGACCGCATCCAGACCACGCGCCCGCTTCTCGGCCATCCAGGCGCGGATGTTGCTGGCGGCGAGCGCATGGCTTTGTTCCGCGCGCCCCATGTGATGGGTCAGCGCCCCGCAGCAGCCCATGCCCTTCGGGATCACCACCTCGCAGCCCAGCCGCCGCAGAAGCCGGATGGTCGCGTCGTTGATGTCGGTGTCGAGCGCCCGCTGCGCGCACCCCGTGAGCAGCGCGACCCGCATCCGCTTCGGGCCCGTCGCCTCGAACACCTGCGGCCGGTCGTTGGGCGAGGCCTTCGGGATGTGGTGCGGCGCCAGCGCCAGCATCGCCTTCAGCCGCGCGTCGGGCATCAACCGGGCAAAGGGCCGGCCAAGCTGCGCCAGCCGCAGCGCCAGCCGGAACCGCCCCGGATAGGGCAGAAGCTGCGCCACGGTCCAGCGCATCAGCCGCTCGAACAGCGGGTGGCGGTAGGTCTTCTCGATATGGTCGCGGGCGTGATCGACAAGGTGCATGTAATGCACCCCCGAGGGACAGGTCGTCATGCAGGCAAGGCAGCCAAGGCAGCGGTCGATGTGCTTGACGGTCTTCGCATCGGCCGGGCGCCCCGCCTCGAGCATGTCCTTGATCAGGTAGATCCGGCCGCGCGGGCTGTCGAGTTCGTCGCCCAGCACCTGGTAGGTGGGACAGGTCGCCGTGCAGAAGCCACAGTGGACGCAGCTCCGCAGGATCTCGTTCGCGCGCGCGACGCCGGGATCCTTCAGCTGCTCGTCGGAGAAGTTCGTCTGCAAGTGGTTCTCCCGTCAGGCCATGAGACCGGGGTTGAAGAGACCGCGCGGATCGAATCGCGCGCGCAGTCCGGCGACGATGGCCGCAAGCGGCAGCGGCTCGGGCTGGAAGACCGCCACCGGCGCCGAGCCCCGGATCAGGGTCGCATGACCGGCGAAGGGCGCGATCCGTGCTCGCAGGTCGGTGCCCGGCTCGCAGAGCAGCCAGACGAGTCCGCCGCCCCAGTCGAAGAGCGCCTCGCCCCCCGCCCGCGCGGCCACGGCCGGCGCGTCCGACGGCTTGAGCGACAGCCGCCAGACATCGCCTTCGCGCCCGTGAAAGGGCGCCACGTCGCGGATCGCCTCCCACGGGCTCTCCACCTCCTCCGCCGCGCCGAAGGGCGCCAGCAGCGTGCGCAACCGCGTCACCCGGTAGCGCACCGAGGACTCGAACCCCTCCACACGCAGGAACGTCCCCCGCCCCGGCCAATGCGCGGCGGCCGACGGATCGAAGGGCGAGCCCAGCGCCGCCGCCATCGCCGCAACCGCCCGGTCGGGTGCAAGATCCGCCAGGGCCAGCGTGACGGTCGTCTCCGGCATCGGCAGCAGCTTGAAGGCGACCTCGGTCAGAACCCCCAGCGTGCCATGACTGCCGGCCAGCAGCTTCACGAGATCGTAGCCGGTGACATTCTTCATCACCCGCCCGCCGTTCTTCACCACCTGCCCCGCCCCGTCGACGAACCGCACGCCGATCAGGCTGTCGCGGCAGGCGCCCGATTGGATGCGCCGCGGCCCCGAGGCATTGGCCGCAACCACCCCTCCCAGCGTCGAGGCACCCTCACGTCCCAGAAGACCACGCATGTCGGGAACCTCGAAGGGCAGCCGCTGCCCCTCGCCCGCAAGCAGCGCCTCGATCTCCGCTACCCGGCTACCGGCCCCCGCCACCAGGGTCAGCGCACCCGGCTCATAGAGCCGCACCCCCGCAAGCCCCACCGTCTCCAGCGGATCGCCCGCCGCGTGCCCGATCGCGCGCGTGCCGCCGCCCCGGATGCGCAGCGGGCCAGCGGCACCCTGCACGATCTCCGCCAGTTCCTGCTCGGTCGAAGGCCGCATCCTGCCCCTTTCATTCTCGTTCAAATATCCTGCGGGGGTCCGGGGGCGCAAAGCCCCCGGCGCCTCAGCCCGCACGCCGCACGCCGCTCGCCTCCAGCGGAAAGACCTTGGCCGGATTGAGCAGCCACCGCGGATCGAACACGTCCTTCACCCGCATCTGCGCCTCCAGATCCACGGGCGAGAACTGCACCGACATCAGGTCCCGCTTCTCGACCCCCACCCCATGTTCCCCGGTCAGGCAGCCGCCCACCTCGACACAGAGCTTCAGGATCTCGGCGCCGAGCCCTTCGCAGCGTTCCAGATCCCCCGGCCTGTTAGCGTCGAACAGGATCAGCGGATGCATGTTGCCATCGCCCGCGTGAAAGACATTGGCCACCTCGAGCCCCGCCTCGGCCGCAAGCTCGCCGATCCGCCGCAGCACCCGCGGCAGTTCCGTCACCGGGATCGTGCCGTCGAGGCACATGTAGTCGTTGATCTGCCCCATCGCCCCGAAGGCCGATTTCCGCCCCAGCCAGATCCGCCGGCTCTCCTCGTCCGAGCGGCTCTCGCGCAGTTCCACCGGATCGTGCCGCCGCGCGATCCCGACGATCCGGGCCAGCTGGTCGTCGATCTCGGCGGGCGAGCCTTCGACCTCGACGATCAGCAGCGCCTCGCAGTCGGGATAGCCGGCATGGGCGAAGGCCTCGGTCGCCCGGATGCAGGGCCGGTCCATGAACTCGATCGCCACCGGCAGGATGCCCGCGCGGATGATGTCCGACACGCAGGCCCCCGCCACCTCGTTCGAGGCAAAGCCCATCAGAACCGGCCGCGCGCCCTCGGGCTTCGGCAGGATGCGCAGCGTGGCCTCGGTCACTACGCCCAGCTGGCCTTCCGAGCCGCAGATCACCCCCAGCAGGTCGAGCCCCGGCGCATCGAGATGCGCGCCCCCGATCTCGACCACCGTGCCGTCCATCAGCACCAGCGTCACGCCCAGCAGGTTGTTCGTCGTGACGCCATATTTCAGGCAATGCGCCCCGCCCGAGTTCATGGCGATGTTGCCCGCGATGGCGCAGGCCAGCTGGCTCGACGGGTCGGGCGCGTAGAAGAAGCCGTCCGCCTCGACCGCCCCCGTGACCGAAAGGTTGGTCCGTCCCGCCTGGACCCGGATGAAGCGGTTGGCATAGTCCGTCTCGAGCACGCGGTTCAGCCGCGCCACCCCCAGGATCACGCAATCGGCCGTGGGCAGCGCGCCGCCCGCGAGCGACGTGCCCGAGCCGCGCGGCACCACGGGAACCCCTTCCTCGTGACAGACCCGCAGGACTGCCGCCACCTCATCGGTCGAGCGCGGCAGGACGGCGGCGAGCGGAGGGCAGCGATAGGCCGTCAGCGCGTCGCATTCATAGGCGCGGGTCTCAGCCTCATCATGCACCACGGCATCCTCGGGCAGCACGGCCAGCAGGCGCTCGACGATGCGGGACTTGCGGGCCAGAACGCCCGCGTCCGGTGGCGGCATGTGCATGGCGACCCTCCCTGGCGTGGTCAGCTTTTATAACCAATTTTGCCTCATGGCAACAGCGCGCGCTTGGCTTATGGTGCCGTGATGCTGATCGACCTGCCCGCCGCGCTGATGCCGCTCGACCTCCTGGCCGTCGCCCTCCTGCTCCTCGCCTGGGCGGGCACGGGCTACCTGTGCGAGAACCCGCCCTCCGGTCGCCCCTCGGTGTCGGTGCTGATGAAGGACCATCGCCGCACCTGGATGCGCGAAATGGTCAGCCGCTCGCCGCGGATCTTCGACGCCAGCGTGATCGACAGCCTGCGGCGCGGGACCGCCTTCTTTGCCTCGGGCTCGATGATCGCCATCGGCGGCGGCATGGCGCTGATCGGCAACCGCGACCGGCTCGAGACGCTGGTCGAGGATCTGACGCTGGCCACCGATGCGGTGCGGCTCGAGCTGCGTGTGATCCTCGTGCTCTTCATCGTGGCCAATGCCTTCCTGAAGTTCGTCTGGGCGCATCGGGTCTTCGGCTATTGCGCGATCCTGATGGCGGCGGTGCCGAACGATCCCGAGGACGCGCGCGCCTATCCGCTGGCGGCCCAGGCGGCCGAGGTCAACATCAACGCGGCGCGCAACTTCAACAGCGGCCTTCGGGCGGTGTTCTTCGCGCTGGCGGCGATCGGCTGGCTGCTGGGCCCCGTGGCGCTCATCCTGACGACCGTTGCCACCAGCTTTGCAATCCTGCGGGCCGAGTTCCTGTCCGGCACCCGTGCGGCCATCCTCGACCCCAGCGGGCTCGATCCGCGCCTGCTCTATCCGCCCGGCTTCGGCCCGCGCCCGCCGGACCTCCGGGACTGATCCCGCCCGAGGGCGCCCGGTCAGGCCCTGCGGCCAAAGCGGCCCTCGCGCAGCCAGGCACCAAGGGCCAGGCTCGCGGCGAGCAGCAGGTAGAGCCAGCCCGGCAGCAGCGCCGCCACCCGCACATCCTGCGTGACATGGGCGCCGCGCGGGGTGATCCCGATCCAGCCCCGGCCCGCCGCCACCCGCCCCTCGCGGACCGCGCGGATGTCCGGCGCCCCCTCCTCAAGCCGGAGCGTGCCGCCATTCGTCGGCCCGATCACCGGCGCGAGCCTGTCGCCGCTGGCAATCGTTTCCTCGAACTCGCGCGGGGCCGAGGGGCCGACGGCGATCACCGCCCTCTCCTCGCCCTGGGCCAGCCGATAGACCCCCATCTCGGGCGCGTCCCATGCGACGCTCCAGCGGCCGGGCGCCGTCTCCTGCATGGAAAGCGTCGTCTCCGTGCCCTCGGGGCCGGTGATCGTCACCTCGCCCGGGTCTTCACCGATGGTGCGGCGCGTGATGGTCATCCGCGCCCCCTCGGCCGCGGCGATCAGCGCCTCTTCCTCGAGATCGGGCTCCTTCATCATCCAGTGGGCCAGCCGCCGCAACAGCTCGAGCTGCGGCCCGCCCCCCTCGAAGCCCCGCCCCCAGAGCCAGATCTGATCCGAGGCGAGCACGGCGATCCGGCCCTCGCCCACACGGTCAAGCACGAGGAGCGGCCGGTCGCCCGCCCCATTCATCACCACCTGCCCCGAGGTGGCCGACAGTTCGATCTGGCGGAACCAGCGGCCCCAGCCCTCCTCGGGCGCCTGCGCCTCGAGGCCCTGCGTCACCGGATGCTTGCGGCCGACGTCGGTCAGGGTCGGGCGAAAGCCGCCCTCGGTCACGCGGCTGGTGGCCTGCACCGGCATCACGTCGGCCAGCGGCGAGCGCCAGAGACTGTCGGCCGAGCCGAACTCGGGCCCCGCGGCCACCAGGACCGTGCCCCCCTTGCGGACATAGTCGCGCACATTCTCGAGGTAGGAGGTCGGCAGGATCCCCCGCAGCCGGTAGCGGTCGAAGATGATGAGGTCGAACTCCTCGATCTTCTCGACGAACAGCTCGCGGGTGGGGAAGGCGATCAGCGACAGCTCCGAGACCGGGATGCCGTCCTGCTTCTCGGGCGGGCGCAGGATGGTGAAATGCACCAGATCCACCGAAGCGTCCGACTTCAGCAGGTTGCGCCAGACCCGCTCGCCCGCGTGCGGCTCGCCCGAGACGAGCAGCACCCGAAGGCGGTCGCGCACCCCGTTGATCTGGACCACCGCGGAATTGTTGCGGTCTGTCAACTCGTCCGGCGAGGCCGCCACCTGGAACTGGAGGACGTTCATGCCCCCGTGCGGCAGCGTCACGGGCAGTTCCAGATCCTCGCCCACCGGCACGCGCACCGTCTGCGGCTCGCCTCCGTCGATCGAGATGGTGAGGTCGGCCGAGGTTCCGGCCGAGGCGGGCACCCGCCCCTGATCCTCGATCCGCAGCACGAGCGAGACCGGCTCGCCCAGGATCGCGAAGGCCGGCGCGTTGCGGATCACCAGCCGGCGGTCCCAGTCCTCCTCGTGGCCGGTCAGCAGCACATGGAGCGGCGCGGGCATCTGCGGCGCAAGCTCGAGGTCATGCACCTGCCCGTCGGTGATGAGGATGGCCCCCGCGACGCGCGCCCGCGGCTCTTCGGCCAGCGCCTCGGCAAGGGCGGTCATCACGAGCGAACCCTCGTCGCCTTCGCCGTCGCCCACCCGCACCACGTGCAGTTCGGTGTCGGGCAGGGCCCGGATCTCGGCCTCGACCGCCGCCAGCGCCGCCGCACTCTGGGCCTCGCGGTCGCCGATCCGCTGGCTTGCGCTTTCGTCCACCACCGCGATCACGATGTCCGAGAGCGGCGCGCGATCCTCTTCCTGAAGCGCGGGATTGGCCAGGGCCACCAGCAGCACGCCGAGCGCCAGCCCGCGCAGCCACCAGCCCGAGAGATTGCGCCAGAGTGCGAGCGCCACCATGACGGCCCCGAGGGCGGCCAGGGTCCAGATGACGGCCCAGGGCAGGATCGGGTCGAAGACGACGCTTCCGGTCATTGGCCAAGCCTTTCCAGCAGCGCCGGCACATGAACCTGGTCGGACTTGTAGTTGCCCGTCAGCACATGCATCACGAGGTTGATCCCGAAGCGCCAGGCGATCTCGCGCTGCCGATCGCCCGCATAGCCGCGGCCCACGGGCAGAAGCTCCATCCCGCGCTCGTCCACCGCCCAGGCCGAGGCCCAGTCATTGCCGCCGATCACCACCGGCGTCACGCCGTCGTTGAGGTTGCGGAAGGGCATCCCCTCAGCCTGCTGGGCATCGGGCGGCGCGGCCTCGACCCAGACGGGCGCGTTCTGGTAGCGGCCGGGGAAGTCCTGCAGCAGGTAGAAGGTGCGGGTCAGGACATGATCCTGCGGGATGGTCTCGAGCGGCGGAATGTCGAGCGGGGCCGCCAGCTGCTGCAGACGCCGCGCCTCGGGGGTGGAGCCGCCGCCCACGCCCGCGTCGCGCGTGTCGAAGAGGATCATCCCGCCGGTGCGCAGATAGGCATTAAGGCGGCTGTAGGCCTCGGCCGAGGGCATGGGCTGACTCGCCGTCACGGGCCAGTAGAGAAAGGGGAAGAAGGCCAGCTCGTCCCGCTCGATGTCGAGACCCATCGGCGCGCCGGGCTCGACCGAGGTGCGTTCGCGCAAGCGCAGGCCGAGGCCGCGGAGGCCCGCCTCGGCCACGCGGTTCACCTGCGCATCGTCGGTCTGGACAAAGGCGAGGTGAACCTCGGCCGTGGCCTCGACGGCGAACGTGTCGTCGGGCGCATCGGAATCGGCCTGCGCCCGCGCCTCGCCCGCGCCGAGCGCGAGGCAGGCCAGCAGCGCCGCGCCCCGCACCGCGCCCACGCCCGACCCGAGCCGGCCCGAGACGAACAGCGCCGCCAGCACGTCGATCAGCAGAAGCCCCAGCGCCCCGGCGAGGAACGCGCCCTTCAGGGCCTGTTCCTCGGTCGCCTCGAGCCCCTCGACGGGAATCCGGTCGGGCCAGGTCGCGGCCACCAGCTCGGTCTCGGGCCCGACCGCGTTCAGCGCCACCCGCCGGTCCGAGCCCGCATAGAGGCCGGGCGGCAGCGCGGGCCCCGGCGTGCCCTCGGCGAGACGCTCGCCCGGCACGCCCGCCACCTCGCCCGCGTCGCGCGGCGTGCCGAACCCGTCGAGCACCACCTCGGGCACCCAGACCTGCCCCGCCAGATCGGCCGCATCCGGCGCGGTGGGGCGGGTCGAGACGGCCAGCCGTTCGAGCATCTGCACGAAAAGGCCCGAGAGCGGCAGGCTCGACCATTCGGCATTGGCCGTGACATGGACCAGCACCACCTGCCCCTGCCCCACCGCCTTGCGCGTCACGAGGGGCGTCCCATCGGCCAGCGAGGCGATGGTGCGCTGGCCCAGCTCGGGATCGGGTTGCGCCAGCACCTGCGCCGTGACCGCCACTTCGGGCGGGATCGGCAGGCCGTGGAAGGGCGAGCCTTCGGGGAAGGGCGCCAGCGTCTTGGGCTCGCCCCAGCTCATCGCGCCGCCGACCGTGCGGCCGCCCTCACGCAGACGCACCGGCAGCAGGGGATCTTCGGCCATCCGGCTCACGTCCGACGAGGCCAGTTGCGGGCCGGCAAAGCGCAGCAGCAACCCGCCGCTGTCGAGCCAGTCGAGGATGGCATCCTGCTCGGATTGCGTGAGGCGCGCGACATCGGCCAGCACCACCACGTCCGGGCTGGCCAGCAGCACATCCTGGAGCGAGCCGTCGATCAGGTCGGCCACCGGCTCCAGCGCCTGCCGCAGATAGTGGGTGGGCGACAGAAGCTGCAGCTGCTCGCGCCCCGCGCGGCCCGCGATCAGCGCCACCTTGCGCCGCTTGAGGCTGTCGTCGGTCAGGCTGACGGCGCCCGCCGACCGCACGCCCGCAATCTCGAAGCGCGAGATGCGGTTGCGCAACTCGGGCGGGAGCGAGAGCGCGGCACCGGCCTCGTCCGAACCGGCACCGAGCTCGACCGTGGCGCGGGCCAGCTCGCGCTCGATCCCGGCGGGGTCGAGGCCGCGGGCCAGCACCTCGACCGTCACCGCGTCGGCCGCCGGTTCGCGCAGCGCCGTCAGCTGCACGGCCCCGTCGGCAAATCCCGCGGGGCGCAGGGCGAGGACAGGGCGCGGGCTCTGGAACAGGGTCACCTGCCCGCGGGACTCGAGCGCCGCCAGCAGCGTCTCGCGCCCCGGATGATCCAGCCCGTCCGAGAGCCAGAAGCTCTGGAACCGGCCCTCGGGCAGCGCCTCGGCCCAGGGGTTGAGGTCGGGTGTCCAGGGATGCGGGGCCAGGGCCGCCAGCCGGCCCTCCCATGCGCCCGCGCTCTGGAAGGCGGGGGACTCGGGCCGGTCGGTCAGACGCACCACCGCCACGGGGCGGCCGTCGCGGCCAGCCTCTTCCACCAGCGCCGAGGCGCGTTCGATCCGCCGCGGCCAGTCGCGCGCGTCGGCCCAGCTGCCATCCATGAGGATCAGGAGCGGCCCCGTTCCGGGCTCGCGCACCTGCGGATTGAGGACCGGGCCCGCGAAGGCCACGATGGCCGCCGCCACGGCAAGCATCCGCAGCAAGAGAAGCCACCAGGGGGTCTTGTCGGTCTCGGTCTCGTCGTCGGTGAGGCCGAGCAGCAGCGCCACCCCCGGAAAGCGCCGCCGGATCGGCGCAGGCGGCACGGCGCGCAGCAGCAGCCACAGCACCGGCAGCAGCACGAGCCCCAGCAGGATCCAGGGCGCGGTGAAACCGACGGGGCCCAGGATCCACATCAGGAGGTGCGCTCCAGCGCGCGATAAAGCCAGAGCAGTGCGGGCAGCGCCCCCTGCCCGGTGTGGTGGCAGTGATAGTGCCAGCCGGAGGCGCGGGCGAGCGTCGCGAGACGATCCTTGCGCTGCGCCAGCCGCTCGAGATACCGGGTGCGCAGGTCGCCCGCGCGCAGCGTCTCGTGGCGCAGGCTGCCGCCCATCGACTCGAAGATCGTGCGCCCGTCAAAGGGAAAGGCCTCTTCGGCGGGGTCCAGGACCTGCAGAAGCGCGCCGCGGACGTCACGATCCGCCGCCCGCTCCATCGCGCGCTCGATGGCCTCCATGTCGCCCAGGAAGTCCGAGATGAACACCATCCGCCCGTGCGCCACGAGCCCCGAGAGGTCGGGTCTTCCGTAGTCCGAGGCGCCTTCGCCCGCCAGCGCGTCGGCAAGACGCAGGATCTGCGACCGGCCCGAGCGGGGACGCGCGATCTCGCCGGCCAGCCCCACCCGCTCGCCACCGCGCAGCAGCAGCACGGCCAGCGCCAGCGCCACCAGCCGGGCGCGGTCGGATTTCGGCTCGCGCGCACGGTCGCCCGAGAAGGACATCGAGCGCGACCCGTCGACCCAGAAGAGCACGGTCTGCGCCGCCTGCCATTCACGCTCGCGCACGAAATGGCTGTCCGAGCGGGCCGAGCGGCGCCAGTCGATCATGCGGGCGCTGTCCCCCTCGTGGGCGGGGCGGTACTGCCAGAACTCGTCGCCCATGCCCGCCCGCCGCCGCCCGTGCTCGCCAAGGATCACGGTCGCGGCGAGATGCTCGGCCGAGGCCAGAAGGGGCGGCAGGGCCTGCCCCAGAGCCTCGGCCCGCGGGCGGAGGGCGAGGATGTCGCTCACTGGGCCGCCCAGTCGGCCGAGCCGTCGCCCATCTGCCGCGTGACGACGCGATCGATCACGCCGGCAAGGCTTTCGCCGCGCGCCCGGGCCGCGAAGTTCAGCTGCATCCGGTGGCTGAGGACAGGCCGGGCCAGCGCCGCCACATCCTCGACCGAGGGCGCCAGCCGCCCCGAGAGCAGCGCCCGCGCCCGCACCGTCAGCATCAGCGCCTGCGCCGCGCGCGGCCCCGGCCCCCACGAGAGCACCTCGGCCAGCCCCGCGCCCTCGGGCTCGCCGGGGCGGCAGGCGCGGACCAGATCGAGGATCGCCTCGACCACCGCATCGCCCACCGGCATCCGCCGCAGAAGGCCCTGCGCCGCGATCAGCTCTTCGCCGGTAAAGACCTGATGCACCTGCGCATCCTCGGCGCCGGTGGTGGCGATCAGGATCTCGCGCTCGGTCTCGCGGTCGGGATAGTCCACGTCGACCTGCACGAGGAAACGGTCAAGCTGCGCCTCGGGCAGGGGATAGGTGCCCTCCTGCTCGATCGGGTTCTGGGTCGCGAGCACATGGAACGGCCGGCCGAGCGGGCGGTGCTTGCCGGCAATCGTCACCTCGCGCTCCTGCATCGCCTGCAGAAGCGCCGACTGGGTGCGGGGGCTGGCGCGGTTGATCTCGTCGGCCAGCAGCAACTGGCAGAAGATCGGCCCCTCGATGAAGCGGAAGGCGCGCGCGCCGTCGGCGGCCATGTCGAGCACTTCCGATCCGAGAATGTCGGCCGGCATCAGGTCGGGCGTGAACTGGATGCGGTTGCCCTTCAGCCCCATGACCGTGGACAGCGTGTCCACCAGCCGCGTCTTGCCCAGCCCCGGCAGGCCCACCAGCAGCGCATGGCCCCCGCAGAGCATCGCGCCCAGCACAAGCTCCACCACCCGCTCCTGGCCGATGAAGCGGCGGGAAATGCTGGCCTTTGCCTCGGCCAGCTTCGCCTCAAGCGCTTCGATCTCGGCAACCAGTGCAGCGGCGTCGGCCATGACAACTCTCCCGGGGGCGTTATATGAGCATCTGACCAAACTATGACGTGCGGCACAAATGGCAAAAAGCGGGAAGGCACAAATGATCGTGAAACCTTCGGCCGAGGGCGTGATGGCCCAGGCCGCGGCCGCCGCGAAGAAGGGGCCCGCGCCGGTCCATCTGTGGAATCCGCCCTTCTGCGGCGATCTCGACATCCGCATCGCGCGGGACGGGACGTGGTTCTATCAGGGCACGCCGATCGGCCGGCCCGAGATGGTGCGGCTCTTCTCGTCGATCCTGAAGCTCGAGGACGGGAAGTATTTCCTCGTCACCCCGGTCGAGAAGGTGGGGATCGCCGTCGATGACGCGCCCTTCGTCGCCGTGGATTTCGAGACGACCGGAGAAGGCCCCAACCAGACGGTGACCTTCACCACACAGGTCGGCGACGAGGTGACGGCCGGCCCTGACCATCCAATCCGCGTCACGCGGGCCGAGGATGGCGAGCCCTCGCCCTATGTCATGGTGCGCGCGGGGCTCGAGGCGCTGATCGACCGCAAGTCCTTCTACCGGCTGGTCGAGATCGGCGTCCATCACGAGGGCTGGTTCGGCCTGTGGTCGGGCGGCGCCTTCTTCCCCATCATCCCCTCGGACGAGCTGCCCGCATGATCCCCGCCCGCTTTGCGCCCGTCCTGTTCGGCTTCATCCTGTCGGGCCTGATGTCGGCCATCGTCTCGGGGGTGGCGACGCTGAAGGCCGTGGGCCTGCCGCCGGGCTTCGCGCTGCAATGGCTGGGGGCCTGGCTGACCTCCTGGAGCATCGCCTTCCCCTCGGTCCTTGTGGTGGCGCCGGTGGCGCGTCGGGCGGTCGATCGCCTCGTGCGTCACTGAGGGGCCTTGCCCGCGCGGCCCCGGTCGCTATCATGCGCCGCCAGCCGCAAATCCAAGGAGCCCGCCCGCATGCCCATCGACGCCCCCGAGACAGTCGTCGTTTCGACCTGGAAGGTCGCCTGCGACGGAGGCGAGGGTGCACTCGGCCATCCGCGCGTCTGGCTGACGATCCCGCACGAAACCGGCTTCGTCGAATGCGGCTATTGCGACCGCCGCTTCGTGCATGAAAGCTTCGCGCAGGCGAGGTGACCGAAGGGCCCTTCTCGGGGCAACCGATTCATTCCGGGGAGGGCGCCATGACGTTCGGCAAGGGCCACCATCTGCATCTCATCGACGGGTCGGCCTTCATCTTCCGCGCCTATCATGCGCTGCCGCCGCTGACGCGGAAATCCGACGGCCTGCCGGTGGGCGCGGTCGCGGGCTTCTGCAACATGCTGTTCCGCTATGTCGAGAACAACAAGGGCCCCGACGCGCCGACCCATGTCGCGGTGATCTTCGACCATTCCTCGAAGACCTTCCGCAACGAGATCTACCCGCTCTACAAGGCACAGCGCCCCGAGCCGCCCGAGGATCTGCGCCCGCAGTTTCCGCTGACGCGCGAGGCGACGCGGGCCTTCAACATCCCCTGCATCGAGACCGAGGGCTTCGAGGCCGACGACATCATCGCGGCCTTGGCCTGCCGCGCGCGGGAGGCGGGAGGCACCTGCACGATCCTGTCCTCGGACAAGGATCTGATGCAGCTGGTGGGTGACGGGGTCGAGATGCTCGACCCGATGAAGAACAAACGCATCGGCCGCGACGAGGTGATCGAGAAGTTCGGCGTCCCGCCCGAGCGGGTGGTGGACGTGCAGGCGCTGGCGGGCGATTCCGTGGACAACGTGCCGGGCGCGCCGGGCATCGGGATCAAGACCGCGGCGCTTCTGATCCAGGAATATGGCGACCTCGAAGGCCTGCTCGCGCGGGCGGGCGAGATCAAGCAGCCCAAGCGCCGCGCCGCCATCGAGGACAATGCCGAGCAGATCCGCATCTCGAAGCGGCTGGTGGAACTGGATTGCAACACGCCGCTCGACGTCACGCTCGACGAGCTTGAGGTGCGCCTGCCGGTGGCGGACGATCTTCTGGGCTTCCTCAACCGGATGGAGTTCCGCACGCTGACGACCCGTGTGGCCGCGAGCCTGAAGGTCGAGCCGCCCCCTGCCCCCACCGCCTTCGTGGTCCAGAACGAGAGCGTGCCCGAGATCGTCGAGCAGGTCGAGGCGGCGCTGCCCTTCGACACCGCGGCCTACGCCTGCGTGCGCGATGCCGAGGCGCTGGCCGCTTGGATCGCGCGCATCCGCGAGCGCGGCCATGTCGCCATCGACACCGAGACCACCAGCCTTGACGAGATGCGGGCCGAACTGGTGGGCATCTCGCTCTGCGTCGAGGCGGGCTCGGCCTGCTACATCCCGCTCGGCCACCGCGCGGGCGGAGGGGATCTGTTCGGCAGCTCGGATCTCGTGGCCGACCAGATCCCGCTCGATCTGGCGCTCTCGATGCTGAAGCCGGTGCTGGAGGATGAGGCGATCCTCAAGATCGGCCAGAACATGAAGTATGACGCCAAGATCTTCGCGCGTCACGGCATCCGGGTGGCGCCGATCGACGACACGATGCTGATGTCCTACGCCATGCACGCGGGCCGTCACGGGCATGGCATGGACGAGCTGTGCGACACCTACCTCGGCCACAAGCCCATCGCGATCAAGACGCTGCTGGGATCCGGCAAGAGCCAGATCACCTTCGACCGGGTGCCGGTGGATCAGGCGGTCTGCTACGCCGCCGAGGATGCCGATGTGACGCTGCGGCTGTGGCGGCTGTTCAAGCCGCAACTCCACCGCGCGCGGGTGACGACGGTCTACGAGACGCTGGAACGCCCGCTTGTCCCGGTGCTGGCCGAGATGGAGATGGCGGGCGTTCAGGTTGACCGCGATACGCTCTCACGCATGTCCAACGCCTTCGCGCAGAAGATGGCCGGGCTCGAGGCCGAGATCCACCAGCTGGCGGGCGGCCCGTTCAACGTGGGCAGCCCCAAGCAACTGGGCGAGATCCTGTTCGAGAAGATGGGCCTGCCGGGCGGCACCCGCGGCAAGAACGGCGCCTGGGGCACCGGCGCCGACGTGCTCGAGGATCTGGCCGCCGAGGGGCACGACCTGCCGGCGCGGGTGCTCGACTGGCGCCAGCTCTCCAAGCTGAAATCGACCTATACCGACGCGCTGCAGGAGCACATCCACCCCGACACGGGGCGCGTCCACACCTCCTATTCCATTGCGGGGGCGAACACCGGCCGCCTCGCCTCGACCGATCCGAACCTGCAGAACATCCCCGTCCGCACCGAGGAAGGCCGCCGCATCCGCGAGGCCTTCGTCGCGCCGAAAGGCAAACTGCTGGTCAGCCTCGACTATTCCCAGATCGAGCTGCGGATTCTTGCCCATATCGCCGACATCCCCGCGCTGAAGCAGGCCTTCCGCGAGGGCCACGACATCCACGCCATGACCGCCTCCGAGATGTTCAACGTGCCGCTCGAGGGCATGGACCCGATGGTGCGCCGCCAGGCCAAGGCGATCAACTTCGGCGTGATCTATGGCATCTCGGGCTTCGGCCTCGCGCGGAACCTGCGCATCCCGCGCGCCGATGCCCAGGGCTTCATCGACCGCTATTTCGAGCGCTTCCCCGGCATCCGCGCCTACATGGACGAGACGATCGCCTTCGCGAAGGCGAACGGCCATGTGGAAACCCTGTTCGGTCGCAAGATCCACACGCCCGAGATCAATGCCAAGGGGCCGGGCGCAGGCTTTGCCCGGCGCGCCGCGATCAATGCGCCCATTCAGGGCACCGCAGCCGACGTGATCCGCCGGGCGATGATCCGAATGCCCAGGGCCATCGCGGGGATGCCCGCCACCATGTTGCTGCAGGTCCATGACGAACTGCTGTTCGAGGTGGAGGAAGAGGCGGTGGATGCGGTGATCGAGCGCGTGCGCGAGGTCATGGAAAGCGCGGCCGAGCCGGCCGTCAAGCTCACCGTTCCGCTGACGGTGGATGCGGGCCGCGGACCGAACTGGGCCGCGGCGCACTGAATCTCGGAGCACTGAGCCGCGGCGCACTGGGCCTTGGGGGGCCGAAGCTGCCGCCCCCCAAGCGCAGCATCAGTCGCGGCGTGACAGCATCGGGCCAAGCGGGCGGCCGGCGAGGATGTGCATGTGATAGTGCGGCACCTCCTGAACGGCATCGAGACCGGCATTCGAGACCGTGCGGAATCCGTTGCCGCCATCGGCGGGGCTGATCCCGAGCATGGCGCAGACCTGCGCCGCCGTGCGGTGGAAGTCCACGATCTCATCGGCGCTGGCTTCGGAGGCGAAATGGTCGAAGCAGACATAGGCGCCCTTGGGAATCACCAGCACATGCTGCGGCGTCTGGGGCCGGATATCGCGGAACGCGAGCGTATGTTCGGTTTCAAGAACCGTGTCGTTCGGAATCTCGCCACGCAGGATGCGCGCGAAGATGTTCTGGGGGTCGTAGTGATGGGGCATGTTTCAATCCAGGAACAGGTAGTCGGTGGCAACGGTTTCCTGCGCCAGAGCCTCCGAGATCGCGAGGAACTCCGCAAGGGGGCGCGTGTTCATTGGCCGCGCCCTCGTCCAGCCGGACGGCGCCAATTGCGAAACCGTCGCCTGCCCTGCAGCCACGCCCTGTTCCGAAGCCCGAGGAGTCGCCCCCAGAACCCACACCGCAACCGGCCGCGATGCCAGCGCCACGATCAGCCAAAAGGCGGGATCGACCCGACTCAGGCCCATGCCCGACCGGGAGACGCACTTTGCCCCGTCCGCGGCAGCGGCGCGCGCCGATGGCCCCGGCGGGGCCTGAGGCGCGCGCCTCCGCCCCTGCCGGTGACGCCGTTCAGAGCGCCCCGTGCGTGCGGAACAGCGCGCGCAGGTCCGCCTCCGGCCGTGCGCCGATGTGCGAGATGACCTCGGACGCCGCGATGCAGCCCATGCGGCCCGCCGTCTCGTGGCCATGACCGTTCACCAGCCCCCAGAGGAACGCGCCCGCAAACAGATCGCCCGCCCCGGTCGCATCCACGATCCGGGTGGGAATGGCCGGCACATGCCAGTCCTGGCCATCGGCGAGGATATGGGCGCCCTTCTCGCTCTCGGTGCAGGCGACGATTGCCACCTCGGCGGCGGCGGCCTTCAGCGCGGCGCCGAAATCGTCAGTCTGATACATCGACAGGATCTCGGCCCTGTTGGCGAACAGCAGGTCCACATCCTCGCGGATCATCCGGCGAAAGGCGTCGCGGTGACGCTCGACGCAGAACGGGTCTGACAGGGTCAGCGACACCCGCCCTCCCGCGCCCCGGCAGGCGGCGATGGCCTTGGCGAAGGCCGCATGGCTGTCCGGCCCGTCAAAGCGGTAACCCTCGAGGTAGATCCATTCGGTCGAGGCCATCTGTGCCGCGTCGATGTCCGACGGCGTCAGGAACTCCGACCAGCCGAGATAGGTGTTCATCGACCGTTCGCCGTCCGGCGTCACCAGCACGATGCAGCGGCCGGTCTCCTGCTCGGACGCCTTCGGCGCAAGCGGCGTCTCATAGACCGCGCCCTGGGCGCGCAGATCGTGGGCGAAGATCGCGCCAAGCTGGTCATCGCAGACCTTGCCGACATAGGCCGTGCGCCCGCCAAGCTGGGCCACGCCCGCAATCGTGTTCGCGGCCGACCCGCCCGAGATCTCCTGCGCGGGCCCGATCCGGCCGTAAAGGTCCACCGCGCGCCCCATGTCGATGAGCTGCATGATCCCCTTGCCGATGCCATTGGCCGCAAGAAAGTCCTCGTCGCAATGGGCGAGCACATCGACCATCGCATTGCCGATACCAACGATCTGGAACTGTTTCATGCCGTCTTTTCCTCGTAAGGGCAGAGATCGCGGATCGGGCAGATGCCGCATTTCGGTTTGCGCGCGACGCAGATGTAGCGGCCGTGCAGGATGAGCCAGTGGTGCGCGTGAAGCGCGAAGGGTGCGGGCACATGATCCTCGAGCGCACGCTCGACCGCCTCGACATCGCGGCCGGGGGCGATGCCGGTGCGGTTGGCCACGCGGAAGATGTGCGTATCCACCGCCATCGCCGGCTGGTGGAACCACATGTTCAGCACCACATTCGCCGTCTTCCGCCCCACCCCCGGCAGCGATTGCAGCGCAGCCCGCGACGCGGGCACCTCGCCGTCGTAGTGATCGACCAGCAGGTGGCTCAGCGCGATGACATTCCTGGCCTTGTTGCGGTAGAGGCCGATGGTGCGGATATGCTCGGTCAGCCCCTCCTCGCCCAGCTCCAGCATCTGGGCAGGCGTCGTCACCCGGGCAAAGAGCGCGCGCGTGGCCTTGTTCACCCCGGCATCCGTCGCCTGCGCCGACAGCGCCACAGCCACGAGCAGCGTGTAGGCGTTCACATGTTCAAGCTCGCCCTTCGGCTCCGGCTCCAGCGCATGGAGGCGGGTGAAGATCTCGTGGATCGTGCTGTAATCGAGTTGGCGCGCCATTGCCGCAACCTATGCCCGAGGCCGCGGGGCGGGGCAAGCGAAGCCGCAGGTTTCGGGTCGCGGCGGCCCGTCGCGGCCGCTAGGGTCGGCACAGCAGATCCGAGGAGCCGCCATGACCGACAGCCTCGCCCCCGAGCGCCCCGCCTATCATTACGCCGTCATCGCCCGCGCGCTCGCCGAGATCGACGCGGGCGGCCCCGGCCTCTCGCTCGAGGATCTGGCGGGCCGGATCGGCCTCAGCCCGGCGCATTTCCAGCGCATCTTCTCGCAATGGGTCGGCGTGTCGCCCAAACGCTACCAGCAGTATCTGACGCTGGACCATGCGCGCCGGCTTCTGGCCGAGCGGTTTACCGTGCTCGACACGGCCCTGGCCACGGGCCTGTCCGGGGCGGGCCGGCTCCATGACCTGTTCCTGCGCTGGGAGGCGATGAGCCCGGGCGACTTCGCCCGCGCCGGCGCGGGCCTCGAGATCCGCTGGGGCGTCTTTCCCTCCCCCTTCGGCGAGGCACTGGTCATGGCCACGCCCCGCGGCATCTGCGGCCTCGCCTTCTGCGCCGAGACGGGCCGCGAGGCCGCCATGGCCGACCTCACCGGCCGCTGGCCCGCGGCGCGGTTCGTCGAGGCCCCCGCGGAGGTGGCGCCCATGGCCGAGGCGGCCCTTGCGGGCGGGGCGGCCGACCTGCACCTGATCGGGGCGCCGTTCCGGATCAAGGTCTGGGAGGCGTTGCTGCGCATCCCCTCGGGCCATGTCACGACCTATTCCGAGATCGCCCAGGCCATCGGCCATCCGGCCGCGGTGCGCGCTGTCGGCACGGCCGTGGGGCGCAATCCTGTCTCGTTCCTCATTCCGTGCCACCGCGCCCTGCGCAAGTCCGGGGCTCTGGGCGGCTATCACTGGGGCCTGCCGGTCAAACGCGCCATGCTGGCCTGGGAAGCCGCGCGGGCGGACGCAATCGCGTGATCTCGGCAGCTTTTCGCCATGCTGCCGCAGGGAACCCTCTCCCTCGCCTGTCGCTTGTGCGATATGCAGGGGCGCACCCATCTCCGGGAGCCAAGGACAAATCGTGAGGCGGCAATGAAGATCGTGAAATCCCCCTTTGTGCTGATGACGGCCGGCGTCGTGCTTCTGGCCGGCTGCGACCCCTACGCCAGCGGCGGCAATCCCGGCATGGGCGCGCCCGGCAGCTACACCCGTGAGAACCCCCGCGCGTCGGCCGGCATCGCCACCGGGGCGATCCTCGGTGGCCTCGTCGGGGCCTCGGCCAGCGACAACAAGCTCGAGAAGGCCGTGGTCGGCGCGACAGTGGGCGGCATCCTGGGCGGCGCCGTGGGCTCGGCGCTCGACCGTCAGGCCGCGGACCTGCGCAACTCGATCGGCAACAACCAGGTGAGCGTGACCAACACCGGCTCGGAGCTGGTCGTGACCATGCCGCAGGACATCCTCTTCGCCACCGACAGCGCGAACCTCCGGCCCGACCTGCAGCGCGATCTCGGCGCGGTGGCGCAGAACCTGCTGCGCTACCCGAACTCCACGATCATGGTGGTGGGCCACACCGACAGCACCGGCTCGGCGGCCTACAACCAGGACCTGTCCATGCGCCGGGCCCAGTCCGTCGCGGGCGTCCTGATCGGCAACGGCGTGCCCTCCTACCGGGTCGCAGCCCTCGGCCGCGGCGAGGATCAGCCCATCGCCTCGAACCTGACGCCCGAGGGCCGCGCCCAGAACCGGCGCGTGGACATCATCATCCGCCCGACCAACTGACGGACGGCGGGCCTTCGGGCCCGCCCCCCTTCTGGGGACGCCTTTCCCGTTGAGCTTCTGCCCCTGCGGTCATAGATTCAGACCGGTTCGAGGGGAGCTTTGATGCCATTCCAGAAGATCCAGTCCGAAAAGCTGTCGCAGAGCGTGATGCGACAGATCGAGCTTCTTATCCTGCGCGGCATTCTCCGGCCCGGAGAGCGGCTGCCCTCGGAGCGGGATCTCTCCGAGCGGCTGGGCGTCTCGCGCCCCTCCCTGCGCGACGCGATCGCCGAACTGCAGGAGCGGGGGCTGCTGGTCAGTCGCCCCGGCTCGGGCATCTTCGTCGCCGAGGTGCTGGGATCGGCCTTCGCCCCCGCGCTGGTCGAGCTGTTCGCCAGCCATGAAGAGGCCGTGTTCGACTATATCGACTTTCGCCGCGATCTCGAGAGCCTCTCGGCCGAGCGCGCGGCGAGCCGGGCCTCCGACACCGACCTGCAGGTGATCGACACGATCTTCCGCAAGATGGAGGCCGCGCATCTGAAGCGCGATCCCTCGGACGAGGCGGCGCTCGATGCGCAGTTCCACATGGCCATCATCGAGGCGAGCCACAATGTCGTCATGCTGCACATGATGCGCTCGATGTTCGACCTGCTGCGGAGCGGGGTGTTCTACAATCGCCAGATGATGTTCCGGCAGCGCACGACGCGCGAGTCGCTGCTCGACCAGCACCGGCGCATCAACGCGGCCCTCCAGGCGCGCGATCCGCAAGAGGCGCGGGCGGCGGTGGAACTGCACCTCGGCTATGTCGAGAAGGCCGTGACCGAAGGGCTCCGCGCCGACCGGCACGAGGCGGTGGCCCGGCAGCGGCTCGAGCACGAGAAGAACCGCTAGCGCGGACGCCCCTCGCAGGCAGGCCAAGGGCGTCGCATACGGGATGAGACCGGCACATGACAAAGGCCCGGTCCTCGCGGACCGGGCCTTGCCTTTGATCTGTCAGCCGCTCAGTGGAAGCGGGCTTCCACTTCCTTGATCGACTCGTCGATCGAGGCCGAGGTCGCCGCCGGCGTCATCTGGCGGGCCAGCACGTCCGACGCCGCGGCCACGGCGACCGAGATCGCCTGCTCGCGGATCGCCCGCACCGCACCGGCCTCCGCCGAAGCGATCTGGTCCTCGGCCGCGGCAAGACGCCGGGCGATCGAGGCCTTGAGGTCGGCCTTGGCCTGCTCGGCCGCGGCCTGCGCCTCATCGCGCGCCGAAGCGACGATACGGGCCGCCTGCTCCTGCACTTCCTTCTGCTTGCGGTCGTAGGAGGCGAGGATGGTCCGCGCTTCCTCACGCAGGGCGCGGGCCTCTTCCAGCTCGCTGCGGATCTGCAGGGCGCGCCTGTCCAGCATCCCGAGGATGCGGCCCGGCACCCTGGCATAGACCAGGATCCCCATGAAGATGAGGAAGGCGAGCGTCACGATGAAGTTCGTGTTCGACAGCGAGAAGAACGGCCCCGTGGCCGCCATCGCCGGCGAAGCGGCAAGCGCCGCGAGGATCGAGAGCTTCTTCATCCCGCTCACCCCTTCATCCGGGCCGAGACGGCCGCATCGACACTGGCCGCGTCGGACTTGCCGCCCAGAGCCGCAACAAGCGCCTCGGCCGTATCCTTCGCCACCTCGGTCACGCTTTGCAGCGCGCCCGCGCGGATCTCGGAAATGCGAGACTCGGACTCGGCCGATTTCGCGGAAATTTCGGCATCGGCCTTCGCCGTGGCCTCGGCCAGTTCGGCCTGGATGGCCGCCCGGGTCTCGGCAATGATGGCCTGAGCTTCGGCACGGGCCTTCGCCAGCGCCTCGTTATAGGCTTTTTCGGCCAGAACGGCCTTCTGCTTCAGCTCTTCGGCCGCGGCCAGATCGTTGGTGATCGTGCCACGACGTTCGGCGAGAACGGCCCCGATCCGGGGCAGAGCCACCCGCGTCAGCAGGAAGTAGATCGCGACCAGTGTGACCAGAAGCCAGAAGATCTGGTTCGGCCAGTAGTCGAAGTTGAGCTGCGGCATGCCAACGGCTTGCCCAGCGTGGCCGGCCGCACCCGCCGCTTCATGCACTTCGGTTTCCATCTCGTTCTCCTGCAGCCCCGATGCTCCGGCCGGAGGGGCGCGAGGCCCGCCCGGCCGGGTTCGCCGTCATCAGACGGCGAACATCAGCAGGAGCGCGATCAGGAACGAGAAGATGCCGAGGGCTTCCGCGAAGGCGATGCCGACGAAGAGGTTCGCCATCTGGCCCGGAGCGGCCGACGGGTTGCGGAGGGCGCCGGCGAGGAAGTTGCCAGCGACGTGGCCCACGCCGATACCAGCACCGCCGAGGCCGATGGTGGCCAGGCCCGCGCCGATGAATTTGCCCATTTCTGCGATATCGCCTTCCATAGCATTCAGCTCCTTGGTGGAATGGTCAATTGAGGGTTTTCGGGTCCGACCTCAGTGGTGGGCGTCGCCCACCGCGTCACGAAGATAGACGCAGGTCAGGATGGTGAAGACGTAGGCCTGCACGACGGCGACCAGCAACTCGAGCGCATAGATCGCGGTCACGGCGCCGACGACAACCGGCGAGACCACCGCGATCGAGGCAAAGCCCGCGATCACCTTGATCACCGCGTGGCCGGCCATCATGTTGCCGGCAAGTCGGATCGAGTGGCTGACGGGGCGCACGAAGTAGGAGATCACCTCGATCACGGCCAGGACCGGACGGATGGCCAGCGGCGCCGAGGTCACCCAGAACATCTTGAGAAAGCCGGGGCCGTTCTTCATGAAGCCGAGCGCGGTCACGCCGACGAAGACCATGAGCGCGAGTGGCACGGTCACGGCCATGTGGCTCGTGGTGGTGAAGGAGAGGGGCAGCAGGCCCAGCACGTTCCCGCAGAGTACGAAGAGGAACAGCGTCATCACATAGGGGAAGTATTTCACCCCCTCGTGGCCGGTCACTTCCTCGACCATGTTGTGGATGAAGCCATAGAGCAGTTCCGCGACCGACTGGCTGCGCGAGGGCACGATCGCCCGCCGCCGGGTGCCGAGCACGAGGATCGCCGCGATCACCAGCACCGCGATCGCCATCCACATGGTGACATTGGTGATGTCATACCAGTGGATGTTGGTGGTGCACTCGTTCATCGGCGAGGTGCTCTCCGTGTGGCAGAAGAGCTTCCTCACGATGAACTGGTCCATCGGGTGAATGGCCAACCCGGTGTGCTCGACTTCCGTTTCCACGCGTCAATCCCCTCTTGCAGACGTGTCTGCCGTCCTGTCCCGATCCGACACCTGAAGCTGCTGCGCGGTCCGCAGCATTGTCTTCACCCCGGCGACGAACCCCAGCAGGGCGAAGATCATCAGGAAGATGGGCATCGTGCCGAACATCCAGTCCAGCCCGTAGCCGATCGCCAGACCCAGCACCATGCCGGAAACCAGTTCGATCACCATCCGCCAGGCAACTTCACCCTGCGAAAATCCCTTGCCTGCCGTCGAACGCCCGTTCCTGCGGCCCGTGCTCGCCTTCGCGATCCGCTCTTCCAGCGCCCGCAGCCGGTCGGGATCGGGCTCTTCCGCCATCCTGAGCGTCCCTTCAACAGTCCCGGCCTTCCTAAGCAGGGGTCGGCACCGAGTCAAGCCGCCATTTCCCAACGCCTTCCCATTGAAACTCAAAGATTTTCCCAACATCCCGATCGCGCACGGGCGGCGGTTTGGGCGCTAACGGACACCCCGCCCACATTCAACCTCGAGGTTGACGATGCCGCGGCGGCGCGTCACACCAAGGCCATGACCGGCGCGCTCGACATCATCTTCTCGGCCCTGGCCGACCCGACGCGGCGGGCCATCCTGACCATGCTGCTCGAGGACGACATGGCCGTGACCGACGTCGCGCACCCGTTCGACATGTCGCTCGCCGCCATCTCGAAACATCTTCAGGTGCTGGCCGAGGCGGGCCTCATCACGCAGGAAAAGCGCGGTCGGGTCAAATGGTGCAAGCTGGAACCCGACGCGCTCAAGGCGGCCTCCGTCTGGATGCAGGGCTTTGGCCAGTTCGAGCCGGTGAACCTCGACGCGTTCGAGCGGTTTCTGGCGCGCGAACTGGACGAGCGCCACGAGCCCCCGGACGCCCCCCTGCCCTGAGCCATTCAGAAGTCGGGCTTCACACCGGGCAACTTCAGTTCGATCAGCAGGTCGCGCACCTCCTGCCGCGCCGCGACGTTCGAGAGGCTGAGCTGCTCCACCCCGGTGTCGCGGAGGTCGAGAAGCGTCAGGCCGCGCGGAAAAAGCTCGCGGAAGATCACCCGCTCGGAAAAGCCCGCCGCGACGCGGAAGCCGATCCGGCGCGACAGATCCTCGAGTGCGGCGCCAACCTTCTTCTTGTTGTGCATCTGCTGGGCCCCGAGGCGGTTGCGCAGCACGATCCAGTCGATCGGCTTGAGCCCGGCCTGCGCGCGGAACTGCCGCGCGCTCCAGACCATCTCGGCGTAGATCGAGGGCCCCTTGACCTTGCCGCTCTCGGGATCAAGGCGGGCGAGCAGGTCGAAATCGACGAAACTGTCGTTCAGCGGGGTCACCAGCGTGTCCGCGAGCGAGTGGGCCACCTGGCTCAGCCGCGTGTGCGAGCCGGGGCAGTCGATCAGGATGAAGTCCGAGACCGGGCCGAGATCGGCCATGCCCTTGGCAAGCCGCACGTCGAGCGGGTTCTCTCCCTCGGGCACCTCGCCCTCCTCGACGTCGGGCAGGAGCCGGTAGTCGGGCATCGGCAGGGCAAGCCCGGAGCTGGCTGCAAAGGCCTGCCGGTTCTCGACGTAGCGGCCGAAGCTACGCTGGCGCAGATCAAGGTCGAGCGCGCCCACGCGGAAGCCGAGCCGCACAAGCGCGGTCGCCACATGCATGCAGGTCGTGGATTTGCCCGAGCCGCCCTTCTCGTTGCCCACCACGATGATATGCGCCACGGGAAGCCCTCTTTACTTGCCCCTCCGTCCGCGACTAGCCGCTGTCTCTCATCGGCGCAAGGGCACGGGGGGCCGCGGCCCCATTCCCGCGGGCAGGCATGGCGCGAAGAGCGCAGCCGACGAGGCGACGGGCGCGGGACCGCCATCAGGCGCGGATCGACGCGGGCCGGTGGTTCGGCGGCGACCGCGTGCCGAAGGCTCCGCTCCAAAGGAAAAGGGCGCACCCGAGGCGCGCCCTTCGCAGAAGTGGATCCGGGCTCAGAAGCCGAGGCCGGCGTACTTGTTCTTGAACTTCGACACGCGGCCCCCGGTGTCCATCAGCTTGGCGGTGCCGCCGGTCCAAGCGGGATGGGCGAGCGGGTCGATCTCGAGCGCCATCTGTTCGCCTTCCTTGCCCCAGGTCGAGCGGACCTGGAACACGGTGCCGTCCGTCATCTTGACGTCGATCATGTGGTAGTCGGGGTGGATGCCCTTTTTCATCGGCGCCGCTCCTTACTCGGATTTTTCTTTGTAGTTCGTCACTTCCGCGATCCGGGCCGACTTGCCGCGGCGCGAGCGGAGGTAGTAGAGCTTCGCCCGGCGGACGCGGCCGCGACGGACAACCTCGATCGAGTCGATGTTGGTCGAGTAGAGCGGGAAGACGCGCTCGACGCCTTCGCCGAACGAGATCTTGCGCACGGTGAACGAGGCCGAGATCGTGTTGCCGCCCTTGCGGCCGATCACGACGCCTTCGTAGTTCTGCACGCGCGAGCGGGTGCCTTCGGTCACCTTGTAGCCGACGCGGACGGTGTCGCCGGCCTTGAAATCCGGGATGGTCTTGCCGAGGGCGGCGATCTGCTCGGCCTCGATCTGCGCGATCAGGTTCATCGCAAGTCCTTTCCTTTGCTCGCGGTTTCCCCGCGAAGTGATGCCGCCTCAGAGCTCTCGGTCTTCGTCCGGGTCCCTACCCTGCGCCGCAAGGTAAGCCCGCCAGAGATCAGGCCTGCGTTCCTTCGTCAGCCTTTCGGCCTCGGCCTTCCGCCAGCGGGAGATGTTCGCATGATGGCCGGAAAGAAGAATCTCCGGGATCGCGCGATCCTGCCAGACGGTCGGCCTCGTGTACTGCGGAAATTCAAGAAGTCCCTCCGAAAAGGATTCCTCTTCGGTGGAGACATGATTCCCGAGCACGCGCGGTATAAGCCGCACGGTGGCGTCGATCAAGGCCTGAGCCGCGATCTCGCCCCCCGTCAGGACGAAATCCCCGAGGCTCACTTCCTCGACCGCGTAGGCATCGAGGACGCGCTGGTCCACCCCCTCGAAACGGCCGCACAGAAGCGTCAGCCCCTCGGCCTGTGCCCAGGCGCGCGCCATGGCCTGACTGAAGGGACGGCCGCGCGGCGACAGATAGACGACGGGCCAGCGCGACCGCTCGGGCGGGGTTCCCACGGCCGCGGCATCGAGCGCGCGGGCCACGATATCGGCCCGCAGCACCATGCCCGCGCCCCCGCCCGCGGGATTATCGTCCACGTTGCGGTGCTTCCCCTCGCCAAAGGTGCGCAGGTCGATCGTCTCGAGCGCCCACAGACCCATGTCCAGCGCCTTGCCGGTCAGCGACAGGCCCAGCGTGCCGGGAAAGGCCTCGGGAAACAGGGTCACGACGCGCGCCTGCCACGCGCCCTTCAACGTCGGAGGCCCGCCCAGCTCGCGCGGCTGCAACGAGGGGCGGATGGCAAGTCGGCCATGGGAACGGGGAACGTCGGGTCTGTCGCTCATGGCCGTGGTATGGGCGAAGCCGGCCTTGCGGGCAAGGGCGGAAGCCCGCCCTCTGCGTCAGGCGGCCCGGCGCCGGCCGATCCGGTCCAGCGCCGTCGCACGGGAGGCCGCGGCCCGCAAATCCGCGATCGAGGGACAGTCGCCCTCGGCCTGCGGGCGCTGCTCCAGCAGGTCGCGCAGCCGCAAGGTCAGCAGGTGGAGGAGGCTCCGGTCGTCCCCCGCCACGCGCAGGGCGCGCACGGGCTCGGCCCGATGCTGGCAGGTGTCGGCAGTGGCCACCGAGGTGGCCTGCAGGATCAGCGCCCGGCGCGCGGCACGGGCCGGCCCGTCGGCCGCCCCTATCCCCCTGTCGAGCGCATCGAGCAAGGCGGCACTCGTCAGCGCGGGCGCCAGCGCCACGAGCCGCCGCATCAGCTCGACCTCGCCGGTGTCGTCCGGCAACCGCAGGAAGGGCGCCACGAGCCGGTCCGCACGCTGCCCCTCCAGCTCGACCGCCAGCTCTTCCGGCACCTCCTCGAGGTAGCCGCGGGCGAAGGCCAGCCGCTCGGGATCGAGAGCCAGCCGCGACAGCGGGATAGACACCAGCGCCAGCGCGAGCGGCAGGGATACCGGGATGGTCACGTCGGGCAGAAAGCTCCCGATGCCGCGGCCGATGGCGTGGAGCAGCACGACGAGGAAGGTCTGCATGGCCACCGTGGCAGCGACCCGGACGACCGAACCCGGCCCTCGCCAGCCGGCCCGATTGCGCGGCCACTGCGCGGGGCGCATCACCATCGTCCAGAGGAGGAAGAGGGCCACGAAAGCCGGGACGACGGGCCAGGGATGCCGGCCGACACCGGCAAACAGGGGCCCGAGGTAGAGAAGCGCCGTGAACAGCAGCGAAAGACGGAGTTGAAGCCCGAGCGGCATGGGATCACCTTTTGCGGTCCGGCGGACAGCATCCCGGGCAAAAATGGTGAAGGTTTGGCAACCGCGGGCTGATTGCGCGGCGCCCGAGGCGGCCCTTATTCGAGACCTTCGGGCGGGTCGGCCACGATCCGTCCGGCGGACAGATCCACCGTCGGCACCACGGCACGGGTGAAGGGCAGCAGCAGCGCCTCGCGCCGGCCCGCCCCCGTCACCTCGAGGATGTCGCCCGCGCCATGATTGTGCACCGCATGGACACGTCCGAGCAGGGCGCCGCCGGTGTCGCGCACCTCGAGCCCGATCAGGTCGGCATGATAGAACTCGTCATCCCCAAGCGAGGGAAGCCGGTCCCGATCGGCATAAAGCTGCACGCCGCGGAGCGCATCGGCCTCTTCCTTGGTGGCCACCCCGGTGAGGCGCGCTCCCAGGGCCCCGGCGACCGGGCGGGTGAGGGTGATGCGAAAGCTGCGGCTGCCGTCTTCGGTGAAGAGCGGGCCGTAGGAGGCGATGTCGGACGGCTCGGCGCAGAAGGATTTCAGCCGCACCTCGCCCTTCACGCCGAAGGCTCCGGCGATGGCACCCACACAAAGGCGGTCGGTCCTGGTCATGTTCGGCCCCGGATGCAACGATGCCGCGACGGGCCGGGCCTTCACGCCCGAACCCGTCGCGGGAAGGTGGCGGCCCGCGCAGGGGCCGCCTGCCCGATCACTCGGCCGAAGCCGCGGCGCGCTCGGCCTTCTTCTTGGCCAGTTCGGCCATGCGCTTGCCCGGCACGGCGGCCTTGGGGTTGTTGCGCACGGCCTTTTCCTTCAGGCCGGCGGCCTCGAGGAAGCGGGCGACGCGGTCGGTCGGCTGGGCGCCCTGCGAGAGCCAGTACTGAACGCGCTCGACGTTCATCTTGATGCGGTCCTCGCTGTCCTTGGCGAGCAGCGGGTTGTAGGTGCCGAGCTTCTCGAGGAAGCGGCCGTCGCGCGGCATGCGGCTGTCGGACGCGACGATCGAATAGTGCGGACGCTTCTTCGAACCGCCACGGGCGAGACGGATTTTCATAGCCATGAGTCTTCTCCTGTCTTGGCTTTTGCCGGGCAGAACCCGGTCATTTCTGCAGTTTCTCGTGATGCCTGATGACTTCGGAAATGATGAAGTTCAGGAATTTCCTTGCAAACTCCGGGTCGAGGTCGGCCTCTTTCGAGAGCCATTCCAGCCGCTCGATCTGGCGCGCCTCGCGCGCGGGATCCGAGGGCGGAAGATCGTGCTCGGCCTTGAGCCGGCCGACCGCCTGGGTCTGCTTGAACCGCTCGGCGAGCGTATAGACGAGGATCGCGTCCAGCCGGTCGATGCTGTCGCGATGTTCGCGCAACAGCGCCTGGGCGCGGGCAGCAGCGTCGGTCATGGGAACGGGACCCTCTGGATTGTCGGAACAGGGGACACTCATACAGGCAACTCCGGCACGGGGTGACGGTACACGAGCACGCCATCCAGCGTGCCGGGATCGGGACGGGCGCCAAGCCTCTCGGCCAGCCGGCGCGACCGGAAATTCTCGGGTGCGATGCAGGAGACCAGCCCCGGCAGCCCCAGGGCGCGGAACGCATGGGCGCGCGCGGCCTCGGCCGCTTCCTGCGCGTAGCCCTGCCCCTCGGCCTCGGCGGTGAAGAGGAAGCCGAGTTCCGGCTCGGGGTCGCCCGGCTCCATCCCGATCAGGACGAAGCCCAGAAGCCCGCCCCGCCCCTCGACCGACCAGAGCCCGTGGCCGCGCAGCAGCCAGGTGGCCACCATGCGGCAGAAATCGTCCCAAGCCTCGGCCGGGTCCATCGGGCCGCCGACGTGGAGCCCGCGGTCCGAGCTCATGATCTCGGCATAGGTGCCGAAGTCGTCGAGCCGGGGCGCGCGCAGCCGCAGCCGCGCCGTCCGCAGTTCCGGCAGGGCCGCCGCGATGCCCGCGGCCTGAATCGCCGCCTCGCGGGTCAGGGGATGGGTCCAGGGCTGCCTCATCCGCGCGCCTCCGAGCCCGGATGCCGGAACACCAGAGCGGGGCCGTCGCCGGGGAAGGATGCGCCCTCGTCACGCACAGCGCCCAGCCGCTCGGCCAGGGCAAGCGAGCGGACATTGTGCGGATGGATGTAGCTCACCGCCGTCTTCCAGCCGAGGTTCTGAAAGGCATGGCGGCGCGCGGCCTCGGCCGCCTCGCGGGCGTAGCCCTGCCCCTCGCCCGCCTCGGAAAAGACCGACCAACCGATCTCCTGCTCGGGCCAGCCTTCGGGATACCAGGGCCCCGCCATGCCCAGCGCCTCGTCGCTGCCGCGCAGGGTAAAGATGAACATGCCGTAGCCGCGCAGCACCCAGTGGCCGACCATGTGGCCGAAGGCGCGCCAGGCCTTGTCCCGCGTGAGCGTGCCGCCGATGAAGCGGACCCGGTCGGACGTGAGGAAGCCTGCGACCGGCTCCCAGTCGCGCGCGGCGGGCATCCGCAGCGTCAGCCGCTCGGTCGTGATGGCGGGGCTGCCGGTGACGGCGATCATGCGTAGGCCTCCATCCCGCCATCCTCTTCGACCGGATGGCGGTAGATGTGGATGAGGCGCCCGCCCTCCTCCATGACCCGCTCGAGCGTGGCGCCGAGGCGCCGGACGAGCGAGAGGCTGCGAAGGTTCTCGGCATCGATCATGGTGATGAGAGGCCCCATCCCCATCTTGCCCTGCATGTGGTCCCGCACCGCCAGGGCCGCCTCATAGGCATAGCCCTTGCCCTCGTGCCCCTCATAGAGGTGCCAGCCCAGCTCGGGCTCGGGCCAGCCGATGTGATTGATGACGCCGACGCGGCCGACGAAGGCGCCCCCGCGGGTGTCCACCGACCACATGCCGTAGCCGCGCAGGGCCCAGTGGCCGATCCCGGCCAGGAAGATCCGCCAGGTGCCGAAACTGTCCTGCCGCCCACCGATGAAGCGCGTGCGGTCGCTGGCGCCAAAGGCGATCATGGCGGGCAGATCGCTTTCGCGCGGTCCGCGCAGGACGAGCCTTTCGGTCTCGATCACCGGGATGGGGAAAGGAAGGCTCATGCGCGCACCCACGGCCCATGCGCCGACACCCGCGAGCAGGCGGGATCGGTCGCAAAAGCGGACTGCGCGCGAGCCATCATTTCTTCTTGCCCATCCCGAGGCCCGAGAGGCCCGGCGGAAGCTTCATCCCGCCCGGCATCCCCGGAAAACCACCCATGCCGCCGGGCATCCGGCCCTTCATGGCGGCGGCCGCGGCCTGCATCTCTTCGGGGCTGATGTTGGACATGTCGGGCGCACCGCCCTTGCCCATCATCTGCTTGAGGGCCTGCTTCATCATGCCCCCCTTGCCCATCTTCTTCATCATGTCGGCCATCTGCCGGTGCTGCTTGAGCAGGCGGTTCAGCTCCTGCACCTCGAGACCCGCGCCGGCCGCGATCCGCTTCTTGCGGCTGGCCTGCAGAAGGTCGGGGTTGGCCCGCTCCTTCCTGGTCATCGAGTTGATGAGCGCCACCTGCCGGCGGATGAACCTGTCGTCGAAGCCCGCCTCCTCGGCCGCCTTCGACATCTTGCCCATGCCGGGCATCATGCCCATCATGCCCTGGATGCCGCCCATCTTGAGCATCTGTTCCAGCTGCATCTTCAGGTCGTTCATGTTGAAGAGGCCCTTCTGGAACCGCTTCATCATCTTGGCGGCCTGCTCGGCCTCGAACGTCTCCTGCGCCTTCTCGACGAGGGCCACGATGTCGCCCATGCCGAGGATGCGGCCGGCGATCCGCTCGGGCTCGAAGGTCTCGATGGCGTCCATCTTCTCGCCCAGACCCACGAAGCGGATCGGCTTGCCGGTGACGGCGCGCATCGAGAGCGCCGCACCGCCGCGGCCGTCGCCGTCCATCCGGGTCAGCACCACGCCCGAGATGCCGACCTTGCCGTCGAACTCGGCCGCGACATTCACCGCGTCCTGCCCGGTCAGGCCATCGACCACCAGCAGTGTCTCGCGCGGCTGGGCGAGGTCGCGGACGGCCTGAACCTCGTCCATCAGCACTTCGTCGATGTGCAGACGGCCGGCGGTGTCCAGCATGATGACGTCATAGCCGCCCATCGACCCCTGGGTCTTGGCGCGCTTGGCGATCTGCACCGCGGTCTCGCCCTTGACGATCGGCAGCGTGTCCACCCCGATCTGGACGCCGAGGATCTGCAGCTGCTCCATCGCCGCCGGGCGGTTGGTGTCGAGCGAGGCCATCAGCACCCGCTTGCCCTGCTTCTCGCTGAGCCGCTTGGCGAGTTTCGCCGTCGTCGTCGTCTTGCCCGAGCCCTGCAGGCCCACCATCAGGATCGTCGCCGGCGGGTTGTCGATCTTCAGCGCATCCGCCGGCCCGTCGCCGCGCAGCACGGTGACCAGCTCGTCATGGACGATCTTCACGACCTGCTGGCCCGGCGTCACCGACTTGGTGACGCCCTGCCCGGTCGCCTTCTCCTGCACCCGCTTGACGAAATCGCGCGCCACGGGCAGCGAAACGTCGGCCTCGAGCAGCGCGACGCGCACCTCGCGCAGCGCGGTCGCCACGTCGTCCTCGGTCAGCGCCCCCTGCTTGGTGAGCCGCTCGAACACGCCGCCAAGGCGTTCGGACAGACTTTCGAACATCGCGGTCTCCCCCGACCTGTTGAACTCTGCCCCGACCTAGGACGGGACGGCCAAAATAACAACGGCACCCATGGGCGCATCGCGCTGATGGGTGGCGATCCCGGACAAGCACCGGGACCGGAGGCTCCAACGGAACTCCGGAAATCCCTGCGGCGATACGCCTGCCGGCGCAGAGAGTCAACCCCGCCTGGCCGGAACGGCACACCACCAGCACCCGGCGCAACATCCGCATTCCAGCGCGAGGCGCCGAGGTGCAAGGCCCGCCCGTTCAGGGTCTTCAGCCTGCTCCCGGAATCAGGCGGGCCGCCCGTTCGGGCCCATCAGCCCCCATCGGCGACCTGCCCCGCTTGGTGCGTGAAGGAGATCAGCTGCGCCAGCCTCGTGGCCTCGCGGTTGATGTCGTGCCGCTCCAGCACGCGGAGGCGCGCGAGGCGGCCCATCTCCTCCAGGTTATCGAGCGATGTCCCGGCGAGGCGCTCGATCGCACGGGCGAGCGCCCTCGCATCGCCGGCGGGCACGAGATGGCCCGTCTCCTCGGGCAGCACCAGCTCGGGGATGCCCGCCACCATCGTGCCGATCACCGGACGGCCGGCGGCCATCGCCTCCATCACGACCATCGGCAAACCCTCGGCAAAGGAGGGCAGGATCAGCGCCTGCGCCGCGGCCAGCTCTTGACGGACCCGGCTCTCGTCGGTCCAGCCGGTAAGGGTGACACGGCGCGCAAGCCCCAGCTCGGCGATCATCGCCTCGATCAGGCCGCGCAGCGGGCCGTCTCCCACCAGCGTGAGATGCAGGTCGGGAAGCTGCGGAGCGGCCAGCGCGATGGCCTCGATCAGGAGCGCGAAGCCCTTCTGCTCGGTGATCCGGCCGACCGCGACGAGGCGCGGCCCGTTCGCCGGCAGGGGCAGGCTCTCGGGGAAGGCTTCGGGCTCGATCCCGCAATGGACGACATGGATGCGACGCCAGTCGGCCGGTTCGGCCCACCTGTAGAGCTGGCTGCGCCCGTAGGAACTGACGGCGACCGTGAAGGCCGCGCGTTGCATCTTGATCGTCAGGTTGAGGGCGACGGGCGAGTCGAACTCGTCGGGGCCATGAACGGTGAAGCTGAAGCGGGGACCGCCAAGGGCCTCGCACAGCATGGCAATGCTGGCAGCGGCACCGCCGAAATGGGCGTGGACATGGGTGATGCCGAGCATCCGGGCCCGCTGCGCAAGATGGGCGGCAAAGACGAGAAACACGGCATGGCGGAGCCGGCCGCCCTGCGAGCCGCAGCGCGCCGCGAGCCGTATCCCGCCCCAGCCGTCCCGCGGGTGCCGGACGAGCCAGCCCAGCGCCGAAAGGAGGAGGCGAAAGGGCGGCTCGCGCAGCAGATGTTCCGTGGCGTCGTCCTCATCGAAATCGGCCGGATCCGCCAGGGCCGCACGTTCGCTTCGCACCGCGAAGCGGTGGATCCGGTGGCCCGCCCTTTCCAGCGCGCGGATCTCGCGGCGGATGAAGCTGTAGGAGGCGCGGGGATAGGTATTGACGAGATAGCCAAGGCGCATTTCTGGAAAACCGGCGAAAGAATGATCCCTGATTAGGCCGCTGCCGGGCCTCTGCCTAGTCCCGCGGCCGAGTGACGCTGCGGGAGGCGCCGTCGGCGGGATCATCCGAAAGAAGAGGTCTTGCCACGATTGCGCCGCAAACCTTCCGCCAATTTGCGCAGATTGGCCCTCAGCTTCAGCCCAACGACCAGCATTCCCTTTACCAGCAGAGGATTTGCCGATGGCCTTTGGAATCGTCTTCTCCAGCCTCGTTTCGGGCCTGAGCCTCGCCGTCTGGGCGCTGTGGCAGGGCTATCCGATCCCTGCAGCCGTGCTTCTGCACATGATGGGTGGAACGCTCGGGGCCGTGCTGTTCCTCGGCATCGCCATGATGCGCCCCGCCGCGCGGCAGCCCTACCTGCGGGCAGAGGGCGGCGCGGCCAACTGAGGCTTCAGACCTCGGCGGGGCGGCGGATCTCGTGTGCGGCCTCGAGCACCAGAGGGTGCAGGCCCGCCCGCCCCTCGTCGATCAGCGCCAGCAATTGCCGGCGCATCCGCGGCTCCCAGAAATCGTTGATGTGGGCCGCGGTGCCTGCGACGGCTTCCGCGCGCGGCCGGGAGGCGAAGAAGGTGGCGATCTGATTCGCCATGTAGATCAGCTTGTCAGGCGACATGGGCGGCCTCATCGGGGGTGATGCGCTCGGGATGGGTGAAGACCTCGCAGCGGTCGCCGCGGGCCATGGCGACAAGGGTGAGGCCGGCCTCATCGGCCATCCGCACCGCATGCGCCGTCGGGGCCGAGACGGCGATCAGAACCGGCGCCCCGAGGCGGGCGCATTTCTGCACCATGTCGATCGAGACCCGCGACGTCAGCACCACGGCTCCGCGCCCGGTGGCGACGCCTTGGCGCAGCAGCGCCCCAGCCAGCTTGTCGAGCGCATTGTGCCGGCCCACGTCCTCGCGAACGGTAACCAACCCTTGTCCGGGCATCCAGAATCCCGCCGCGTGAACTGCGCGCGTCGCATCATGCAGCGGCTGGTGATCGACAAGCCCACCCACGGCGGACAGGCAGTCCCGCGCGCCAAGGCGGACAGAGCCCGTTACGAAGGTCGGCGGTCGCAGCGCCTCTTCAAGGCTGTCGATGCCGCAGAGGCCGCAGCCGACCGGGCCCGCCATCCGGCGGCGGCGCGCGGCGAGGCGCGCCTCGGCCTCCGCCATGAGCCAGATCTGCAGGTCGATCCCCCGCGGCGTCTCGACCGGGGTGATGCTCTCGATCTCCTCCGGCCGGGCAAACCCCTCGGTCAGGGCAAAACCCGTGGCGAAGTCCTCGAGGTCGGCAGGGCTGGCCATCATCACCGCCTGCGTCGTGCCGTTGAAGCTGAGCGCGACCGCCACCTCTTCGGGCAGGCAGCGGGCGCCCGGCTCGGCCCGCCCCGGCGAAAGGGCGAGCCGCGGCAGGATCTGGCGCGTCGCGGTCATTCGGCCGCCGGCAGGATGCGCCGGGCCAGTTCGGCCTGCAGGCGGTAATCCTCCTGCCAGTCCGAGGGACCGTTCGAGGGCGAGACCTGCACCGCCGTCACCTTGTATTCCGGGCAGTTGGTCGCCCAATCCGAAAAGTCGGTGGTGATGACGTTGGCCTGCGTCGCCGGGTGGTGGAAGGTCGTATAGACCACCCCCGGAGAGACCCGGTCGGTGAGTTTCGCGCGCAGCGTCGTCTCGCCCGCGCGCGAGGCAAGCCGCACCCAGTCCTCGTCCTTGACCCCCCGCACTTCGGCGTCGTGGGGATGGATCTCCAGCACATCCTCGGGGTGCCAGATGCTGTTCGCCGTCCGCCGCGTCTGCGCCCCCACGTTGTATTGCGAGAGGATCCGCCCGGTGGTCAGCAGCAGCGGGAAACGCGGCCCGGTCCGTTCATCCGTTGCCACATATTCGGTGCGGATGAACCGTCCGCGGCCGCGCACGAAACCTTCAACATGCATGAGAGGCGTGCCCAGCGGGTGCTCTTCGTTGCAGGGCCACTGGATCGAGCCCGCCTCTTCCAGCCGTTCGTAGGAGACCCCGGCGAAGGAGGGCGTGGTGGCCGCGATCTCTTCCATGATCTGACTTGGGTGCGTGTAGCCCCAGCCCGCGCCGAGCGCGTTGGCCAGCATCTGCGTCACTTCCCAGTCGGCGAAGCCGTTCTTCGGCGCCATGACCTTGCGCACGCGGTTGATGCGCCGCTCGGCGTTGGTGAAGGTGCCGTCCTTTTCCAGGAAGGACGAACCCGGCAGGAAGACATGGGCGTAGTTGGCGGTCTCGTTCAGGAAGAGGTCATGGACGATCACACACTCCATCGCCGCAAGGCCCGCCGCGACATGGCGGGTGTCGGGGTCCGATTGCAGGATGTCCTCGCCCTGGCAATAGAGGCCCTTGAAGGTGCCCTCGACCGCCGCGTCGAGCATGTTGGGGATGCGCAGGCCCGGCTCGGGGTCGATCTCGACGCCCCAGAGCCGCTCGAACACCTCGCGCGCGGCGTCGATCTTCACATGGCGGTAGCCCGGAAGTTCGTGCGGGAACGAGCCCATGTCGCAGGAGCCCTGCACGTTGTTCTGGCCCCGCAGCGGGTTCACCCCCACGCCCGGCCGCCCGATGTTGCCGGTGAGCATGGCGAGGTTCGCGATGCCGATGACGGTGGTCGAGCCCTGGCTGTGCTCGGTCACGCCCAGACCGTAGTAGATCGCGGCGTTGCCGCCCGTGGCATAAAGCCGGGCGGCGGCACGCAGCTCGGCCGCGGGCACGCCCGTCAGCGCCTCGACAGCTTCGGGCGAATGGCGGGGATCGGCGGCGAACTCGGCAAAATCCTGGAACTCGTCCCAGTCGCAGCGTTCGCGGATGAATGTCTCATCCGCCAGCCCCTCGGTCACGATCACATGGGCCAACGCCGTGACCACGGCCACGTTGGTGCCCGGCCTCAGCGCCAGATGATGGGCCGCCGCCACATGCGGGGTCCTGACGAGATCAATGCGCCGCGGGTCGATGACGATCAGCTTCGCGCCCTGACGCAACCGTTTCTTCAGGCGGCTGGCGAAGACCGGGTGGCCGTCGGTCGGGTTCGCGCCGATCACCATGACGACATCCGAGGCTTCGACCGAGTCGAAGTCCTGCGTGCCGGCCGAGGTGCCGAAGGTCTGGCCAAGCCCGTAGCCCGTGGGCGAATGGCAGACACGGGCGCAGGTGTCGGTGTTGTTGTTGCGGAAGACCGCACGGGTCAGCTTCTGGACGAGGTAGGTCTCCTCGTTCGTGCAGCGCGACGAGGTGATGACGCCGACCGACTGGCGACCGTGCTTCTGCTGGATCGCGGTCAGGCGACGTGCGGCAAAGCCCAGCGCCTCGTCCCAGCTGACCTCCTGCCACGGGTCGTGGATCGACTCGCGCACCATCGGCTTCAGGATCCGGTCCTTGTGCGCCGCATAGCCGTAGGCGAAACGGCCCTTGACGCAGGAATGGCCGTGGTTGGCCTTGCCACCCTTGTAGGGGACCATCCGAACCAGCTCGTCCCCGCGCATCTCGGCCTTGAATGAGCAGCCCACGCCGCAATAGGCGCAGGTGGTCACGACCGCGCGCTCGGGCGTGCCGATCTCGATCATCGACTTCTCCTGCAGGGTGGCGGTCGGGCAGGCCTGCACGCAGGCGCCGCAGCTCACGCAGTCCGACGTCAGGAAACTGTCGCTCGCCATGCCGGCCGAGACGCGGCTGTCGAAGCCCCGGCCCTCGATGGTCAGGGCGAAGGTGCCCTGCACCTCCTCGCAGGCCCGCACGCAACGCAAGCAGACGATGCATTTCGACGGGTCATAGGTGAAATAGGGGTTCGACTCGTCCTTGGCCATCCATTGCGGATTGAGGTCGCCGCCGGCGTTGCGCGGGGTAAAGTGGTTTTCCACCGCCTCGTAGCGCACGTCGCGCAGACCCACCGCGCCCGCCATGTCTTGCAACTCGCAATCGCCGTTGGCGGCGCAGGTCAGGCAGTCGAGCGGGTGGTCCGAGATGTAAAGCTCCATCACGCCGCGGCGGAGTTGCTTCAGCCTGGGCGTCTGGGTGCGCACCTTCATGCCCGCCGTGACGGGCGTGGTGCAGGAGGCGGGCGTGCCCGCGCGCCCCTCGATCTCAACAAGGCACAGCCGGCAGGAGCCGAAGGCGTCGAGGCTGTCGGTCGCGCAGAGCTTCGGCACCGAGATGCCCGCCTCGGCCGCGGCCCGCATCACCGAGGTGCCCGCAGGCACCGTCACCGGAAAGCCGTCGATCTCGAGCGTCACGGTCTCGGTCGAGCGCGAGGCGGGTGTGCCGAAGTCGCGGTCGTCGGGAAGGATGAAGTCTTTCATTCGGCTGCCTCCTTCATCGGGGCGAAATCGTCCGGGAAGTGGGTGAGCGCGCTCATCACCGGATAAGGGGTGAAACCGCCCAGCGCGCAAAGCGATCCCGATTTCATCGTGGCGCACAGATCCGTGAGAAGCGGGATCGCCGCCGCGTCGCCGCGGGCGATCCGGTCCACCGTCTCCATGCCGCGCACCGCGCCGATCCGGCAGGGGGTGCATTTCCCGCAGCTCTCGGTGGCGCAGAACTCCATCGCAAAGCGGGCCTGCTTCAGCATGTCGGCCGTATCGTCAAAGACGACGATGCCGGCGTGCCCCACAAGGCCCTCGGCGCCCGCGAACTCCTCGTAGCAGAAGGGCGTGTCGAAGAGCGCGCGCGGGAAATAGGCCCCCAGAGGCCCGCCCACCTGCACCGCCTTGACCGGCCGCCCCGAGGCGGTGCCGCCCGCAATGTCATCGACGATCTGGCCGAGGCTCATGCCGAAGGCGATCTCGAACAGGCCACCGCGCCGCACATTGCCCGCGATCTGCAAGGGTATAGTGCCGCGCGACCGGCCGAGGCCGAAGTCGCGGTAGTAGGCCGCGCCCTTCTGGAAGATCACCGGGATCGAGGCGAGCGAGATCACGTTGTTGACCACCGTCGGCTTGCCGAGGAAACCCTCGAGCGCCGGAAGCGGCGGCTTGGCGCGCACCACGCCGCGCTTGCCCTCGAGCGAGTTCAGCAGCGACGTCTCTTCGCCGCAGACATAGGCCCCGGCGCCGACGCGGATCTCCATGTCGAAGGCGCGCCCCGAGCCCATGACCGACGGGCCGAGCAGCCCGTGGCCGCGGGCGATGCGGACAGCCTCGATCATCACCTCGACCGCGTCGGGATATTCCGACCGCATGTAGACATAGCCGCGCGTGGCGCCGGTCGCGATGCCGGCGATGGTCATGCCCTCGATCAGGGTGAAGGGGTCGCCCTCCATGATCATCCGGTCGGCGAAGGTGCCGCTGTCGCCCTCGTCCGCGTTGCAGACGATGTATTTCTGATCCGCCGGCGCCTCGGCCACGGTGCGCCACTTGATCCCGGTGGGAAACCCGGCCCCGCCCCGCCCGCGCAGCCCCGAATCGATCACTTCCTGCAGGATCGCGTCACGGCTCATGCCGATCGCGCGGTGGAGCCCCTCGAACCCGCCGTGCGCCTCGTATTCCTCGAGGCAGAGCGGATCGGTGATCCCGCAGCGCGCAAAGGTCAGGCGGGTCTGCATCATCAGCCAGGGCAGTTCCTCGGTCAGGCCGAGCGCCAGCGGATGCCGCGTCCAGTCGGCATCGAACAGGGCCGGCACGTCCTCCGGGGTGACAGGCCCGAAGGCCATGCGCCCGGCCTCGGTCTGGATCTCGACCAGCGGCTCGAGCCAGACCATCCCGCGCGATCCGTTGCGCACCAGCGTGAGCGGCAGGCCCCGCTGCCCGGCTTCGGCCTCGATGGCCGCTGCGACCGCGTCGGCGCCCACCGCCTTCGCCGCCGCATCGCGGGGAACGTAGATCTTCATGCCCGCACCTCCTCGAGGATCCGGTCGAGCCGGGCATCATCCACCCGTCCCACGACGCGCCCATCGACCAGCGCGGCCGGCGCGCAGGCGCAGAGGCCGAGGCAGAAGACGGGCTCGAGCGTCACGCCCCCATCAACCGTCGTCTGGTGCCAGCCGATGCCCAGCCGCGCCTGCGCCTCCTCGGCCAGCCGGTCGGCGCCCATGGCCTGACAGGCCTCGGCCCGGCACAGCTTGAGAACATGCCGGCCATGCGGACGGGTGCGGAAATCGTGGTAGAAGCTCATCACCCCATGCACTTCCGCGCGCGAGAGGTTCAGGCGTTCGGCGATCCGAGGCAGCGATTCGAGCGGGACATGGCCGAACGCCTCCTGCACGGCGTGGAGGATCGGCAGGAGCGGCCCCTCATGCCCCTCATGCGCATCAAGAATTTCGTCAACGCGCGCGCGAACCTCCGCTTCGTCCAGACGCATGCGGCCCCTCCCCTCCCTGGATGAGCGACAAAAATACGCAGCCTGATAGACACATCAATATCAAGGATCCGTGGATCCATTGATGCAGTCTATCAACCCCCGGCCAGTCGGCGGGCGGCGTCGATCAGCGCGGCAAGGATGGGGGTGTGCGGCTCGCGGTGGGGCGCGATGATGCCGACCTGATGCTCGACCTCGGGCTGCGCGATCGGGATGGCGCGCAGCCGACCGTCGGCGGCGAAGAGGTCGGCCAGCTGTTTCGGCAGGATGCTGGCCCAGCGCCCGGTCATCACATGCGAGATCAGCGCGAGGGGCGAGTTCGACTCGACCGAAGACGTGGCCGGAGCGCCGGTGCCCGCGAGATGCTGGTTCACGATGCGCCGGTTCTGCATGTCGGCGGTCAGCAGGCAGAGCGGCAGGCGCGCGACATCGTCCCAGCCGATGCTGTCGCCCGCAGGCAACGGGAAGTCGGGGGTGCAGACGAGGCGGTAGCTCTCGGCATAGAGGGGTATCTGCGTGACCCGGCCCAGGGGCTCATTGTCGAGATAGGTGATGCCCGCATCGAACTCGAGGCTCTCGATCCCCGCAAGGATCTCGGACGAGGTGCGCGACAGGATGCGGACATGCACACCGGGATGGCGCTCGAGGAAGGGCGCGGTGAGGTCGGCGACCATCGGCACGGCGGTCGGGATCACGCCGATCCGCAGGTTGCCCGACAGGCCCGACCGCACCGCGCGCATCTCGTCGCGCAAGGCCCGCACGTCGCCCACGATCCGGCGCGCCCAGTCCAGCACGCGCGCCCCTTCGGGCGTCAGGCCCTGAAAGCGCGAGCCGCGAAAGACCAGTTGCACCCCCAGCTGGTCCTCGAGCTGACGGATCGCCGAGGACAGCGTGGGCTGCGTGACCCGGCAAGCCTCGGCCGCGCGCCCGAAGTGCCGCTCACGCGCGAGGGCGATGAACATCTCCAGCTTGTCGATCACGCGCTCTTCTCCCCCCGGCCTCGCCTGCCGGATCGCCGTCCGGTCGATCCGCCGGCAAGATTTGCCGGAAGTGCTGCGGCTCTCTTCTTGTTCCGCGCCGGGCCTCGGCCTACATCGGGCGGATGAAACAGTATATACCGTTCATCAGGAAGGACCCGGTTGTCCCGGTGATCCGGCTTCAGGGTGTGATCGCGACGGGCCCGCGCGGCGGCCTGTCCGATCAGGGCCTTGCCTCCTTGATCGAGAAGGCCTTCCGGCGCGGCAAGCCGGCAGGCGTGGCGCTGGTCATCAACTCGCCCGGCGGCTCGCCGGTTCAGTCGAGCCTCATCGCCGCCCGCATCCGCCGCCTTGCCGAAGAGCATGAGGTGCGCGTGCATGCCTTCGTCGAGGATGTGGCGGCCTCGGGCGGCTACTGGCTGGCCTGCGCGGGCGACGAGATCTGGGTGGACGAAAGCTCGATCGTCGGCTCGATCGGGGTGATCTTCGCCAGCTTCGGCTTCCACGACTTCATGACGCGGAACGGGATCGAGCGGCGCGTCCACACGGCCGGGCGCTCCAAATCGCTGGCCGACCCGTTCCTGCCGGAAAAGGCCGAGGACATCGAGCGGCTGAAGGCCCTGCAGGAGCCGATCCATCGCGCCTTCATCGACCATGTGAAGCGCAACCGCGGGGCGCGGCTGGACGAGTCGGCGGATCTCTTCAACGCCGACATCTGGACGGGCCAGCAGGCGGTGCGGCTGGGTCTGGCCGATGGCGTGGCCCATCTCGTGCCCAAGATGCAGGAGATCTACGGCGAGAAGGTGCGGCTCGTGCCCTATGGCCAGCGGCGGCCGCTGCTGCAGCGGCTGGGGATGAACCTCTTCGGGCATGTCCTGTCCGAGATCGAGGACCGCAGTCTCTGGGCGCGATACGGTCTCTGATGCTGGTCAAGATCGTCACCCTCTTCCTGATCGGGATGGCGGCCGTCGCGCTGATCGGCCGCTTCCGCTTTCCCCGGATCGGCCGGAAGAGCGCCCGTGTCGCGCCACCCACGATCTGCGGCCATTGCGGGCGCTACATCCTTGGCAAGGAGGAGTGTTCCTGCCGAAAGGGTCGGGGCTGATGCGGGCGCTTGTGACGGGCGCCGCCCGGCGACTCGGGCGCGAGATGGCACTCTGGCTCGCGGCGCGCGGCCATGATGTTGCGGTGCATTACTCGGGATCGGCCGACGAGGCGGAAGAGGTCGTGTGCGAGATCCGGGCGCGAGGCCGGCGGGGGGCCTGCCTGCAGGCCGATCTTCTGGTCGAGGCCCAGACAGCGAGCCTCGTTCCGCGGGCGGCCGAGGCACTGGGCGGGCCGCTCGACCTGCTGATCAACAACGCCTCGATCTTCGAGCGCGACACGATCGGGGGCGCGACGCGCGAGAGCTGGGACCGGCACATGGAGTCGAACCTGCGGGCGCCCTTCGTGCTGATCCAGCAATTCGCCGCGCAGGCCCCCGATCCGGTCAAGGATTCTCAAGGTGAGCCTCTTTCGCAGGCGCTGGTTGTCAACATGATCGACCAGCGCGTGCTGCATCCGACGCCCGACTTCGCAACCTACACGCTAGCGAAGGTCGGGCTCTGGACCCTCACCCGCCTTGCCGCGCAGGAACTGGCGCCCCGCGTGCGGGTCAATGGCATCGGCCCGGGGCCCACGCTTCAGGGCGCCCACCAGAGCGCCGCCGACTTTGCGGCCGAGCGCGCAAGCACCGTTCTTGGCCGGGGGGCGAATCCCTCGGATATCACCGCCGCGCTTGGATTTCTCCTCGATGCCCCTGCCGTGACGGGCCAGATGATCTGCATTGATGCCGGTCAACACCTCGGCCCGAAGGGGGCTTGCACCCCTGGGGACTAGGCGCTCTCTCCGAAGTTGTCCACTTCATGCATTTTCATGTATTGGCCATGTGAAAATCCCTGAGCTTTCATGACTTTGTGATGACGAGATAAAAATTATCGCGTTGTATCAGAGCCTTGAGAACCCGCACAATTTTTGCGCAAATGGGCGAAACTGCCACGAGACAAGGGAAAATCCGCGCTGCCAAGAGGTTTCCCTCAGACTTATCCACAGAAACGGTGGACAGCTTTTCTCTTGTGGCCGGGTCGCTATCGTTGCAGCGGTCGGCAGGAATCGTGAACGCGTGACAAGGACGGAGTCGGACGTGCAGGATGACGATACGGAAGGCCACACCGTGCCGACCGGACATGCGGTGATCCAGGGCTACCTGCGGACGCTGGACGGCTCGCCCGGCGTCTACCGGATGCTCGATGCGCAGAGCCAGGTCCTCTATGTAGGCAAGGCCCGCAACCTTCGGGCGAGAGTGTCGAACTACGCCCGTCCCTCGGGACATTCGGGCCGGATCGCCCGGATGATCCGTGAGACCGCGAGCATGATGTTCCTCACAACGAGGACGGAGACCGAGGCCCTCCTCCTCGAGCAGAACCTCATCAAGCAGCTCAAGCCGCGCTACAACGTGCTGTTGCGCGACGACAAGAGCTTTCCGAACATCCTGATCGCCAAGGACCACGCCTTTCCGATGCTCAAGAAGCACCGGGGCAAGAAGTCCGAGAAGGGCAGCTACTTCGGCCCCTTCGCAAGCGCCGGGGCCGTCAACCGCACCTTGAACCAGCTTCAGCGGGTGTTCCTGCTGCGCACCTGCTCGGACGCGACCTTCGACAGCCGCACGCGGCCCTGCCTCCTCTACCAGATCAAGCGCTGCTCGGCGCCCTGCGTGGGCCGGATCACGCCCGAGGACTATGCCGGGATGATCGGCGACGCCGAGCGGTTCCTGCAGGGGCGGACGACGAAGGTGCAGTCCAACCTCGCCGAACAGATGCGCGCGGCTTCGGAGGCGATGGAGTTCGAGCGGGCGGCGGCGCTGCGCGACCGGATCAAGGCGCTGACCCAGGTGCAGTCCTCGCAAGGCATCAACCCGCGGGGCGTGGCCGAGGCGGATGTGATCGCCGTCCACCTCGAGGGCGGGCAGGCCTGCGTGCAGGTCTTCTTCATCCGCGCCAACCAGAGCTGGGGCAACCGCGACTTCTACCCCCGCACCGGCGCGGGGGCGGAAGAGCCCGAGATCCTCGAGGCCTTCCTCGCGCAGTTCTACGACGACAAGGAGCCGCCGCGGATGATCCTCCTCTCGCATCCGGTGGACAACCCCGACCTGGTGGCGCAGCTTCTGTCGCAGCGTGCCGGGCGCAAGGTGACGCTGGGCGTGCCGCAGCGGGGCGAAAAGGCCGAGCTGGTCGAGAATGCGGCCCGCAACGCGCGCGAAAGCCTCGCGCGGCGGATGGCCGAGAGCGCCACGCAGAACAAGCTGCTGGCGGGGCTGGCCGAGGCCTTCGACCTCGATGCCCCGCCGTGCCGGATCGAGGTCTATGACAACTCGCACATCCAGGGCACCAACGCCGTCGGCGGCATGATCGTGGCCGGACCCGAGGGCTTCCTGAAAAGCCAGTATCGCAAGTTCAACATCCGCGGCGCGGCCGGCGCGCAGGGCGACGACTTCGGCATGATGAAGGAAGTGCTGACCCGCCGGTTCGAGCGCCTGCTGAAGGAAGACCCCGAGCGCAAGTCCGACTCCTGGCCCGACCTTCTGCTGATCGACGGCGGCGCGGGGCAGGTTTCGGCCGTGCAGGAGATCCTGCAGGAGCTGGGCGTGGACGACATCCCCTTCATCGGCGTGGCCAAGGGCATCGACCGCGACGCCGGCAAGGAAGAGTTTCACCGCCCCGGGGAGCCTCCCTTCGCGTTGCGGATGAACGATCCGGTCCTGTATTTCGTCCAGCGCCTGCGGGACGAGGCGCACCGCTGGGCGATCGGCGCGCATCGCGCGAAACGGGCCAAGGCCGTCAGCGCGACACCGCTCGACGAGATCCCCGGCGTGGGCGCGGCGCGCAAACGCGCGCTCCTGGCGCATTTCGGCTCGGCCAAGGCGGTCTCGCGGGCCGGTTTGCCGGATCTCTGCGCGGTCGAGGGGATTTCGGAGACCCTTGCCCAGACCATCCATGACCATTTTCATGGGGCCTGAGGCGCTTTCGGGGGCACATGAGGCGGGGCGCCACTGCCCAAGCCTCTTCCCCCCGCGGCGGCGAATGGCTAGACCTGCGGCATGAACTGGTCGATCCCGAATATCCTTACCGTTCTGCGCCTGCTGGCCGCGCCCGGCGTGGCGGTGATGTTCCTCTATTTTCATCGCCCCTGGGCTGACTGGTTCGCGCTGGCCCTCTTCATCCTGGCGGCGGTGACCGACTTCTTCGACGGCTACCTCGCCCGGCTCTGGAAACAGGAATCGAAGTTCGGCGCCATGCTCGATCCGATCGCCGACAAGGCGATGGTGGTCATCGCGCTGGTGATCATCACCGGCTATTCCGGCATGAACCCCTGGCTGATCCTGCCCGTCACCGTGATCCTCTTCCGCGAGGTCTTCGTGTCGGGCCTGCGAGAGTTTCTGGGCGCGAAGGCGAGCCTTCTCAAGGTGACGAACCTCGCCAAGTGGAAGACGACGGCGCAGATGGTGGCCATCGCGATCCTGTTCCTCGGAACGGGGCTCGAGCATCTCGAAGGCATCGCCCGCCGCGGCATGACGTGGGAGCAATATGCCCAGGCGGTCAGCGCGGGACTGGCCGATCCGATCCGCAGCTGCGGGATGCGCGGCTGCTCGTCCTACGCGACCTGGGTGGGGCTCGGACTGATCTGGCTGGCGGCAGCCCTTACCTTTGTCACCGGATGGGACTATTTCAGGAAGGCGCTGCCCTACCTGAAGGACGAGAAATGATCGACCTGCTCTATTTCGCCTGGGTCCGCGAGCGGATCGGGCTGCCGCGCGAGCGGCTGGCGACCGAGGCCGCCACCGTGGCCGAGCTGGTCGAAGAGCTGCGCGCGCGCGAGGACCGCTATGCGCTGGCCTTTGCCGATCTCTCGAGCCTGCGGGTGGCCCTCGACCAGGAGCTTGCGGATTTCGACGCGCCGCTGGCCGGGGTGCGTGAGGTGGCCTTCTTCCCGCCCATGACGGGGGGCTGAGGTGCGGGTGCTCGTCCAGGGCGCGTCGTTCGACTTCGGCGCCGAGGCCGCGGCCTTTTCCGCGGCCGCCGGAGGCGCCGGGGCCGTGGTGACCTTCACCGGCCTCGTGCGCGACCTGTCAGGCCGGTTGCAGGCGATGGAGATCGAGCATTATCCCGGCATGACCGAGCGGGCGATCGCGGCCATCGCCTCGGAGGCGGTGGAGCGGTGGCACCTCGTCGATGCGCTGGTGATACATCGGCACGGGCGTCTCGGGCCGGGCGAGCCGATCATGATGGTGGCAACCGCTGCCGCCCACCGGGCAGAGGCGTTCGCGGCCGCCGAGTTCCTGATGGACTACCTCAAGTCGCGCGCGCCCTTCTGGAAGAAGGAAGTGACGGCCGACAGCGCCGACTGGGTGGCGGCGAAGGACGCGGACGAGGCGGCGCTGCGGCGCTGGTAGTGCTCCGGCCGGCTGGCGGCGCGGCCGGCTTCCGGCGTGGTCCGGGGGCTGTCTGCCCCCGGCCGCCCCTGCGGGGCGGCTCCCCCGAGGATATTTGGACAGAGTGAAAGGGCGGGCGCTCAGCCCACCAGTTCGCGCGGCACGATGAAATCGGCGGGCTCGGCCATGCCGTAGCCTGCGTCGGCCCAGGCGATGTCGCCGAAATCGGCCACGAGCGTGGCGCCGGTCGGATATTTCTGGAACTCGGTGCTGAGGGGCGGATGCTTGACCAGCCGGTGCGCAAACTCCGCGATGCCGGGGTTGTGGCCGAGGATACAGACCGTGTCGGCGGTCGCATGGCGCAGGACGGCGAGCATGACGTCCGAGCCGGCATGGTAGAGAGCGGGTTTCAGCACCGGCGCGGGCGCGTTCGGCAGGAAGGGGGCGATGCCGTCCCATGTGGCGCGGGTGCGCAGCGCGTCCGAGCAGAGCACCTCGCCCGGCAGGTAGCCGCGGGAGGCAAGCCACTGGCCGAGGTCGCGCGCCGCGCCCTCGCCCCTGGGATTGAGCGGACGGTCGTGGTCCGGGATCAGCGGATCGTCCCAGGCCGATTTCGCATGGCGGATCAGGATCAGGCGCTTGGTCATCGGTGGAACTGCCTCATGTGGTAGGCGGATTGCGTCTCCATCCTTGCATGGGCTTGCGAGCGGGGGCAAGCGCGGCGAACCGCGCAGCCGCGCTCGAGGCACGGGGCGCCCTCGGGACGGTCGAGGAAGGCATGGCAGGCCGGCACGTCGTAGCCCTCGGCCCCGAGCGCCCCGGCGGGGCAGGCCGAGAGGCAGGGCTGGTTGGCGCAACTGGCGCAGGGAGAGACCCCGGCCGTGGGCTCCAGCCGTTCACGAAGCGCGAGCGCACCGCGGCAGGAGAAGAAGAGCCCGGCCTCGTCATGGACGATCAGCCGCACCGGCGAGGCAAAGGCGCGCCCGGTGCGCAGGGCCCATGCGTAGAAGGGCCACCAGGGCGGTCCTCCGAAGGGAAAGAGCGCGGTCGCGCCCAACTCGGCGGCCAGGGCGGTGATCGTGCGGGCCGACCAGCGGTCCATCGGGTCGGGGCGGCCGTCCAGCCACTCGGGCTGTGCGGTCATGTGGGCCCAGAAGCCCGGCTCGCGCGGGCCGAGGAGGATCAGGCTGCCAGTGCCCTCGGGCAGGCCGTCGCCGGGCTCTGCCGCAAATCCGCCCAGGATCGCGAGGGCATGGTCGGCGGCCCGCGCCCCGATCCGCGCCAGCATCAGCGGATGCGCGGCTTGATCCGCGGCTCGGTCGAGCGGATGATCGTGCCCGCCCCCTCGTCGGTGAAGATCTCGATCAGGCAGGCGTTGGGGATGCGCCCGTCGAGGATCACCACGGCGCGCACGCCCGCGTCGAGGGCCGCAAGCGCGGTCTCGGTCTTGGGGATCATGCCGCCCGAAATCGTGCCGTTCGCCACCATCTCGCGCACCTGGCTCGGGGTGAGCTGGCTCAGCACCTGGCCGCTGGCGTCCTTCACGCCGGCCACATCGGTCAGAAGGAGCAGCCGGTCGGCCTGAAGCGCGCCGGCGATGGCGCCCGCGGCCGTGTCGCCGTTGACGTTGAAGGTCTCGTTGTCGGCCATGCCGGTCGCCACGGGGGCCACCACCGGGATGATCCCGGCATTGTAGAGGTCGCGCAGGACCTGCACGTTCATCTCGACCGGCTTGCCCACGAAGCCCAGATCGGGGTCGTCGGCCACGCAGACCATCAGGTCGTCGTCCTTGCCCGAGATGCCCACGGCGCGCCCGCCCTGGTCGTTGATCGCCTGCACGATCCGCTTGTTCACGAGACCCGAGAGCACCATCTCGACCACCTCGACGGTGGCCTTGTCGGTGACCCGCTTGCCGCGCACGAACTCCGACTTGATGCCGAGCTTGCCCAGAAGCTCGTTGATCATGGGGCCTCCGCCGTGGACGACGACGGGGTTCACCCCCACCTGCCGCATCAGCACGATGTCGCGTGCAAATTCGGCCATCGCGGCCTCGTCGCCCATGGCGTTGCCGCCGAACTTCACCACCACGACAGCGCCCGCATAGCGTTGCAGATAGGGCAGGGCCTCCGACAGGGTGCGGGCGGTGGCGACAGGGTCTCGCGTCATGGCGGATGCCTCATCCTCGGGCGGTTGTGGGGATTGCGGACGTGGTAACGGCTTTGCGCGACACTGCCAAGCGGCGGCGCCTTGCAAAAGCGCCCCGCTCGCGTAGCTTCGCCGAAAAGGGGACCGGGCAATGGGCGAACAGAAGACGATGGTGCTGACCGGCGCCAGCCGCGGCATTGGACATGCGACGGTAAAGCGATTCTCGCGCGAGGGATGGCGGGTGCTGACCTGCTCGCGCCAGCCGTTCGATCCGCGCTGCCCCTGGCCGGGGGGCGAGGAGAATCACATCCGGGTCGATCTTGCGAGCCCCGAGATGACCATTGCGGCGATCGAGGCGATCAAGGGCAAGATCGACGGCAAGCTTCATGCGCTGGTGAACAACGCGGGCGTTTCGCCCAAGGGGCCGAAGGGCGAGCGGCTGAGCACGATCACCACCGACCTGCGCACCTGGGGGCAGGTGTTCCACGTCAACTTCTTCGCCTGTGTCGTGCTCGCGCGTGGGCTGCAGGCCGAGTTGACAGCCGGCAAGGGGTCGATCGTCAACGTGACCTCGATCGCCGGCAGCCGGGTGCATCCGTTCGCGGGGGCGGCCTACGCCACCTCGAAGGCGGCGCTTGCGGCGCTGACGCGCGAGATGGCGCATGATTTCGGCCCGCTGGGCGTGCGGGTGAACGCCATCGCACCGGGCGAGGTCGAGACCTCGATCCTTTCGCCCGGAACCGACAAGATCGTCGAGAAGCTGCCGCTCCAGCGGCTTGGCCAGCCGAGCGAGGTGGCGGACCTGATCTGGTTCCTCTGCTCGGACCAGTCGAGCTACATCTCGGGCGCCGAGATCGAGGTCAACGGCGCCCAGCACGTCTGAGGGTCAGGTCAGCGTGGCGATGATCGCCCGCAGGGTATCGATCCCGAGGCCCTTTTCGGAACTGGTCATCACCAGCTCGGGGTAGGCGGCGGGGTGCTTCTTCAGCGCGCCCCGCACCTGCCCGAGCACCGCCTCGCGTTCGGCCTGGCTGACCTTGTCGGCCTTGGTCATCACCACCTGGAAGGTCACGGCCGAGCGGTCGAGAAGGTTCAGGATCTCTTCATCGACAGACTTGATCCCGTGGCGCGTGTCGATCAGCACGAAGGCGCGACGCAGCGTCTGGCGGCCGGCGAGGTAGCCCTTGAGCAGCCGCTGCCAGCGTTCGACGATCGGCTTTGGGGCTTCGGCATAGCCGTAGCCCGGCAGGTCCACGAGGTAGCGGCTGGGGCCGAGCGCGAAATAGTTGATCTCCTGCGTCCGGCCCGGCGTGTTCGAGGCGCGCGCCAGCGCCTTGCGTCCGGTCAGCGCGTTGATCAGGCTCGACTTGCCGACGTTCGAGCGGCCCGCGAAGCAGACCTCGATCCGATCGGCGGGCGGCAGGGCTTCCATCGTGGTCACGCCCTTGACGAAGTCGCAGGGGCCCGCGAAGAGCAGCCGGCCCGCCTCGCGGCTCGCCTCGTCGGGCTCGGGGGTGAGGGGGAAAGGCAGGTACGTCACGATCTCACCTCGTCGCCGATGGTCAGGGGGCCGCCCTCGAGGACGGTTGCGTAGATGCCGAAGTCGCGGTGGCCGTAGTGCGCCTGAAGCGCGCCGAGCGTGTCGGCATCGACCACGCCGGTCTCGGGGTCGGCCATGGTGGCGCGGCAGCGGGTGATCCGCTCCTCGACGCGCAGGAGGGCGGCGCCCACGCGGATCTCACGCCCGATCAGGTCGAACTCGGCCCAGGGCTTCCATCCCTCGACCCAGAGGTTGCCGCGCCAGCGATGGATCGACAGGGGCTGGCCCATCCGGGCGGACAGCTCTTCCAGGCTCGAGAGCGAGAGGATCGAGATCGAGGGAAAGTCGCTGTCGGTCATGCCTCGGTCGGCTGAGACGACACGCGCGGGCCGAGGGCGGCCTTCGGGCATCAGCGGGGCCACCCAGTCGAGGAAGCCGGGCGTCGCCTGCGGATCGTCGGGCCGGAAGGCGAAGGGGCCGAGGTCAGGGTGCGAGAGCCGGACGGTGGCCGTGGCCTCGTCCAGCGCGGCGGTGATGGCCATCAGACCGGGCGCCTTCGCGCCGCGGGTGAAGTTCTGGCAGGCCGACCATCCGTCGGACAGGCGCGCCGCCTCGTGTGCGACCGCCCAGTGACGGTCCCACGGCAGGCAGGCGCCCGGCGAAAGCAGAACGGACGCGAGTTCCTCGCGTCCGTGGGCCTTGATCGGGTGACGGCAGATGTGGCGAAGCCGCGCCGTCATGGTTTCCGCTTCTTCGCCGCGGGCGGACGGCTGTCGTTCGCAGCCTTGCCGGCGCCCTGCGCGGCCGACTTGCGGCTGAAACCGGCCTTGATGTTGCCGAACAGGTCCGGGTGGTGGCCGTGGCTGCGCATGATCACATACTGCTGCGAGAAGGTGATCACGTTGTTGACGATCCAGTAAAGCACCAGGCCCGAGGCGAAGTGGCCGAGCATGAACATGAACACCCACGGCATCCAGGCAAAGATCATCGCCTGCGCCTTGTCGGTGGGTGCGGGGTTCAGCTTCTGCTGAAGCCACATCGAGATCCCGAGCAGGATCGGCAGGATCCCGATGAAGATCAGCGCCATGGTCGAGCCGGGCGCCGGCGCCGCCCAGGGGGCCAGGCCGAAGAAGTTGAAGATCGAGGACGGGTCGGGCGCCGACAGGTCCTTGAGCCAGCCGAAGAAGGGCGCGTGGCGCAGTTCGATCGTGACGAAGATCACCTTGTAGAGCGAGAAGAATATCGGGATCTGGATCAGGATCGGCAGGCAGCCCGCGGCGGGGTTGACCTGCTTTTCCTTGTAGAGCCGCATCATCTCGCGCTGCATGAGCATCTTGTCCTCGCCCGCGCGCTCGCGGAGCGCCTCGAGCTCGGGCTGCAGCTCCTTCATCCGCGCCATCGAGACGTAGGACTTGTAGGCCAGCGGCAGGACGAGCGCCTTGAGCAGGAAGGTCAGGGCGATGATGGCCAGACCCATGTTGCCGATCATCTGGTTCAGCCAGTGCAGCACCGCAAAGATCGGCTTGGTCAGGAAGAAGAACCAGCCCCAGTCGATCGAGTCGATGAAGCCCGGGATCGGCTCGGCGCCCTCGGTCGGCTCGATCGCGCCTTCGTTCTGGTAGGCGCGGATGGCTTCCCATTCCTTGGCGCCGGCAAAGAGGCGCGAGCTGACTTCCGCCGTGCCGCCGGGTGCCACGGTGACCAGCTGCTCACGGGTTTCGGCCTGGTAGATGTCGGCGCCCGGAACGTACTTGGTCACGCTGCTGAAGGGCTGGCCCTGCTGCGGGATCAGCGTCGTCATCCAGTACTTGTCGGTGAAGCCGATCCAGCCGTCCTGCTGCGCCTCGACCACCTCGGCCAGCGCCCCTTCGCGCGCAACCTGCGGCAACTCGGCGATGTCGTCGTACTTGGTCTCGGTGAGCTTGCCGTCGGCGCGGCCCACGGCACCCTCGTGCAGCACGAAGAAATTCTGCAGGTTCAGCGGCTTGCCGTGGCGCGCGACGATCCCGTAGGGCGCGAGGCGGACAGCCTCGCCCGTCCTGTTCTCGACCGTCTGCGAGATGGTGAACATGTAGTGGTCATCGACCGAGATCGTCCGCGTGAACACGAGACCCTGGCCATTGTCCCACTCCAGCGTGACCGGCTGGTCCACGCCGAGGGTCGAGCCGCCGACTTGGGTCCAGGTCGTGTTGGCGCCGGGCACATCCTCGTAGTCGAGCGCACCCGCCGGGGTCCAGCCGTAGAGCGCATAGTAGGCGTTCGGTTCGCCCACCGGCGAGAGCAGGCGGACGATCTGCGAGCCGGGGTCCAGCGTCTCGTGGTACGACTTGAGCGAAAGGTCGTCGAGCCGCCCGCCCAGCATCGAGATCGAGCCCTGCAGCCGCGGCGTGTCGATCGCGACACGCCGCGTCTCGGGCAGTTCCGCGTCGGGCGGCACCGCGGTCATGGGCGCATCCGGCGTGGCCGAAGGAGCCAGCGCCGTTTCCTGCGTCGCGACGGTGGGCTCGTCCTGCGTCACCGCCTCGGGAGGCGGGAACAGGAAGAACCAGACCATGATCACGAGGAAGCTGAGTCCGGTCGCCAGGATGAGGTTCTTGTTCTGATCGTCCATGAAAGACACGCGGTTCCTGTTCAGGGGTGCGGTCGTTCAACAGAAGGGGGCTGCAAAGGTCAAGCAGTTTTCCCCTCGCGGCCGCGGTGGATCGCCTCGCCCCTGGCTGGCTGTCCGCATGCGAAACCTCACGATCCGGCCCGCGCACCGGGGCGGAAAAGCTCCTTTCGGGCGAGCAGCCAATCGCTTGCCCCCGCGAGGGGCATGGGCTGCGCGATCCCGTAGCCCTGCAGATGGCCGCAGCCGAGGCGGGTGAGGGTGGCCAGTTCTCCGGGCGTTTCCACACCTTCGGCCAGCGTCTCCAGCCCGAGTTGCGTGGCCATGGAAATGATCGCGGCGAGCATCGTGCGCTGGTTGCTGTCGGTATCGGCGCGGGTCACGAAGCTTCGGTCGATCTTGAGCCGGCGGAGGGCGAACCGTCGGATGGTGGTGATCGAGGCGTGCCCGGTCCCGAAATCGTCGAGATCGATGCCGCAGCCGAGGGTCGCGAGGCCCGCGATGTTGTGAACGACCACATCGCTTGCGCCTTCGGCCACCACGGTCTCGAGGATCTCGACCGACAGCCGCGACGGGAGCAGGTCGAATCGGTCGATCTCCCACTTCAGCCGCTCGACGAGCCGCGGATTGCGCAGTTCGGAGGCGGAGAAGTTCACGGCCACGCTCGGCACCTGCAGACCGTCGCGGTCCCACTGGCGAAGCGCCGAGAAGGCCTGAAACAGCATGACCTCGCCCAGACGCTCGGACAGGCCCGCCTCCTCGACGGCGGGAAGGAACTCGCCCGGCAGGATCAGTCCCCGCTCGGGGTGCTGCCAGCGCGCCAGCACCTCGAAACCGCCGATGCCGCCATCGGCCGCGCGGATCTGGGGCTGGAACCATGCCCGGATCTGGCCGCCGTCGAGCGCGGCTTCGAGCACCTCACGAAAGGCGTCACGGTCCGCGCGCTTGCGGGCCATTCCCGGTGCGAAGGCCCGCACGGCGCCGGGGCCGTTGCGCACGGCTTCGTCGGCCGCAACCTGTGCGGCGTCGAGAAGCGCCTTGCCCGAAGCGGTCTCCGTCTGCCCGGGCAGGGAAAAGCCGATCGAACAGGTCACATAGAGCCGCGATCCATCGATGCTGATCGGCGCCGCCAGTGCCGACTGGAGCCGGCTTGCCAGCCGCACCAGCGTCTCGAGATCCAGCCGCCGCACGGGATAGAGCGCGACGGCAAGCCCGCCGCCCTCGAGCCGGGCCACCACATCGCCCTCACGAAGCGCGCCGCAGAGACGCTCGGCGCTGCGGGCGAGCATCTCGGACTGCACGGCGCGTCCATGACGGTCGAGTAGTTTCTCCATCCCGTCGAACTGCAGCACGAGACAGGCCGTCGTCCGGCCGGTCGAGGCGCGTTCGCCCAATACACGGTCGAGGGCGGCGACGACATGCGGACGCAACGCCAGCCCCTCGCCCGCGGAGGGGCCACGGTCGCGGAACGTGCCGCCCGCCGCGTAGAGAAGCGGCAGGCCGAGGGCCATGAGCACCAGGGACCGTTCGCCCCCCAGCCAGTAGGCCAGAAGCGTCAGGGCGGGGAGGAAGGCAAGAAGCTCGGGCCGGCGGAGCAGGTTTCCGATGCGGACGAACGCCGCGGACGATCCGCCCATGACCTGCATTTGCATTCCCCTTCCGTGGCAGCGGGCCGAAGGCCCCGACTGCGCACCATAGGAGACGAGTCTCAGCGGGAGGTTAATCCTCGCCCCGAAGTTGGGGCGGCTCCGCCCCGATTGTGGCCGACGCCGTGCCCGTCGCGAGCCCCGCGAAGTCGAACAGGCCCGGATCGAGCAGATGCGAGGGACGCGCGTTCATCAGGGCGCGGAACATCACCTGCCGCCGCCCGGGGCTACGCGCCTCCCACCCGTCGAGGATCTGCTTGACCTGCTGGCGCTGAAGCCCCTCCTGCGAGCCGCATAGATCGCAGGGGATGATCGGATAGTTCATCGAGCGGGCAAACTTCTCGCAGTCGGCCTCGGCGACGAAGGCGAGCGGACGGTAGACGAACAGGTCGCCGTCCTCGTTGACCAGCTTGGGCGGCATGGTGGCCAGCCGCCCGCCGTGGAAGAGGTTCATGAAGAAGGTCTCGAGGATGTCGTCGCGGTGGTGGCCAAGCACCACGGCCGAGCAGCCTTCCTCGCGCGCGATGCGGTAGAGGTTGCCGCGCCGGAGCCGCGAGCAGAGCGAGCAATAGGTGCGCCCCTGCGGGATCTTGTCCACGACGATGGAATAGGTGTCCTGATATTCGATGCGGTGGGGGACTCCCATCCGGCTCAGGAACTCGGGCAGGACGGTGGCGGGAAAGCCCGGCTGGCCCTGGTCGAGGTTGCAGGCCAGCAGGTCCACCGGCAGCAGGCCGCGCCATTTCAGTTCGTGGAGAACGGCGAGCAGCGTGTAGCTGTCCTTTCCGCCCGACAGGCAGACGAGCCAGCGCGTGCCGCGTTCGACCATGCCGTAGGTCTCGATCGCCTCGCGGACCTCGCGCACGATGCGCTTGCGCAGTTTGCGGAACTCGGTCGTCTGCGGGGCTCCGGCGAGCAGCGGATGGATCTCGTCCTGATCGTCGAGCATGGGGGTCTCCGGCGGGATGGGGGCGCTCAGCCGCGGGGGCGACGATCGTGTTCGGGATCGGCGCCCGGCACGGGATCGTAGCCCGATCCGCCCCAGGGATGACAGCTCAGAATGCGGCGGGCGGCGAGCCAGCCGCCCTTCACCGCCCCGTGCCGCTCGAGCGCCTCGAGCGCATAGACCGAGCAGGTGGGCTGGTAGCGGCAGCCGTGGCCGACCCAAGGGCTGAGGAGGAGGCGGTAGGCCCGCACCGGCAGCGCAAGGATCTGCGCAAGGGGGCTCATCCCCGCTCGCCGTGGATCTGGCGCAGCGCCCGTTCGAGATCGGCGAGCAGCGCGGCATAGGAACGCTCGATCGTAGCCCCCGGGCGGCCGACGAGGACGTAATCCCAGCCCGGATGCCCCCTCGTCGTCAGCAGCTCGCGCGCCAGCGCGCGGAGCCGCCGCTTGGCGCGGTTGCGCATGACGGCGTTGCCCACTTTCTTCGAGCAGGTGAAGCCCACGCGGATGCCGCCGTCCGCCTCGCGGCGCCGGGCCTGCAGCAGGAAGCCGGGCGTTCCCTGACGTCGCGCCTGTGCGGCACGCAGGAAATCGGCGCGCTTTCTGAGGATCTCGGGGGCAGGATGTGGCGACGCCGCCGGACATCCGGCGGGCGCGGCATCGCTGCACGTCCCTCCGGCCTCCGGCGGCGTCATGTCACTGGGCCCGGGCGGTCGCTCAGGCCGAGAGCTTCTTGCGGCCCTTGGCGCGGCGGGCGTTCAGCACGAGGCGGCCGCCCTTGGTGGCCATACGCGCGCGGAAGCCGTGGCGACGCGCACGGACCAGGTTCGACGGTTGAAAAGTGCGCTTCATCGCGGATCTCCTAGGTATGCAGCCGGAACCCCCGCGGATTCGCAGGCCACGTTCCTTTGAAGCCCGCCTCTTAGTGGCGACGCGGGCGCAAGTCAATTCGTCCGCTTCAAGAAAATCGGGCTCGGGCCGCGGTGACACTGGCCGCCGGCCCCCGTCGGCCCCATCTTGTGGGCGACCCGTCAGGAGCCGCCCTTGTCCCTCAGCCGATCCCCCGCCCTTGCCCGCCGCCTGCCCATCCTGATGATCCTCGTCGTAGCCGCCGGAGGCGCGATCCTGCTGCATGACCGGCTGTCGTTCGAGGCTCTGGCGCAGCACCGCGAGACGCTGCTGGCCTTCCGCGACGACCACCATGCGGCGGCGGTCCTGACCTTCATGGCGGCCTACATGGCCATCGTCATGTTCAGCCTGCCGGGGGCGCTGATCTGCACGCTGACCGGAGGTTTCCTGTTCGGCCTCTTTCCCGGGGTGCTCTACAATGTCGCGGCGGCCTCGGCCGGAGCGGTGCTTCTGTTCCTCGCCGCGCGCGCGGGTCTCGGCGCGAGCGTCGCGGCACGGATCGCCGCGCAGGGCGGGGCGGTGGCGCGGCTTCAGGCGGGGCTGAAGGACAGCGAATGGTCGGTGCTGTTCCTCATGCGGCTGGTGCCTGTCGTGCCCTTCTTCGTGGCCAACCTGCTGCCCGCCTTCCTGAACGTGCCGCTGCACCGCTTTGCCATATCGACCGTGCTGGGCATCCTGCCGGGGGCGCTGGTCTATACGTCGGTCGGCACCGGCCTCGGGGCGGTTCTGGCGCGCGGAGAAGCGCCGGATCTGGGCATCATCTTCACACCGCAGGTGCTTGGGCCGCTTCTGGGCCTTGCCGCACTCTCGGCGCTGCCTATCGTGCTCAGACTGGCAGCGAAGGGGCGGTGATGGAGCGGATCGAGACGGATCTCTGCGTGATCGGCGCGGGCTCGGGCGGGTTGTCGGTGGCGGCCGGGGCGGCGCAGATGGGCGCGCGGGTCGTGCTGGTCGAGGCGGGCGAGATGGGGGGCGACTGCCTGAACGCGGGCTGCGTGCCCTCGAAGGCGCTGCTGGCCGCGGGCAAGGCCGCGCAGGCGATGCGGACCGCCGGGCCCCTCGGCATCCGCCCGGTCGAGCCCGAGATCGATTTTGCCGCCGTGAAGGATCATGTGGCCCGCACGATCGCCGCCATCGCGCCTCACGACAGCCAGGAGCGGTTCGAGAGGCTGGGGGTGCGCGTCCTGCGCGACTGGGGCCGGTTCATCTCGCCCTCCGAGTTGCGCGTGGGCGAGCGGATCGTCACGGCGCGGCGCTTCGTGATCGCCACCGGCTCACGCCCCGTCGCGCCATCCCTTCCGGGCATCGACCGGGTGGAGGTGCTGACGAACGAGACGATTTTCGCGCTTCGTGAACGGCCGGAGCATCTTGTCATCATCGGCGGCGGCCCGGTGGGCATCGAGATGGCACAGGCGCATCGCCGCCTCGGGGTCCGGGTGGCGGTGATCGCGGGGCACAAGGCGTTGCCCAAGGACGACCCGGAGCTGTCCGCCATCGTCCTCGGGCGGCTGCGGGCCGAGGGTGTCGAGATCCTTGAGGGTGCCCCGGCCTCGGCGGTCGATCCCTGCCCGGAAGGGATTGCGGTGACGGCCGGAGACCGGCGGATCGTGGGCTCTCACCTGCTGGTGGCGGCCGGACGTCGGCCGGCGCTGGAAAGGCTCGATCCGGCCGCGGCGGGGGTCGAGGTGACCGAGAAGGGCGTGAAGGTCGGCCCCGACCTGCGGACGTCGAACCGGCGCATCTATGCGGTGGGGGATGCCGCGGGCGGGCCGCAGTTCACCCATCTGGCCGGATACCATGCTTCGGTCGTGATCCGCTCGATCCTGTTCGGGCTGCCCTCGAAAGCGACGGCGCTGATCCCGCATGTCACCTACACCGAGCCCGAGCTGGCGCAGATCGGGCTGACCGAGGCCGAGGCGCGCGAACGGCATGGGTCGCGGCTCGAGGTGCTGCGCGTGCCCGTCTCGGGCAGCGACCGGGCCCAGGCCGAGGGCGCGACCGAAGGGCTCGTGAAGCTGATGGTGGCGCGCGGGCGCCCGGTGGGGGTGTCGATCGCGGCTCCGCACGCAGGTGAGATGATCGGCCTCTGGGCCATGGCGCTGGCCTCGGGGGCGAAGCTCTCGACGGTTGCGGGCGTGGTGCTGCCCTACCCCACCCTCAATGAACTGTCCAAGCGGGCGGCAGGAGCCTATTTTTCCCCCAGGCTGTTTGATAGTCGGTTGGTCGGGACGGCGGTGCGCACCCTGCAGCGCCTCCTGCCTTGACGGACCCAGGATCCGGCGGGCGCGTTGGCAGCAGGTAGAGTCGGAAGGACGGGATTTTGCGGCGGTTCCTGAACACGCTCTCGGGGCGGTTCCTGATGCTCACCGCTGCCTTCGTCATGCTGGCAGAGGTGCTGATTCTCGTGCCCTCGGTGGCGCGCTTCCGCGAAGGCTACCTGCTCTTGCGCCTTGAGAAGGCGCAGATCGCCTCGCTTGCGCTGCTGGCGGCCGACGAGATGATAACGCCCGAGCTGGAAGCCGAACTGCTGGCGAACGCGGGGGTCTACAACGTCGTGCTGCGGCGCGACGAGATCCGGCAACTCGTGCTGTCGTCGCCCATCCCGGTGCCGGTCGAGGCGACCTACGACCTGCGCTTCGCCGGGCCGCTGGGGATGATCCGCGACACGTTCATGGATCTTCTGGATCGGGAGGGCGTGATCCGGGTGATCGGCGAGCCCGTGGAAAGCGGCGGGCAGCAGATCGAGGTCGCGCTCGAGCGGGGCCCGATGCGCACGGCGATGCTGGAACATGGCGCGCGCGTGCTGGTCTTTTCGGCACTGATCTCGATGGTGACGGCGCTTCTGCCGTTCCTCGCGGTGCGGCGGCTTCTGGTGCTGCCGATCCGGCGCGTGGTGACGCACATGACCGCCTATGCCGAGGCGCCCGAGGATGCGCGCCGGGTCATCACGCCCACCGCCAGCATCCGCGAGCTGCGCGAGGCGGAAGAGGCGCTGCAGATGATGCAGACCCAGCTGATCGGGGCGCTGCGCCAGAAGGAGCGCCTTGCCCAGCTTGGCGGGGCGGTCGCCAAGATCAGCCACGACCTGCGCAACATCCTGACGACGGCGCAGCTCTTTGCCGACCGGCTCTCGTCCTCGGACGATCCGGCGGTGGCGCGGGCGGCGCCCAAGCTGCTGGGCTCGATCCGCCGCGCGGTGTCGCTGTGCGAAGCGACGCTGACCTTCGGCCGGGCCGAAGAGCCACCGCCGCAGATCACCCGCATCCCGTTGCGCCGCCTGATGGAGGAGGTGGCCGAGGCCGAATCGCTCGGCGGCGGCGATGTCGGCTTCCTGATCGATGTTCCGCCGAACATGGTGATCCGGGCCGATGGCGAGCAGCTCTACCGGGTTCTGGGCAACCTCGTGCGCAACGCCCGGCAGGCGATCGAGACGACGGGCCAGCAGGGCACGATCGAGCTTTCGGCCGGCGAAGGCGAGGAGGAATGGTGGATCCGGGTCGGAGATACCGGGCCCGGCCTGCCACCCAAGGCGCGCGAGCACCTGTTCACGGCCTTTCAGGGCGGGGCACGCAAGGGCGGCTCGGGCCTCGGGCTTGCGATCTCGTCGGAACTGGTGAGGGGGCATGGCGGGCGGCTGGACCTGCTCCGCAGCGATGCGGAGGGAACCGAGTTCATCATCCGCCTGCCCAAGGGGCTCGGTCTCGGCGACCTGACCTGAGACCGCAATCGGAAGCCCGGAGGGGCCGCATGGCCCCTCCCGACGATCACTCAGGCCGATCAGGCGTGGATCGCGCCGTCGCCGCAAGCCAGGGCCGCCTCGCGGACGGCCTCGGACCAGGTCGGGTGGGCGTGGCATGTCAGCGCAAGATCCTGCGACGAGGCGCCGAACTCCATCGCCACGCAGACCTCGTGGATCAGGTCGCCCGCGGCCGGGCCGATGATGTGGCAGCCGAGGATGCGGTCGGTCTCCTTGTCGGCCAGCAGCTTCACAAAGCCCTCGGCCTGGAAGACCGCCTTGGCGCGCGCGTTGCCCATGAAGGGGAACTTGCCGACCTTGTAGGCGCGGCCCGCCTCCTTCAGCATCTCCTCGGTCTGGCCGACGCTCGCGACCTCGGGGGTGGTGTAGATCACGCCCGGGATCACGCCGTAGTTCACATGGCCATGCTTGCCGGCGAGGATCTCGGCCACCGCCATGCCCTCATCCTCGGCCTTGTGGGCCAGCATGGCTCCCGGCACGCAGTCGCCGATGGCGTAGAGGCCCAGAACGTTGGTGCGGAAATGGTCGTCGATCTTGACCATGCCACGCGGCAGCATCTCGACGCCGAGCGCCTCGAGCCCCAGCCCCTCGGTGAAGGGTTTGCGCCCGGTGGCGACGAGCACCGTGTCGGCGGTGAGGCTCGCGTCCTTGCCGTCCTTGTTGGCCTTCCAGGTCACCGTGGCCTTGCCGTCCTGCACCGTGACGCCCTGCACCGCAGCGCCGAGCACGAACTCGAGCCCCTGCTTGGCGAGGATGCGCTGGAAGGCCTTGATGACTTCGCCATCCGCGCCGGGAATGACCTTGTCCATGTATTCGACGACCGTCACCTTGGCACCAAGCCGGGCATAGACCGAGCCGAGTTCCAGCCCGATCACCCCCGCGCCGATCACCACCATCGTCTCGGGGATCCTGTCGAGGCTGAGGGCGCCGGTCGAGGTGACGACGATCTTCTCGTCCACCCCGACACCCGGCAGGCTTGCAGGCTCGGAGCCGGTGGCGATCACGATGGACTTCGCCTCGTGGATCTCGTCGCCGACCTTCACCTTGCCCGGCTCGGGGATCGAGCCCCAGCCCTTGAGCCAAGTGATCTTGTTCTTCTTGAACAGGAACTCGATGCCCTTGGTGTTGCCGTCCACCACATCCTGCTTGTAGGCCTGCATCTTCGGCCAGTCCACGGTGGGATGGCCGCCCATCAGGCCCATCTTCTCGAAGTTCTCGTGGACTTCGTGCAGGTTGTGGGTGGCGTGCAGCAGCGCCTTCGAGGGGATGCAGCCCACGTTGAGGCAGGTGCCGCCCAGCGTGTCGCGGCCCTCGACCACGGCGGTCTTCAGCCCGAGCTGCGCGCAGCGGATGGCGGAGACATAGCCGCCGGGGCCCGCGCCGATGATGATGACGTCGTAAGTTGCCATTGTGGCCTCCGGGTTGCGAGCGCCCTGCGGGTCCGCGAGGGGAGAGGCGGGGGGCTGTCTGCCCCCCGTGCCCCCCGAGGATATTTGGACAGAGTGAAGGGGCGCGGAAAGGGTCAGACGAGCGCGGCGAGGAGCATCGCCACGGTGGCGGTGAAGCCTGTGGCCCAGATGGCCGAGCGCCAGGGGCGCCAGCCGAGCACATAGGCCGGGATGTAGAGGATGCGGGCGGCGAGGTAGATCCAGGCCATCGCGGCGGTGAAGCCGGTGGACTGGCCGCCGAGCGTGACGACGACCACCGCGAGCGTGAAGAGGATCAGCCCCTCGAAATGGTTGTTCAGGGCGCGCTGAAGCCTGCCCGGCACGGTGGAGAGCGGCTGGTTCGGCGGCTCGTCCCGCGGGCCGGTCGTCCATTTGTAGCCGAGCTCCATGTTGGCGAGGAGCGCGAAGGGAAGGAAAGTCAGGGCCTGCAGGAGGCCGGCCAGGCAGAGAACGGTGAGTTCGGCGGTCATCATGGTCCCCGGAGACGGGAGGGCCCCGGGACGGTCCCGGGGCCCACGCGGGTATCAGAGGTCGAGCAGCAGGCGGCGCGGATCTTCCAGCGCCTCCTTGACGCGGACGAGGAAGGTCACCGCGCCCTTGCCATCGACGATACGGTGGTCGTAGCTGAGCGCGAGATACATCATCGGGCGGATGACGATCTGGCCCTTTTCCACCACCGGCCGGTCCTGGATCTTGTGCATGCCGAGGATGCCCGACTGCGGCGGGTTCAGGATCGGCGAGGACATGAGCGAGCCATAGACGCCGCCGTTCGAGATGGTGAAGCTGCCGCCCTGCATCTCGGCCATCGACAGCTTGCCGTCGCGCGCCCGCAGGCCCAGTTCCGCGATCTTCTTCTCGATCTGGGCAAAGCCCATCTGGTCGGCGTCGCGCACCACCGGCACCACGAGGCCCGAGGGCGTGCCCACCGCCACGCCCATGTGGACGTAGTTCTTGTAGACGATGTCGGTGCCGTCGATCTCGGCGTTGACCTCGGGCACTTCCTTGAGCGCGTGGCAGCAGGCTTTCACGAAGAAGGACATGAAGCCCATCTTCGTGCCGTGCTTCTTCTCGAACTGGTCCTTGTATTCGTTGCGCAGCGCCATGACGCCCGACATGTCCACCTCGTTGTAGGTGGTCAGCATGGCGGCGGTGTTCTGCGCCTCCTTCAGGCGGCGGGCGATGGTCTGGCGCAGGCGGGTCATCTTGACGCGCTCTTCGCGGGCCGCATCATCGGCCGGGACCGGCTGGCGCGGCAGCGAAGGTTGCGGCGCGGGCGCCGGGGCCTGAGCCTGCGAGGCACCCGCGACCGCACGGGCCACATCGTCCTTCATGATCCGGCCATCCCGGCCGGTGCCCTGCACCGCATCGGGCGAAAGGCCGGCCTCGGCCATCGCCTTCTTGGCGGCCGGAGCATCCTCGACGTCCTTCTTCGCGGCCTTGGCGGGGGCGGCCTCGGCCTTTGGTGCCTCGGCCTTCGGCGCGGCGGCCACGCCCTTGCCGTCGGACGAGATCAGCGCGAGGCGCGAGCCCGCGGCGACGGTCGTGCCCTCGGTCACGAGGATCTCGGCCAGCACGCCCGCGGCGGGCGCCGGCACCTCGACCGACACCTTGTCGGTCTCGAGCTCGCAGAGCATCTCGTCCTGCGCCACCGTGTCGCCCGGCTTCTTGAACCAGGTGGACACGGTCGCCTCGGACACCGATTCGCCAAGGGCAGGCACCATCACGTCGATCATCTTGCTCTCTCCCGCGCCGGCCTGTGCCTCGGCGCCCCCATGAGTCCTTGCCGGGGCCGGTTCGTCGCCGGCCTCCGCTGCTCCGATCTGCGCCAGAAGGGCCGAAACCGCAACCGTCGTCCCCTCGGGGGCGACGATCTCGGTCAGGCGACCCGCGACGGGCGCGTGAACCTCGACCGTCACCTTGTCGGTCTCCAGCTCGCAGAGCATCTCGTCGGCGGCCACACGGTCGCCCGGCTTCTTGAACCAGGTGGCGACCGTCGCCTCCGAGACGCTTTCTCCCAGCGTCGGAACCCTTACTTCCGTTCCCATCCTCAGCTCCCGATCGTCAGCGCGTCGTTCACCAGCGCCTCCTGCTCGGCCTTGTGGCGGCTGGCCAGGCCCGTGGCGGGCGAAGCCGAGGCCGCGCGGCCGGCATAGTGGGCGCGGTGGTGCCTGGCGCCGATCCGCGTCAGCACCCATTCGAGGTTCGGCTCGACAAAGGTCCAGCCGCCCTGGTTCTTCGGCTCTTCCTGGCACCAGACGATGTCAGCCTCCTTGAAGCGGCCCAGCTCCTTCACGAGGCTCAGCGCCGGGAAGGGGTAGAACTGCTCGAGCCGCAGGAGGTAGATGTCGTCGATGCCCCGCTTGTCGCGCTCGGCCAGCAGGTCGTAATAGACCTTGCCCGAGCAGATCACCACGCGCCGGATCTCGGCGTCGGGCTTCAGGACCGTCTCGGAGTGGCCCTTCTGCGCGTCGTCCCACAGCACCCGGTGGAAGCCCGATCCGGTGGTGAAATCCTCGGCGTTCGAGACGCAGAGCGGATGGCGCAGAAGCGACTTCGGCGTCATCAGGATCAGCGGCTTGCGGAAGTTGCGGTGAATTTGCCGGCGCAGGATGTGGAAGTAGTTCGCCGGCGTCGAGCAGTTTGCCACGATCCAGTTGTCGTTGGCCGACATCTGAAGGAAGCGTTCAAGGCGCGCCGAGGAATGCTCGGGGCCCTGCCCCTCGAAGCCGTGCGGCAACAGCACCACAAGGCCCGACATGCGCAGCCACTTCGACTCGCCCGAGTTGATGAACTGGTCGAACATGATCTGGGCGCCGTTGGCGAAGTCGCCGAACTGGGCCTCCCACATCACCAGCGCGTTGGGCTCGGCCAGCGAATAGCCATACTCGAAGCCGAGCACGGCATATTCCGACAGCATCGAGTCGATCACCTCATACCGCGCCTGGCCCGAACGGATGTTGTTCAGCGGGTAGTAGCGTTCCTCGGTCGACTGGTTGATGAAGGCCGAGTGCCGCTGGCTGAAGGTGCCGCGGGTGCAGTCCTGCCCCGAGAGGCGCACCGGGTAACCTTCAACCACGAACGAACCGAAGGCCAGCGCCTCGCCCGTCGCCCAGTCGAAGCCCTTCCCGGTCTCGAACATCTGCTTCTTGGCCTCGAGCTGGCGGCCGACCGTCTTGTGCAGGTCGAACCCTTCGGGCACGCGCGTCAGCGCCTGACCGATCTCCTGCAGCGTCTCGGTCGAGATCGAGGTGCGGCCCGGCTGGTATTCGTCGCCATGCCGGTCGATGTGCTTCCAGCGGCCGTCCAGCCAGTCGGCCTTGTTCGGCTTGAAGTCCTTGCCGGCCTCGAACTCCTCGTTGAGGCGGGCCTGAAAGGCGGCCTTCATGTCCTCGATCTCGCCCTCGGGGATGAGGCCGTCCTGCACCAGACGCTCGGTATAAAGCTGGAGCGTCGTCTTGTGCTTCTTGATCGAGGTGTACATCGCCGGGTTGGTGAACATGGGCTCGTCGCCCTCGTTGTGACCGAAGCGGCGGTAGCAGAAGATGTCGATGACGACATCCTTGTGGAACTTCTGCCGGAACTCGGTCGCCACCTTCGCCGCATGAACCACGGCTTCGGGATCGTCGCCGTTGACGTGGAAGATCGGCGCCTCGACCATCAGCGCGATGTCGGTGGGGTAGGGCGACGAGCGCGAGAAGGACGGCGCGGTGGTGAAACCGATCTGGTTGTTCACGACGATATGAATCGTGCCGCCGGTGCGGTGCCCGACAAGACCCGACAGGCCGAAGCATTCGGCCACGACGCCTTGCCCGGCAAAGGCCGCGTCGCCGTGCAGCAGGATCGGCAGGACCGTGTGGCGCGTCTTGTCGCCCGCCTGCTCCTGCTTGGCGCGGACCTTGCCCAGAACGACCGGGTTCACCGCCTCGAGGTGGCTGGGGTTCGCGGTCAGCGACAGGTGAACGGTGTTGCCGTCGAACTCGCGGTCGGACGAGGCGCCGAGGTGGTATTTCACGTCGCCCGAACCATCGACATCCTCGGGCTTGAAGCTGCCGCCCTGGAATTCGTTGAAGATGGCGCGGTAGGGCTTGGCCATCACGTTGGCCAGGACCGAGAGGCGGCCGCGGTGCGGCATGCCGATCACGATCTCTTTGACGCCCAGCGCGCCGCCGCGCTTGATGATCTGCTCCATCGCGGGGATCAGGCTTTCGCCACCGTCCAGGCCGAACCGCTTGGTGCCCATGTACTTCACATGGAGGAACTTCTCGAAGCCCTCGGCCTCGACCATCTTGTTGAGGATCGCGCGGCGGCCCTCACGGGTGAAGTGGATCTCCTTGCCGTAGCCCTCGATCCGCTCCTTGAGCCAAGCCGCCTGTTCAGGATCGGAAATATGCATGTACTGCAGAGCGAAAGTGCCGCAGTAGGTGCGCTTGACCATGTCCACGATCTGTCGCATCGAAGCGACCTGAAGACCGAGCACGTTGTCGATGAAGATCGGCCGGTCCATGTCCGCTTCGGTGAAGCCGTAGGACTTGGGATCGAGTTCGGGGTGGTTCGAGGTGTTGCGCATCCCGAGCGGATCGAGATCGGCGGCCAGATGCCCGCGGATCCGGTAGGCCCGGATGATCATCAGCGCCCGGATCGAGTCGAGAACGGCGCGTTGCACCTGCGCGTCGGACAGGCTTACGCCCTTCTCGGCGGCCTTGGCGGCGATCTTCTGACCGGCGGTGCGGGCTTCCTTCGGCGCGGCTGCGGGCCATTCGCCGGTAAGCGCCGCGGTCAGATCGTCGGCCGGCGTGGGGGGCCAGTCCGTGCGCGCCCAGCTGGGCCCGTGCGCCTGACGCTTGGCGTCGAGTTCGCTGTCGCCCAGCGAACGGAACAACTCCGCCCAGCCTGCATCCACCGATGCGGGATCTTCGGCATAACGTGCCTGCAACTGGTCAATATACTCGGCATTCTGCCCCTGGAGGAAACTCGAGGCGTGGAACTGCGCGTTCGGAGACTGTTCCGTCATGGCTGCACCTGACATCTGAATGGGTCCGCACCAACATGGCGCGGACCCGAAGGTATTATTTGCCGAGCGCCTGCATCACGGCCTCGCCCAGATGGGCCGGGCTGTCGGCCACGACGATGCCCGCGCTCTTCATCGCTTCGATCTTGGATTCCGCGTCGCCCTTGCCGCCCGAGACGATGGCACCCGCGTGGCCCATCCGGCGGCCCGGAGGGGCCGTGCGGCCGGCGATAAAGCCCGCCGTGGGCTTCCAGCGGCCACGCTTCTTCTCGTCGGCGAGGAACTGCGCCGCTTCCTCTTCGGCCGAGCCACCGATCTCGCCGATCATGATGATCGAGGTGGTTTCCGGGTCCGCGAGGAACATCTCGAGCACGTCAATGTGCTCGGTGCCCTTGATCGGGTCACCGCCGATGCCCACGGCCGAAGACTGGCCGAGCCCGAGATCCGTCGTCTGTTTCACGGCCTCATAGGTAAGCGTCCCCGAGCGCGAGACAACACCGACCGAGCCGCGCTTGTGGATGTGGCCCGGCATGATGCCGATCTTGCAGGCGCCGGGGGTGATGACGCCGGGGCAGTTCGGCCCGATCAGGCGCGACTTCGACCCTTCGAGCGCGCGCTTGACCTTCATCATGTCGAGCACCGGGATGCCCTCGGTGATGCAGACGATCAGCTCCATCTCGGCGTCGATCGCCTCGAGGATCGAGTCGGCCGCGAAGGGCGGCGGCACATAGATCACGCTGGCGTTGGCGCCGGTGACGTCGCGCGCCTCGAAGACCGAGTTGAAGACCGGCAGGCCCAGATGCTCGGTGCCGCCCTTTCCGGGGGTCACGCCGCCGACCATCTGCGTGCCGTAGGCGATCGCCTGCTCGGTGTGGAAGGTGCCCTGGCTGCCGGTGATGCCCTGGCAGATGACTTTGGTGTTTTCGTTGACGAGAACGGCCATCGGATTACCCCTTCACCGCTTTGACGATCTTCTGAGCGGCGTCCGACAGATTGTCGCCCGCAATGACATTCAGGCCGGAGTTCGCGATGATCTCCTTGCCCTTCTCGACGTTGGTGCCCTCAAGGCGCACGACCAGCGGAACCTGCAGGCCCACTTCCTTCACGGCGGCGATGATGCCTTCCGCGATGATGTCGCAGCGCATGATGCCGCCGAAGATGTTGACCAGAATGCCCTTCACGTTCGGGTCCGAGGTGATGATCTTGAAGGCTTCCGTCACCTTCTCCTTCGTGGCGCCGCCGCCCACGTCGAGGAAGTTCGCAGGCTCCGCGCCGTAGAGCTTGATGATGTCCATCGTGGCCATCGCGAGGCCCGCGCCGTTCACCATGCAGCCGATCTCGCCGTCGAGCGCGATGTAGTTCAGGTCGAACTTCGAGGCGGCGAGTTCCTTCGGGTCTTCCTCGGTCTCGTCGCGCAGCGCCATGATGTCGGGCTGGCGGTAGAGGGCGTTGTTGTCGAAGCCCACTTTGGCGTCGAGCACCTTCAGGTTGCCGTCGGTCATCACGATCAGCGGGTTGATCTCGAGCATCTCCATGTCCTTCTCGACGAAGGCGCGGTAGAGGTTCTTGACCAGCGCGACGCACTGCTTGACCTGCGCGCCTTCCAGCCCGAGGGCGAAGGCCACGCGGCGGCCGTGGAAGTCCGACAGGCCCGAGGCCGGATCGACCGAGAAGGACACGATCTTCTCGGGCGTCGAGGCGGCCACTTCCTCGATGTCCATCCCGCCTTCGGTCGAGACCACGAACGAGATGCGCGAGGTGCCGCGGTCCACCAGCAGCGCGAGATAGAGTTCGCGCGCGATGTCCGAGCCTTCCTCGATGTAGATGCGGTTGACCTGCTTGCCCGAGGCGCCGGTCTGGTGCGTGACCAGCGTGCGGCCGAGCATCTGCCTGGCCAGTTCGGCGGCCTCGCCCACCGACTTCGCCAGACGGACGCCGCCCTTCTCGCCGGCCTCCGGCTCCTTGAACTTGCCCTTGCCGCGGCCGCCGGCGTGGATCTGCGCCTTGACGACCCAGAGCGGCCCGCCAAGCTCGCCCGCGGCGGACTTGGCTTCGTCGGCTTTCAGGACGACCCGGCCGTCGGACACCGGCGCGCCGTAGCTGCGCAGGAGCGCCTTCGCCTGGTATTCATGGATGTTCATTGAACTGTCCCATCGCTGATGATTTGCGGCGTGATGCCACAGAAACGAGCGTGTTCAAAACGGGTTTTGCGCTACCAAGGGGTTTTCCGCGCAAAAAGAAAGCTTTGTGATCACAGGCCGGAAAGGCGTGATCACAAGGCTCGGGGATGCTGCCCCGCGGCATCTGGCGCGACATGAAAAAGGGCGCGCCAGCGGTCTGGCGCGCCCCATGCGTTGTGCTTTGCGGCGACTCAGGCCAGCGACGGCTCGATGCCCTTGCAGGCCGCGACAAGGCCCTTCACCGCATCGACCGACTTGTCGAACATCGCCTGCTCGTCCGCGTTCAGCTTGATGTCCACAACCTTCTCGATGCCGCCCGCACCGATGATGGTGGGCACACCGACATACATGCCGTTCAGGCCAAAGGCGCCATCGACCCAGGCCGCGCAGGGCAGCAGGCGCTTCTGGTCCTTGAGGTAGGCTTCCGCCATCTCGATCGCCGAGGTCGCCGGCGCGTAGTAGGCCGAGCCGGTCTTCAGCAGGCCCACGATCTCGGCGCCGCCGTCGCGGGTGCGCTGCACGATCTGGTCGAGCTTCTCCTGCGAGGTCCAGCCCATCTGCACGAGGTCGGGCAGCGGGATGCCGGCCACGGTCGAGTAGCGGACGAGCGGCACCATCGTGTCGCCGTGGCCGCCCAGCACGAAGGCCGTCACGTCGCGCATCGAGACGTTGAACTCGACCGACAGGAAGTGGCGGAAGCGCGCCGAGTCGAGCACGCCGGCCATGCCGACCACCTTCTCCGGCGGCAGGCCCGAGAACTGCTGCAGCGCCCAGACCATCGCGTCGAGCGGGTTGGTGATGCAGATCACGAAGGCGTTCGGCGCGTGGGCCTTGATGCCCTCGCCGACCGACTTCATGACCTTGAGGTTGATGCCGATCAGGTCGTCGCGGCTCATGCCCGGCTTGCGCGGTACGCCGGCGGTGACGATGCAGACGTCGGCGCCCGCGATGTCCTCGTAGCTGTTGGCGCCCTTCATCACGGCGTCGAAGCCTTCCGACGGGCCCGACTGCGCGATGTCCAGAGCCTTGCCCTGAGGGGTGCCCTCGGCGATGTCGAACAGGACGACGTCGCCCAGTTCCTTGATCGCGGCGAGATGAGCGAGCGTGCCGCCGATCTGCCCCGCACCGATCAGCGCAATCTTGGGTCTGGCCATGAGTGGATCTCCCGTGAGGAATTGTCGCGGCGATGGGTAGACCTTCACATTCTTGCGCGCAAGCCTCGTGCAGCGGCGCGGAAGCCCCTTCGGCTGTTTCTCCGCAGATGTTTGCGCTAAAGCAGCCCCCGGGCTCCGGCGCGGCGGCGGGATGCGGTATCCAGTCGCATACCGGAGCGGCCGGGATGATTCGGAGAGGTGAATGGAGGGCTTCGGCTTCTGGGCTCTGGCGGTGACCGCCTCGGTTCTCGTGGGCATGAGCAAGGGCGGCCTGCCGGTGGTGGGGATCATGAGCGTGCCGCTGCTGGCGCTGGTGATCTCGCCCGTGACGGCGGCGGGGCTTCTGCTGCCGATCTATGTCGTCTCGGACATGTTCGGGCTTTATGCCTACCGGCACGAGTTCGACGCGCGGGTGCTGAAGATCCTGATCCCCGGCGCCACGGTGGGCGTCGTGATCGGCTGGCTTACGGCAAGCGTCGTGCCCGAGACGGTTGTCGGAGGGCTCGTGGGCCTCATTGGCGCGGCCTTCGCGACGAACCTGCTGCTCCGCCGCACCGATCCGCCGGCCAAGGTGGCCAGGGTCACGCCCGGCCTCGTCTGGGGCACGGCAACCGGCTTCACGAGTTTCGTGAGCCACGCGGGCGCGCCGCCCTATCAGGTCTATGTCCTGCCGCTGAAGATGCCCAAGACGGTCTTTGCCGGCACCTCCACGATCCTCTTTGCCTACATCAACGCCATCAAGCTGATCCCCTATGCGGCGCTCGGTCAGCTTTCGGTGGCGAACCTGCGGGTGGCGGCGTGGCTCATGCTGCCCGCGGCGCTCTCGGTCTTCGTGGGATACCGGCTGGTGCGGATCGTGCCTCAGGCGCTCTTCTTCCGCATTGTGATCTGGGCGCTGCTCCTGATTTCCCTGCGGCTGATCTGGCAGGCCGTCGCCCGATTTCTGCGTCGCGGCAAAAGAGGTCTTGCCGGATATGCCGCAAATGTGCTCCCAAGCGAAAGATTGTTGCTTGAAGGAGAATCGTCATGGCGCATCAGGCTCATCCCTTCCGCTCCGTGCTCTATATCCCCGGCTCGAAGGAGCGGGCGCTGGAGAAGGCGCAGGGCCTTGCCGCCGACGCGATCATCTTCGACCTCGAGGATGCCGTGGCGCATGACGAGAAGATCCACGCGCGCGACCTGCTGAAGAAGACGCTGGAGACCGCCGACTATGGCCGGCGCATCCGCATCGTGCGGGTGAACGGAATGGATACGGAATGGGGCCGCGACGACGTGGCGGCCTTTGCGGGCTCGAAGGCGGACGTGATCCTGATCCCCAAGGTCTCGTCGGCGGCGGATGTGCAGGCGGTGGCCGACCTCATCCCCGACGTGCCGCTCTGGGCGATGATGGAGACGGCGCTGGGGATGCTGAACGCGGCCGAGATCGCCGCCCATCCGCGCCTGACCGGCATGGTGATGGGCACGAACGACCTCGCCAAGGAACTGACCAGCCGCTTCCGGCCCGACCGCCTCGCGCTGCAGACCGGCCTCGGCCTCTGCCTGCTGGCCGCGCGCGCGCATGGGCTGACCATCGTCGATGGCGTCTACAACGCCTTCAAGGACGAGGACGGCCTGCGCGCGGAATGCGAGCAGGGCCGCGACATGGGCTTTGACGGCAAGACGCTGATCCATCCCGCGCAGCTCGAGATTGCCAACGAGGTCTTCTCGCCGTCGTCGGCCGAGATCGAGCTGGCCAACCGCCAGATCGCCGCCTTCGAAGAGGCAGAACGCCACGGGCAAGGCGTCGCCGTGGTGGATGGCAAGATCGTCGAGAACCTGCATATCGTGACGGCGCGGCAGACTCTGGCCAAGGCCGAGGCGATTGCCGCGTTCAGGGCAAGCTGAGGGACGATATGCTTCTGTTGATTTGCGGGGTCGCGCTGTGGTCGGCGGCCCATCTGTTCAAGCGCGTGGCGCCGGGGCTGCGCGCGCCGCTGGGCAATGCCGGCAAGGGCGTTGCCGCGCTTCTGCTGGTCGCGTCGGTGGTGATGATGGTGGTGGGCTACCGTCAGGCCGACTTCATCTCGATCTACACGCCCCTGCCGGGCATGGGCCACGCCAACAACCTGCTGATGCTGTTCGCGCTGATCATCTTCGGCGCCGGCATGGCCAAGGGCTGGCTCTGGACGAAGATCCGCCACCCGATGCTCTATGGCTTCGCGCTCTGGGCCTTCGCCCACCTGCTGGTGAACGGCGACGTGGCCTCGCTGATCCTGTTCGGCGGCCTCGGCGCCTGGGCGGTGGCCGAGGTGGTGCTGATCAACAAGCAGACCGACTGGGTGCGCCCCGTCTCGGGCGGGCCGAAACGCGATCTGGCGCTTATCGGCGTCGTTCTGGTGATGTACGGGCTGATCGCCCTCGTCCATATCTGGACGGGCCACAACCCCTTTGCCGGAACCTACGCATGAAACTCTACCGCTTCCTGACCGAAGACGACACCTCGGCCTTCTGCCACAAGGTGACCGCGGCCCTGAACAAGGGCTGGCACCTGCATGGCGCGCCCACCTATGCCTTTGATGCGGCGAGGGGCGTGATGCGCTGCGGTCAGGCGGTGGTGAAGGATGTTCCGGGCACCTACACGCCCGAGACCAAGCTGGGAGACCACTGAATGAAGACCAACGCGGGCCGTTTCTTCGAGGATTACCGTCTGGGCGAGACCATTGCCCATGCCGTGCCGCGCACCGTCTCGGGCGGTGAGCGGGCGCTCTATCACGCGCTTTATCCGGCGCGTCATGCGCTTTGCTCCTCGGACGAATTTGCCCGCGCCTGCGGCCTTCCCGCCGCGCCGGTCGATGATCTGGTGGCCTTCCATCTGGTGTTCGGCAAGACGGTGCCCGACATCAGCCTGAACGCCGTGGCGAACCTCGGCTATGCCGAGGGGCGCTGGCTGAAGCCGGTCTTTCCGGGCGACACCTTGCGCTCGGAAAGCACCGTCATCGGGCTGAAGGAGAACTCGAACGGCAAGTCCGGCGTGGTCTATGTCCGCACCCGCGGCCTGAACCAGCACGGGTACACCGTGCTGGAGTATGTCCGCTGGGTGATGGTAAGAAAGCGCGACGAGGCGGCGCCGGCGCCCGAAGCCAGCGTCCCGACCCTCTCCCAGGCGGTTCCGGCGGCGGACCTTGTGGTGCCGGAGGGGCTGGACTTCTCGCGCTACGATTTCACTCTTGCGGGCGAGCCGCACCGCTGGGGCGACTACGCCATCGGCGAGACGATCGACCATGTGGACGGCGTGACGATCGAAGAGAGCGAGCACATGCTCGCCACCCGGCTCTGGCAGAACACGGCCAAGGTCCATTTCGACGCCACCAACCGCCCCGACGGCCTGCGGCTGATCTACGGCGGCCATGTGATCTCGATGGCGCGTGCGCTCTCGTTCAACGGGCTCGCCAATGCGCAGATGATCGTGGCGCTGAACGCGGGCGCCCATGCCAACCCCTGCTTCGCCGGCGACACGGTGCGGGCCTGGTCAGAAGTTCTGGACAAGGCCGAGACCTCCGCCCCCGGAGTGGGTGCGCTGAGACTGCGACTCGTGGCGGTCAAACATGGGGCAGAGCCCTTCAGGCTTCGGGATGAGGCCGGCAAATACCAGCCCGGCGTTCTGCTTGATCTCGACTACTGGGCGCTCGTCCCCTGCTGAGCGCCACCGGGCGGAGGTGCCCGGAATGATTGCGCAAACATGTGATCACGCCCCCGTTTTTTGTGATCACATGGTGGTTTTTTTTTGATGCGAGCCTGATTTTGAAGCACGGGGGAAGCACCGCCCCCGTGACTCGGACGAAAAAACCGCTATTGAGTGACACCAGCGAGACAGCCGCCCCTTCCGGCGGGGCCGGCCAGCGAAAGGCAACGACATGGCTGAAACGAAGCGGGTCGAGCGGCCCCTTTCCCCCCATCTCCAGATCTACCGGGTGCAGCTGACCTCCACGACCTCGATCTTCACCCGCATCACCGGGAACGGTCTGATCGTCGGCACGATGCTGGTGACCTGGTGGCTGCTGGCCGCCGCCCTCGGCCCCGAGCAGTTCGCCACCGCCGACGCGGTGCTGACCTCGTGGTTCGGAGACATCGTTCTGCTGCTGTCGGTCTGGGCACTGTGGTATCACTACCTTGCGGGGCTACGGCACCTCTACTGGGACACCGGCAAGGGGCTCGAGATCGCCACCGCCGAGAAGCTCGGCTGGGCCTGCATCGGCGGCTCGCTGATCCTGACCCTGCTCACCGTCATCATCATCTGAAGGGGCACCCGATGCGTTTCATCACCGCCCGCAAGCGCGCCGAGGGCATGGGCGCCGCCCACCACGGCACCGACCGCCACTGGTACATGATCGTCTCGGCGGTGGGTCTCGCGGTCCTGATCCCGATCTTCGTCTATGTCGTCGGCAATGCCATCGGCGAAAGCCGTGAGCGCGTGCTCGAGATCTTCTCGCATCCGTTCAACGCGATCCTGTCGGGGCTGGTGCTGTTCTTCGGCATGCGCCACTTCGCCGAAGGCTCGACCATGATGATCGAGGACTACTGGCAGGGCGTGCCGCGCCGCCTGCTGGTGATCTGCGCGCAATCCTTCGCCTATGGCGTGGCGGCGATCGGGCTGTTCGCCCTCGCCAAGATCGCCCTCTGAGGACCTGACTGATGGCTGCTTACACGTACGAGACGCACGACTATGACGTCGTGGTGGTGGGCGCCGGTGGCGCCGGCCTCCGCGCGACGCTGGGGATGGCCGAGCAGGGCCTGCGCACGGCCTGCGTCACCAAGGTTTTCCCGACCCGCAGCCACACGGTGGCCGCGCAGGGCGGCATCGCCGCCAGCCTCGCCAACATGGGCCCGGACAACTGGCAGTGGCACATGTACGACACCGTGAAGGGGTCGGACTGGCTGGGCGACACCGACGCGATGGAATATCTCGCGCGGGAGGCCCCCAAGGCGGTCTATGAACTCGAGCACTACGGCGTGCCCTTCTCGCGCACCGAGGAAGGCAAGATCTACCAGCGCCCGTTCGGCGGCCACACGACCCAGTTCGGCGAAGGCCCGCCGGTGCAGCGCACCTGCGCCGCGGCGGACCGGACCGGCCACGCGATCCTGCACACGCTCTATGGCCAGTCGGTCAAGAACAACGCCGAGTTCTTCATCGAATATTTCGCGCTGGATCTCATCATCCAGGACGGCCGCTGCACCGGCGTCGTCGCCTGGCGGCTGGAAGACGGCACGATCCACGTCTTCAACGCCAAGCTCACGGTTCTGGCGACCGGCGGCTACGGCCGCGCCTATTTCTCGGCCACCTCCGCCCATACCTGCACCGGCGACGGCGGCGGGATGGTGGCGCGGGCCGGCCTGCCGCTGCAGGACATGGAGTTCGTGCAATTCCACCCGACCGGCATCTACGGCTCGGGCTGCCTGATCACCGAGGGCGCGCGCGGCGAGGGCGGCTACCTCACGAACTCGAACGGCGAGCGGTTCATGGAGCGTTACGCTCCGACCTACAAGGATCTGGCCAGCCGTGACGTGGTCAGCCGCTGCATGACGCTGGAGATCCGCGAAGGCCGCGGCGTGGGCGAGCATGGCGACCACATCCACCTGCACCTGAACCACCTTCCGCCCGAGACGCTGGCGCTGCGCCTGCCGGGCATCTCGGAGTCGGCGAAAATCTTCGCCGGGGTGGACGTTCACAAGGAACCGATCCCGGTGCTGCCGACCGTGCACTACAACATGGGCGGCATTCCCACGAACTACTGGGGCGAGGTGCTCGCCCCGACCGCGGACGATCCCGACCGGGTCTTCCCGGGCCTGATGGCGGTGGGTGAGGCCGGCTGCGCCTCGGTCCATGGTGCGAACCGGCTGGGCTCGAACTCGCTGATCGACCTCGTGGTGTTCGGCCGGGCCGCCGCGATCCGCGCGGGCCAGATCGTGAAACCGCACGAGTTCCACGCCGATGTGCCCAAGGCCCAGGTGGACGAGATCCTCGGCCGGTTCGACGATCTGCGCCACGCCAACGGCGCCATCCCGACCGCCGACCTGCGGCTCGAGATGCAGCGCACCATGCAGGCCGACGCCGCCGTGTTCCGCACCGACAAGACGCTGGCCGAAGGTGTCGAGAAGATGAAGGGGATCGCGGCCAAGGTCTCGGACCTCAAGGTCACCGACCGCAGCCTCATCTGGAACTCGGACCTGATGGAGACGCTCGAGCTGACCAACCTGATGCCGAACGCGCTGGCCACGATCGTGGCGGCCGAGGCGCGGAAGGAAAGCCGCGGGGCCCACGCCCACGAGGACTGGCCGAACCGCGACGACGAGAACTGGCGCGTCCACAGCCTCGCCACGGTGAAGGGCAACGAGGTCACGCTCGCCTCCCGGCCGGTCCATCTCGAGCCGCTGACCAAACAGTCCGAAGGCGGGATCGACCTGAAGAAGATCGCGCCCAAGGCGCGGGTCTATTGATGCGGGGCGCGGCTCTCGCCTCCTGCGCCCTCGCGCTCGCCGCCTGCAGCCCGCAGTCGGTGGCCGACAGCGTGGCGCGGCAGACCGCGCGGACCGTCGTGCTGCCGGTGGTGGAGCAATACATGCCCGGCCCCGCCGCGCAGGGGGTCACCACCTGCATCATCGACAATGCCTCGGCGCAGGAACTGAGCGCCCTGTCCCGCGACGTCGGCGTCCGCGCCGGCACGACGACAGTGCAGAACGTGGTGACGATCGCCACCCGGCCGGAAACGATCCGGTGCCTCCAGACGAGCGGCCTGCCGCTTCTGCCCGCGGTCTAGGCCATGCGAACGCCGCTGCTGCTCGTCCTTCTTCTCGCCGCCTGCGGACCCGTCACGGTCGAGCAGGCCGAGAGAGCCTGTGCCGAGCGTGCGCGCCTTGCCGAGGCCCCGCGCGGGTCGGTCGGGGTGGGCGCCGGCAGCGGCGGCATGGTCAGCAACATCGAGCTGACCGTGACCTCGGACTACCTCATGGGCCGGGACCCCTCGGCCATCTACGACGCCTGCGTCTATCAGAAATCCGGCCAGCCCCCGACGCGGCCGCTCTACTCCCGCTAAGACCGGAAGGGATGAACCATGGTCCAGCTCACGCTCCCCAAGAACTCCAAGGTCCGCACCGGCAAGACCTGGCCGAAGCCCGAGGGCAGGAACGTCCGCAAGTTCATGATCTATCGCTGGGATCCCGACACCGGCGAGAACCCGCGGGTGGACACCTACTTCCTCGACATGGACAAGTGCGGCCCGATGGTTCTGGACGCGCTGATCAAGATCAAGAACGAGGTTGATCCGACGCTGACCTTCCGCCGCTCGTGCCGCGAGGGGATCTGCGGCTCGTGCGCGATGAACATCGACGGGATCAACACGCTCGCCTGCATCTACGGCCTCGACGAGGTCAAGGGCGACGTGAAGATCTATCCCCTGCCGCACCTGCCGGTCATCAAGGACCTGATCCCCGACCTGTCGCTGTTCTACGCGCAGCATGCCTCGATCATGCCTTGGCTCGAGACCAAGACGGTCGAGCCCGCGAAAGAGTGGCGCCAGTCGGTCGAGGACCGGGCCAAGCTCGACGGGCTCTATGAATGTGTCATGTGCGCCTGCTGCTCGACCTCGTGCCCGAGCTACTGGTGGAACGGTGACCGTTACCTTGGGCCCGCGGCGCTGCTGCACGCCTACCGCTGGATCGTGGACAGCCGCGACGAAGCGACGCCCGAACGGCTCGACATGCTGGAAGACCCCTTCAAGCTCTACCGCTGCCACACCATCATGAACTGCGCAAAGACCTGCCCCAAGGGCCTCAACCCGGCCAAGGCGATCGCCGAGATCAAGAAGATGATGGTCGAGCGCGTCATCTGACATCCGCGGCGCCCGAGAGGGCGCCGTTCGCCTTTCCGGTGGCCCAGGTCGCTAGTGCAGCGTGTGTCGGGCCATCACTTCGTAGGTGGCGGCGTTCGGGCAGAAGCCGCAGTCGGCGGGCGCCAGCCGGTCGGCTTCGGCCAGACGGCACTGGCAGAGCCGCGTGCTGCCGCAGTGCCGGCACACCTCCAGCAGTTCCAGGTAATCGGCATAGGCGTGCTGGACTTCAACCGGGTCCAGTCCGAAGACCTGCGCCATCTGCAGCAGGCGGTCACCCACATGCTCGGGCATGCGCACGAACTGCTCCATCTGCCAGCGCGTGATGCCCAGATCCTCCAGATCGCGGTCAGTCATCGCGTGAACTTCCTGAAGCCGGTGCCAACGGTCGAAAAGAGCGCGAACTCGGTCCAGCATGGCTATTCCCCTTGGGTCTGATCCATTTCATCGACCCACGAGTATCCTTTTAACCGCGCGCAAAACATGATCCTGGTCAAATAATATGACCAGTTCAGCCGATGAGGTGTCGCAGCCCCTGCGTCACATCCATGCGGACGGCCAGTCGCAGCCCCGGCTCATCCCCCGCCCGCAGCGCGGCAAGGATGCTGCGATGATGCTGCGGAGGCTCGTTCCTCCGCAGCCGTCCATAGAGCGCGCGCATCGTCGGGCCGAGTTGCAGCCAGACGGTCTCGGCCATCGCGAGCATCGCAGGCGCCTGGGCCCGGAGGTAGAGCGTCCGGTGGAACTCGAGGTTGGTGCGGATGTAGGCCACGGCATCGCCCTTCACGACCGCCTCGGCATTGGCGGCGTTGATGGCGGCCAGCCGGTCGAGCAGCGCGAAATGGGCGCGCGGAAGGGCGCGCGCCGCGAGTTCCGGTTCGAGCAGGGCCCGGATCGCCGCCAGCTCTTCGATTCGCTCCGGGCTGGGGTCGGGCGTCGCCACCCGTCCTGACGATGAGAGCGACAGGGCACCTTCGGCCACGAGCCGCCGGACGGCCTCGCGCGCGGGGGTCATCGAGACCTCGAAACTGCGCGCGAGACCGCGCAGCGTGAGGGCCTGCCCGGGCGACAGCTCGCCATGCATCACCTGTGCCCTCAGGGCACGATAAAGCCGCTCATGGGCGGCGGCGGTCAGGTCTGAGGGGCGCGTCTGGGTCGGCATGTGCGCGAGCAAGCACTCCTGCCCGCCCGCGGTCAATCCCCGAAGCGGAAGCCGTGCAGCGCCTGCCCGTGCCGCCGCAGCCAGAGGCGGTGCGGCCCATAGTCGGGCATGAGCCGCGAGACCTCGGCCCAGAAGGCGGGCGAGTGATTCATCTGCGCCAGATGCGCCACCTCATGCGCCGACACATAGTCGAGAATCGGCGGCGGCGCGAGGATCAGCCGCCACGAGAACATCAGGCAGCCGTCATGCGTGCACGACCCCCAGCGCGACCGCGTGTCGCGCAAGGTGAGGCGCATGTAGGAGCGTCCGAGCATGCGGGCATGGCGGTCGCAGGTCGCCGCAAGCCGCTCGCGCGCCAGCGCCTTGAGGTAGGCCGCAAGCCGCACCGGCACCAGTCCGGGATCGCCGGGCACAAGGATCGAATCATCCTCGATGCGCACAGAGCGCCCCGTCCCGGAGCGGACCAGAAGCTGCCGCCCCTCGACCGGCAGAAGCGTCTCCAGCCCGACCGTCGCCGTCCGTGGCACGTCCAGCAGGGCGCGGCGGATCCAGCCCTCCTGATCGCGTGCAAAGGCCAGCGCCTCGGCCTCCCTCGCCCGTGCAGGAACGGTCAGGGTGACACGCCCGTCAAGCCGCGACACTCGCAGCGAAAAGCGCCGAGCCTGCGCCGAGCGGCGCAGCGTGACCTCGACCGGGGGGGAACCGGGCAGAACGGGCATCGAGATCTCCTTCCGGCGGTCAGACTACCGGGCCATCGGCGCAAGAAAAAGCGGGGAAAATTCGCCGGAACCTGCGGGTGGAAAGGCTTTGACAGTCCCGGGGGCTTGTGGCATGGCTCCCCAATTCTGCAGCAGACAGCCTTGCAAGGGGATCACCATGCCCAAGGAAGAATGGGGCACGAAGCGTGTCTGCCCGACGACGGGCAAGCGCTTCTACGACCTCAACCGCACACCCGTCGTCAGCCCCTACACCGGCGAGGTCGTGGATATCGAAAGCGCGCGCCGCAAGGCCGTGGCGGCCGTCATCTCGCGTGTCGCGCCCGAGAAGGACGACGAACTGCTCGTGGACGACATCGACGGCGATGATGACCTGCTCGACGCCGAAGCGACGGAAGACACGGATGTCGATGACGACCTGCTCGAGGATGATTCGGACGACAACGTGTCGCTCGACGAGCTGGCCGACGTGGCCGGCGACGACGAGGAAGGTTGAGAGCAGCGGAAGGCGATTTTTCCTCTTGCGCCTTCCGTCGTGAGACACTAGACAGCCCGAGCGAACCGGAAGCGGATCGCACAGCCCAAGCGGATCGGAAACGGTCCGCACCTCCGGTGGGGTCATAGCTCAGTTGGGAGAGCGCTTGAATGGCATTCAAGAGGTCGGCGGTTCGATCCCGCCTGGCTCCACCAAACCGCACCTAGCGTCGAAAAATCCGCTAACATCTTGAACGAAAAGGTGATTTTATCGGTTCGACAACCCTCAGTGCGGTTGTACCGCAAGCGCTCCACGAAAGCGAGTCTGAGCACCGTTCTCTTGAGTGCAAAACTCGCTTTTTGAATATGTTCCAAGGGTTTGAGAGGAAGGCGAGTGGGGCCGCGCGGTGTTGTAGTCGGTGACCCAGGCCGCAATGAGATCGCGGGCATGGGCGAGGTTGCGGAACAGCGTCTCGTTCAAGAACTCGTCCCGCATCCTACCGTTGAAGCTTTCGACAAAGCCGTTCTGCATCGGCTTTCCGGGCGCGATGTAATGCCATTCGACCTTATGCTCGGCGCACCACTTCAGGATCGCGTTTGAGGTCAGTTCCGTCCCATTGTCGCTGACGATCATCCCGGGCTTGCCGCGGCGTTCGATCAGCGCGGTCAGCTCCCGCGCCACGCGGCGGCCTGAGATGGAAGTGTCAGGGATCGCGGCGAGGCATTCGCGCGTGACGTCATCCACCACGTTCAGCACCCGGAAGCGCCGCCCCCAGGCGAACTGGTCATGCATGAAGTCGAGCGACCAGCGCGCATTGGCCCGCGCTTCGATCAGGATCGGGGGCCCTTGTGCCAATGGCCTTGCGGCGTGCTTTGCGCTTACGCACCGTTAACCCTTCTTCGCGGTTGGGGTGCGCTGATCGGGCTTTGCGCCAGACGGCGACGTTGGGACCCTGTCCTGCATCGCAACCGATCAAGGAGCTCATGCCATGGAGTTTTTCGTGGGTCTTGATGTGTCGCTCGACGAGACGCACATCTGCGTCGTCGACGAAGGCGGCCGCATCGTCAAGGAGACACGCGCTGCGAGCGAGCCGAAGGCGATTTCCAAGGCTATCCGGCACCAGGGCCGGCGCATCGAGCATGTCGGCCTCGAAGCCGGAAACCTTTCCCAGTGGCTCCACGAGGGGCTCGTCCGTGAGGGGTTCTCTGTCTCGGTGATGGAGGCGCGTCACGTCCGAGCGGCCTTCGCCGCGATGCGCGTCAAGACCGATCGCCATGAAGCCCGCGGCATCGCCCAGCTCGTGCGCCTCGGCTGGTTCAAGCGCGTACACGTGAAGTCTCTGACCGCCCAAGGAAATGAAGAACTTCATCGCCAATGGCGAAACCATCAACATCACCGCGGCGGCCGTCATCGCCTCCGGCCGGGGGGGTGCTGGTCGGCAGCATCTTCGGCGTGGCCGAGGGTGCCGCGGCAATCGGCGAAACCGCGGTCATCCGGCTTGTGGGCGTATTCTCGCTGCCGAAGGCGCCCTCGCAGGCCTGGACGGTCGGTCAGACGATCTATTGGGACGCGGCGAACAGCCGGACCACCAACGTTCTGACCGGCAACACCCGGATCGGCATCGCGACGCAGGCGGTGGCGGGCGGCGCGGGCGATACCACCGGTATCGTGCGCCTGAACGGGGGCGCGACCTGAGATGTCGGCCTTCGCCAACGCCACGGCCGCCCTCTTCCGCGATCCGAACCTCGCGCAGGATGCGCAGTGGCGATCCGGTGGACCTTGATGGGTTGGCGCGGGATGCGACGGCACGGCTGCCGGGAGCGATCCTGGGGACGTGGAAGGGGTGACGGCTTGATTTGGTCCATATGATAGTCCATATTATGGACATCACTGGAGGCCGCCATGCAGATTTCCATCACCGAGGCCAAGGGCCATCTGACCGAACTCGTGCGCCGCGCCGAGGCGGGAGATGAAGTTGTGCTGACACGGCATGGCAAAGCAGCCGTCAGGCTGGTTCCCGTCGTCCCTGCGGTGACACGCGATCGCCGCCGCGCGGTCATGGAAGCTGCCCAGCGCAGCGCCATGTCAAAGATCACGGCTGGGGCGAGTGCCGCCCGCAGCCAGGACTTCCTCTATGATGACGATGGCCTGCCGAAGTGATCGCGGTTGATACCTCGGTCTTGATGGCAATCCTTCTGGGTGAGCCCGACGCCGACATCGTGATGCAGGTTCTCGATGAAGCGGAAGCCCTGTGCATTTCGGCGGGAACGCTCGCCGAGGCCATGATCGTCGCCGATCGCCGCTCGGTGGGCGCCGAAATGCAGCAGCTGATCGAAGGACTGGGCATTGAAGTTGTCACCGTGACACAGTCAGGGGCCGATGCCGTAGCGGCCGCCTACCGGACCTGGGGAAAAGGCATCCATCCAGCTGGGCTGAATTTCGGAGATTGTTTTGCCTATGGGCTGGCGGCGGGACGAAACTGCCCTCTTCTTTTCGTCGGGGACGATTTCGGCAAGACCGATGTGAGGCTTGCCTCACCGCGCCGCGACGAACCCTAATCTGGCAACTGACGCCCAATCATCGGCAATCGGTCACCGTCGCTGAGCGCCTGGTTCAACGCAAAAAGCCGGGATCTGGAAACCAGGCGTTGGCCGGTCCACGATGCTGGCAACGTCGCGATCACCGGATGCTCGGGCCCGTTGTAGAAAACGGTGCCCTTGCAGCGGTCGAAATTGAGATCGAAGAAGAGGAGATGATCTGCCCGGGCTTCCACCGGGCGAAATGCTGGCCCCAGACCACGGCCAGTCGCCTTCACCTGCACCGTCTTTCCGCAAGGGCTGCGACCATCAATGCTTGGATGAGACTTGCTGCTCACCGTAAGCGGCGTCTCCGCCCCATTGTGAACTGGCCCCCGTTTCGACCGGACACTTGGGCATAACCATGGAGGCTCAG
>NZ_VDEK01000099.1:0-1423 GCF_007668225.1 Cereibacter sediminicola | reverse complement strand
GTAATGCGGAAGTCAAGCGGCGTTCTTGAGCGGATCGAAGGTCTGGCGGGTCTGGAGCATGGTCCAGAGCACGGTGACGCGTCGGCGTGCGAGGGCGATGAGCGCCTGGGTGTGGTGTTTTCCTTCGCGCCGTTTGCGGTCGTAGAACGCCCTGGAGAGCGGGTCCTTTCGACAGACGGCGCAGAAGGCGCCCTGGTAGAAGACACGTTTGAGGGCCTTGTCCCCGCCGTAGGTGCGCCGCCAGCCTGCCTTTCTTCCCGACTGCCGGATCACCGGCGCAAGCCCCGCGGCGGAGGCCAGCGCATCGGCCGACGGGAAGCGCCGGATGTCGCCGACGCAGGCGATGAACTCTGCCGCGAGCACCGCCCCCATCCCCGGCAGCGACTGGATGAGGGCGCCATCAGGGTGGACGGCGAGCAGGGCCGCCAGATCGCGGTCGAGGCGGGTGATCTTCGTCCTGGTTTCGAGTGCTTCGGTGGCCATCTCCCGGACCAGCTCGGCCATGGCCGTCTCGCCGGGCACGGCAAGCGTCTGGGCGCGTGCCGCTGCGAGGGCGTGGTCGGCCAGCGCCTCGGCACGCTGCACATGCGGGGTCTTCGCCAGATGCGCCATGATCCGCCGCTTTCCGGCCTGCCGGATCTCGGCGGGCGTGACGTAGCGGGTCAGCAGCACGAGCGGCCCCTTGCAGGTGACATCGAGATCACGCTCCGGCCCCGGATGGACGCTGCTCAGCAGCCCGCGCAGCCGGTTCAGGCGCCGGGTCTGCTCCTCGATCAGGTCGCGGCGGCGGCCGACCTTGAGGCGGATCGCCGTCACCGTCTCGTCGTCGGGAAGGATCGGACGCAGGTCGCGGGTGCGGACCAGATCGGCGATGGTGCGGGCGTCGCGCGGATCGGACTTGCGCTCGCCCCCGGCAAAGCCTTGGCCCGCCCGATTGACGGCGATGCCCGGCGCATGGACGAGGCGGAAGCCCTCGGCCAGGAGCGACGCGCCGAGGAAATGAGCGAAGGAGCCCACCACGTCGAGGCCGATGACCGGCTCGCCGCCCAGTGTGCGCAGATCGGCCGCGAAGGAGGCGATCGCCTCCGGCGTGTTCTCCACTGCCCGGTCGAGCAGCGTCCGGCCCGTCTCGTCGAAGGCGCAGGCCCAGTGGATCGCCTTGGCGACATCCATTCCCACAGAAATCCGCATGGCGATCCTCCCGCGTTGCCCCGGACCCGCATGCCCCGTCTCGCCGGCATCGCCTTACAAAGCCATCAGGGGCATCGCGTAATCAGCGGTCGATCAAGGGCGGCGATGCGGGCGGCCCAGCCCTCCGAGCCATCGGGAACAGCCAGCATGACAGCCATACCCGCATCGCCTGCGCCCAAGCAGCTTCCCACCAACATGGGCGCATTGAAAAGAGGTAAGGCCGCATGAACAC
>NZ_VDEK01000098.1:0-1463 GCF_007668225.1 Cereibacter sediminicola | reverse complement strand
GAGGCAGGACCGTGGCGCCAGTGGCGCCGCGTAAGCCTGCCGAACGCGAGTGGCAGGTCCGCAAACACGGGGCGCAGGGCCGGCGCCAGTGGCGCAAGGTGCATCTGGCCATGGATGCCGCCACTTCCGACATCCGTGCCGTCGACTTCACCCCCAGCCGCGACGGCGACAGCCCTGTCCTGCCCGAGCTGCTGGACCAGATCCCCGAGGATGAGGATGTCAGCACTGTGAACCGCGCCGGGTCTGCCGGAGGCTCCAACTCCTGAGTAGCAACTGTGTTTCAGGCGGGGGCGTCCCGATACGGCGTTCTGGCTTTTGTCATCGCATTGAGAACGGTCAGCAGCTTGCGGGCGCAGGCCACGATGACCAGCTTTCGTGGTTTTCCGGCGGCGATGAGCCGCTCTTTGAAGGCCCGGAAGACTGGATCGAACCTGCTGGCGGTGAGGGCTGCGAGATAGAGGCACCGGCGTAGCGATCCACGTCCGCCCCATATGCTGCGCTTGCCGCGTCGGTGTCCTGAATCATTCGCGTGTGGCGCCAACCCCGCGAGAGCGGCGACCCGCCGTCGATCGAGCTGACCAAGTTCAGGGAGTTGTGCGATCAGAGTGGCCGAGACGACAGGTCCGATCCCCTTGACGCTGCGAAGACGCACCGCTTGATCGCGCAGCTCGTCTTGGCTTTGGATCACGGTTTCCATCTCTGCTTCGACTTTCGCCAGGCTGCCCAGCAAGGCCCGGATGTGCTGCAGGAGGCTGCGTCGGATCCATTGGTCCTGTGTGGTTCTCAACCGGTTCTTCTGTGCGACGATCATGGCGGTGATGTCGTTGCGGTGGGCGGTAAGGTCAGACAAACGCTGGCGTTCGGCAGAGCGAGGGTGAGCTGGAACCAGCTGGAGCGCTCTCCCCATCTCGGCCAGAACCTGCGCATCGACACGGTCACTCTTGGCCAGACGCCCTGTTGCGCGAGCAAATTCTCGGGCCTGCCGAGGGTTCACGCAAGCCGCCTGGCCCCCGGCTTCCGAGAGGGCTGCCATGATCGGTCGCTCATATCCACCTGACGCCTCGAGAACGACGATGGATTGGCCAGCGGCAAGTGCGAACCTGCGCAACGACCTGCTGTCGGTTGGAATCCTTTCATGCCGGGAGCGGATAGGGTCGAACACGTCGATCCAGTCTTTCGCGACGTCGACGCCGATATAGTTGTGGGGCAAAGTCACTGTCCTGTCCTTGATCTGCGGGGTCGGCACTGAAGCGCCCCTTGCAACTGTTCAGGTTCACGTGGCGGCAGCGCAGATAGGCCCCATGCTACTCAGCGGGATCGTCCTCCCTGGGATGGAACGGGGTCCCACCTGCAGGTCCCAGTATGCCCGGCCTTGAACAGACAAGGATGGAGCATCATGAGCAAGACCACTGAACTGGCCCCCGTTTCGACCGGACACTTGGGCATAACCATGGAGGCTCAGG
>NZ_VDEK01000097.1:0-1483 GCF_007668225.1 Cereibacter sediminicola | reverse complement strand
TCATGGCCGATGAGAAAAGCCGGTAAGTCAAGACGGCCCTCGGCGTCAGCTTACGATGGTCCGTATCGACCGGCAGGAAGAAGGCGAGGCGCGGGCTGAGAAGGTGCAGCACCTGGCCCGGCGCTACGGCCGCATCCGGCAGGAGATCGACCGGCTGAAGGCGATGGACAAAGAGTTGACCGACACGCCGGACGGCCAGATTTCCCTGACCGATCCCGATGCGCGCGCGATGGCGACCAGCGCAAGGCACAGCGGGTTGGTCGGGTACAACGTGCAGAGCGCCGTCGACACCGAGACCCATATTATCGTCACCCACGACGTCACCAACGAGGGCTTCGACCGCGACCAGTTGAGCCCGATGGCCATCGCGGCCAAGGATGCGCTCGGCCGCGACGACCTGCACGCGATCGGCGACAAGGGCTACTTCAGCGGCACCGAGATCCTCGCCTGCCACGAAGCTGGCATCACCGCGACCGTGCCGCGCCCGGCCACGTCGGGCAATGCGGTCAAGGGCCGGTTCGTCAAGGCCGACTTCATCTACGATCCCGGGCGCGACGTCTATGTCTGCCCGGCGGGTGAGGATCTGATCTATCGCTACACCACCGAGGAGCGCGGCGTTCAGGTCCGGAGATACTGGATCAACGAGTGCCAGGCCTGTCCCCTTCAGAGCCGATGCACCAGCGGCACGGAGCGGCGGATCACGCGGTGGGAGCATGAGGCTCTGGTCGACGACATGCGCGAACGGCTCGGTCGTGACCCCGATCCAATGACCCTGCGCCGTTGCACGGTCGAGCACCCATTCGGCACGATCAAAGCCTGGATGGGCCACACCCACTTCCTGACACGGAGGCTGAAAAACGTGCGCACCGAAATGGCGCTGAACGTGCTGGCCTACAACATCAAGCGGGTGGTCACGCTGATCGGCATCAGGCGGCTCATGGAGGCCATCCCGGTCTGATACCGCATCATCAAGGCTCGTTGGACCGGTCATCGATTCCACACGCATGCAGGACTTCGATACGGCGGATGCAATCAGAGCGAGCGTGCAAGGTTGGGGGCGCCGAAACGCCTGCCAGTTACCGCAGCGCCGCCGAGTTTCGACACAGCCTCGGCCGGCTGCATCGGTCGCGCAAGACGCGCGTTTCCAATCGTCAGGTCCGTTTCCTGCGCTTCGCTGCTACCCGCAGCGCAGGACCGAGTGTCCGGTATCACTGGTTTCTGCAACCGCCTTGCCGCGCCGCCATCAGACCGCTGACCGCCCTCCGCGTTTGCCAGCGGTCGTTGGTCTCAGTCGACTGCCTCGCCAATCCGCTTACCTCACGCCGCCCGCTCCCGTAGGGCTTCATAGAGACGACCCGGGCCCATAAGGGCATCCTTCACAGGCCTCTCTGGATCGCCGGTGACTCCAGCGCCTGCTTGCTCATCGCCGAATGGGCGTCCAGCGCGTCGATGATCGCGTCCATCAGGGCGTTCATCAGGTTCG
>NZ_VDEK01000096.1:0-1510 GCF_007668225.1 Cereibacter sediminicola | reverse complement strand
GAGGCATTCGCCTTAGCGGCTTAACCTGTGCAGATTCCGCTGGGTCGATACACGGCGGCAAAGGCCTCAACGTCACGGGGTTCGAGGTAGAGACGGATCTGCCCGGTGGCGTCGCGGCCTTCGGCGGCGGGTAGGAACGCTCTGCCCTGCCGGTCAGTCTTCGAAACAAGCTCCTTGACCGCCCAGGCTTCCAGCAGCCGCCGCTCCGCTGCCTTGATCACGGAGAGGCGGCCTTCGGATGCCATCGACCCCGGTCTTGAGCAGCCGGTCGAGGTGTAGCCGCAGTTCGTTGTCCCGCTTGGTTGGGATGTGGATGCTCCGCAGGACAGCGAGCCGCGCGGCGGCTTCTGCCGGTATCCGGGTCATTTACAGATCACTTCCTTCCATTTGTCACTTTCCGAGTCCAAACAAACAGCAAACGTGACCTGGACGCGATCTGGCGGCGGCGGTCCGTTCCCGACCCACTTCGGCGGGCCCTGCTTCTGGCCGCGGCAGAAGCACACGACGTCATTACCCATCCCCAGCTGGTGTCCACAACATGTCGGAATGGGCGAAGCAGCAAGCCTGCTGGAACGGGATCAGGGCCCGGACGCTGATCTAGCGCGCCATGGTCTTCAACCGGCTTTGCGCCCCCGACAGCAAGCTCGGCTGCTTGCGCTGGCTGGAGACGGTGGCCATGCGGCTGAAGGCGAGGGCCACCACAGCCAGCCCCCGCACTGCCCTCGACCTGCTGGCGCGCATCCAGAAACGCACCGCCCACGCGGGCAAGCGCAGCTTCCACGGCCTGAGCAAAACCACCCCGGAGCAACTCGACCTCTTCGACGCCCTGAGCCTGCCAAAACCGGCCTGACACCGCCTGTGTTGTCACATTTTCGGCCTCTCGGCCTCAAACAATATCAATTGCCTAGCGGTCTTGCCGATGAACTTGGGGAAAGGGGGCGCTATGCGTCAAGCTGGCGTTCTGCAACAACGCCTGTCGAACTTCGGAGAACGGCCGAGGCTGCGTGAAAACCCCTACCTGTGGTAGACCTTCTGAGGTCGGAGGGGTTCGGGATGGAAGGTTTCATCGAGGGCGTCGATCGCAGCCAGACGGTGCTTTTTCCGGATCGACTTGAGGATTAAATCAGTGAGGATGCCCTCGTTCGCGTCGTCGATCTTTTTGTCGACGAACTGGATCTGGCGGAACTTGGCTTCGTCCGCTCGGCTGCGGCACGCACCGGGCGGCCTGGATATCACCCGGCCGTGCTGCTCAAGCTGTTCATCTACGGATACCTGAACCGCATCCCGTCGAGCCGCCGCCTGGAGCGGGAAGCGGACCGGAACGTCGAGGTGATGTGGTTGACCGGAAAGCTGGTCCCGGACCACAAGACCATCGCCGACTTCCCGCGCGACAACACCGTTGCCATCCGCAATACCTGCGCGCAGTTCGTCGAGCTCTGCCGCCGGATCGGCGTACTGAAGGGCGACTGCGTCGCCATCGACGGGAGCAAGTTCAAGGCGGTCAACAGTG
>NZ_VDEK01000095.1:0-1538 GCF_007668225.1 Cereibacter sediminicola | reverse complement strand
CGGCTTGAAGTTACCCACAAGTATCCGCCGGGGGCCTTGCGAGGCGGGCACCTTCGACGAGGTCGGCGAGGCGGGAGAAGCCCCGCCATATCACCGTCGTCCCCGGTGGCGCATCGGAAGCGCGGTTGAGATAGCCTCCGAGACGAGCAACAGCCCTGACGTAGAATTCGAGGTCGCGCGGCGCCTGGCGCTTCCTCTCTGGCGTCGCCTGGTCGAGCAGGTGGCGCTCGTCCTGCGTGAAAACAGCAGCGGGGTCGGCTCCTGGCGTCTCGCGGCTGAGCATCGCCAGCCATGACACCCGCCAGGCCACGACGCAGCAGAGCGCGATGCAGTTGGCCAGGCGATCGGCCGTGGCCAGGCGCAGCTCCTCGATCCGGCAGCCGGTTTTCAGCGTCCGGAAGAAAGTCTCGATTTTCCAGCGCAGCGCGTACCATTCGAGCTTGTGTACGGCCTCCACGTGGGTCGCCACCGGCAGGTTCGTGATCAGCTTCCAGTGGACAGGCGCCCGGTCCTGCGGCGGGTCGAGTTCCTCGGCATGGATGATCTGGAGCTCCTGGTGCCGGTATTTCCGCTGCTTTCCGATCGGCGGGCGGACCGTCATCGTGGCATGCCGGACCGTCAGCACGGCGCAATGGTCCTTGCCCTGCGCGTCCCGGAACCGCACCTCGTGGGTGCCGCTCGCCTGCACCTGCGCCATGACCTTGGCGATGGTCGTGCCGCCATCTTCTGCCAGGCGGTCGACGCAGCTCCGGACGAGGAAGCCGGTCCCGAGTTCCTCGGCCAGGCAGTAGAGCTCGTAGATGTCACTCTCGCGGTCACCGACATGAACGCAGCGCTCCGGCGCACCCGCCAGCTCGGTCGACAGGCGCAGATTGTCGAGCCAGCGCATGCTTTCCTTCTGCTCGATGGGCACGCGGGTCGGGTTGATCTTACGCTTGAGCGCAGCGGTGCCCTTGAATGCGGCGCGGGACCAGAACTTGGCTGACGTCAGCCCGAGCGGCAACCCGTCCGGCGTGATCGCAAGGCTGGCATGCATCTGGAACCCGCAGACGGCATGCTTCCTGCGGCGGCCGTCCTTCAGCTTGTGCCCGGTCGAGACATGGGTGAAGCCGATTTTCTCCGGGGCCGCGCGCTTGAAGTTGAATTCCGTGGTGTCCTGCAGGATCAGCACGGGACCGCCCGTTGCCCGGATGCGCAGGGCGGAGGCCGCGAAATGCCCCGCGAGGATCTTGTCTTCGCTGACATTCCCGTTGGAAAAGAACCGGTAGGCCGCCTTGGTGTTCGACCAGTCCTGGAACGCCGTCGGCAGCGATTTCCCCGGCCGCTCCCCGAGGGCCTCGAGCATAGCCCCGAGCCGCCGGTTCAGCCGCTCATCCCCCAGATCGCACCCGGCGGTTTCCGTTTCCACCCAGCTCTGCCCCATGCCCGCACCTCACGCATTCGGTGCCACATGACGAATCATGACCGTATTGTCGTCGCCAAGACCAAGGCTGGCAGGTGAATCAATTCACCGCACCAACTTGTGGGTAACTGCAAGC
>NZ_VDEK01000094.1:0-1585 GCF_007668225.1 Cereibacter sediminicola | reverse complement strand
CTTGCGAGGCCTGAATCACGCGATCCCCACGAAATCAATGGGTCTGGAGCCTAGGATCACAATGCTCATGGTCCGCTACAGCTACTCTATGAACGAGAGAAGCGATCGTGCTTGCCTCTGAAGGCGGGTGAGCGTTTCTTCGTCTTTTTCCGACCATTCCGCGCATTCTGCAGCGTCGAGGAACTTTTGCAGATCATCGACAGAGGCCTTTGTGATATCGATTGCTCGCTCCGGCCGCCCAATCTGATCATAAAATCGCTTTGTCTTTTCGCGAACATACAGGGAAAAAGTAGGAATGCGCTGTGAATATGCTGTTATGGCGATATGAAGATGCGACGTTAAAACGGACCTCAAGCCGGACAGTCTTGCCAGATAGGTATCAAGATTTCCGTACTCCAAGGTCTCGCAGGTTGGCGCAACGGACGCAAGCGGCGATTTCCGATGGCCGTTCGAAAGCAGAACCACATTTGAACTATTTGCCGACACGTAAGCGTCAATAGCGTCTTTAATGGCCGGAAAGGCAGTGTTCGCTTCCGCTTCCGGAAATTGTCCAGTGTTCAGTTGGATACCAATCTTGCCACTACTGACCGGCTCAAACGGAAGATAGTCCTTGCTCAGAAGAGCGCAGTCAGCGCCTAACACAACCTTTGGGCCTCTAATCCCGATGCTGGCGAGGTGGTCGAATGACTCTTGGTCGCGGACCCCAATCTTGTCTGCCATCATCGATATGCCGAAAGCAAGCATTTTCGATCGCGGGAGTTTCCAAGGTCCAGCCCCAACACTTGTAACGAACATCCGCTTTCCCTGTGTCTTCCCTGCAATTGCAGCCCGTGCAACAATGTCGAGATAGGAAGCGCCAGGCTTGGCTCCGGACGTGTCGGACATGATGCCGCCGCCGCCAACAACAATAGTGTCGGCCTTGTCGAAGATGCCGTCGTAGCTCTCGGCGAACTCGGTGCCGATCCAGTTCGCGTTGCTTTGGCCGAGCTTGGGAATGACCACGTCATAGCCCACTTGTTGAAGCCGCTTCGCGATGATTGCTCCCACAAGATCGTCGCCGAAATTGTGAACTCTGTACGGCCCAACGACAACGGCCGTCTTTTTCATTTTCCCGTCCAATTGGCTCCTCCAGTCTACTGAGCGATGGTGACCCCTTGTGGCACTGAAAGCAAGGTGCTGGCTAGGGTCAAAACTCGTTTTCGTTACATAGCCAGAACAAGACTGTGGCTGCGAGGACGATGGCGGAGAAGAACGTTTCCGGGCATCGGCCGTATCGTGTGGCAACGCGCCTCCAGTCCTTGATGCCTTGATACGGCCGAACATGATCTCGATGCGGTTGCGACGCCTGTACCTCCGCTTGTCGTACCTCACCGGCTTCTCGCGGGTCTTCCTGCCCGGGATGCAGACCTTCATCCCTTCGTCTTTTAACGCATCTCGTAGCCGGTCCGCCCTCGCCGGTTCGCTCGAACCGAACCGGTGGCGCTCACCGGCTCGATAGCCCCGATCGGCCAGAAGCCAGTCGGCCTTCGGTGTATCGACCCAGTGAAAATCTGCTCATGCTGCAAGGAGAGACGTAGCGATGAGT
>NZ_VDEK01000093.1:0-1702 GCF_007668225.1 Cereibacter sediminicola | reverse complement strand
AACGTGCTGCTCGCCGCTCGCCTCCCGCAGCCGGCCGCGCTGGAGGCGGCGGTCGAGGAGTTCCTGAGCGGCTGAGGCCCACGAGGTGTTCAGCGACCGGTAGTGCTGGCCCTTCGAGCTGGTCACCTTCACCGAGAGGTTCTCGAGCACCTTGTTCAGGCTGACCGCGACCCGCGTGCTGCCGGACCGGTGCCTCTCCACCGCCAAGGGGGCGACGTAGACGTGCGCGGTGCCGCATCCCTCGCCGTCAAGGTCGAGCCGCGCCGCGATGACGCCGCCGCCCGACCAGGACTGCGCCCAGGCCACCGCCGACGAGAGGAGCTGCTTCTGTCGCGATCGGACCTCGGCTGGAGTGCCGCCCTCAAGGACCCACTCCCGGGACACGCCGACCTCCAGGTGAAGGCACGCCGGCGCCCCCTGCCGGAGGTGCGCTTCGTGCAGGGCGAGGTGCCACCGGTGCTGCGCAAGGTGCTCGGCACCCAGCTTTTCGCGCAGGAGCCAGTGCAGGGATTGGCCCTTGGCGTTGCGGGACTGCACCTGAAGTTCGCGGACGGACATGGGATGGGCGCGGGTGTATGCGAACATGTGGACAACCTGCTGACGACGGTTGCCCTAGGATACCGACCAACCCGATAATCGCGAAATCGCAGCTCAACGCCCCTTCATATACGGGGAGTCAGGTTTTACCCATGTACGATACGGTCCTCGAATATACCTTGCGCATCCTGAAGACCACGGACGTCGTCGACATTTCCGACGACCTCGACAGCCTGCTTGCGCTTGCCGCTCCGTCCAGCGTGCCGGAACTGGAAAAGCGCCGCGTCCGCACGTTCGCGGCGGCGGCTATGTCCTTGCTGCCCCCAGCGACCGCCGCGGAAGTGCGCCGCGAGTTCGACGCGCTGCAGGCCGTGACCCGGGAGCCGCCTCTGGCCGAGCAGCTCTCCGGGGTGGCGCACGATGACCTGGCCCGCGCCATCGTCGCGCTTTCCGTACGTGAGGCCGTGCTGGTCTAGTCGAGAAGGCCGGTAGCCGCGGCGGCGGCCCAGCTCATCGCGAGTCCAGCAGCGAGGATCCAGAATGCCGACGTGGCCAAACTGAAAAGCGTAAACGGGAACGCCAGAACCAGGAAGAGCGTGAACAGCATCACGACGACGACGTGAACCCCCGCCGCGATGGAGGCCGGGATGTGCTCGTACCACCGCTGGAACTCCCCGGCCGGCGAGAGCAGTGCCAGTAGGGCGAGCGTGACCGGCAGGTATGGCAGATACAGCCAGGGCCTCTCTCCGATGAAGGCGAAGCGGGCCACGCGCTGCACGCTGTGCAGGTCATGTGAGACGGCCATGAGGTCACCGACGATGCTGAATGACATCCAGGCGTGCAGCACGGAAAGAGCGAGGGCGGCGAGGGAAATCAGAGCAACCATTGATGTTTCCTCAATGCAGAATTGGTTGGCGGGCGATGGCGCGGAAACTGGCGCGGATCCGGTCGAGAGCGCGAAGGGTCAGCCGCCCCGCCTCGATCCCCGCCACGACCGAGTCGATGACGGAGCCGTCGATGGCGAGGTCGCCGAGTGCGCGGGAGACGGTGCGGCGCAGGTCGTCTCCGCCAGGATAGCCGACCTCGAACACCGTCGCGCGGTCCAGCAGAGCGGGTGCCAGCGCGGATGAGCGCGCGGGCGATGGCGATCGCGAGATGGCTCTTG
>NZ_VDEK01000092.1:0-1719 GCF_007668225.1 Cereibacter sediminicola | reverse complement strand
GGCCGACAGCGTGACCAGCTCGTGACGCATGTCGATCATGTCGACCAGGCGCGGCCGGAAGAGGTCGTTCTGCTCGGGTGGACGGGGACGGTGCTTCATGCGGCAGACCGAAATTGCAGGGTTCCGGGCAGAATCCTATGAAATCCTGCAGGCCATGGCGACAGAAACCTCGGGTTTATCGCCTTGGATCAACCGCTTCGCCGTTGTTCAGGCCGGACTCAGGAGGCGCGCGCCGGAGAGGCGGGAAGCGCCACCCCAAGGGGTGCGCAGGCGGGTCCGCAGGACGGCAACACGCGCATGAAACCTGCAGCCTCGCCCGTTGCGCTTTCGATGTCGGGCGGGACATTCTCCCGAAGGCGCTGAATAGGGGGAACGATCGTGGCACTGCAAGTCCAGAGGCTGAGCCCAACCGCATGTCTGCCGGTCCGCGGCTCCGACGAGGCGGCCGGGTATGATCTCGCGGCCTGCCTCAGGGACGAAGCCGGCGCTCCGCGCGGCCGGTTCACCGAGACCGGCACCATCACCCTGCGGCCCGGTGCGCGGGCGCTCATCCCGACCGGCCTTGCCTTCACCGTCCCCGAAGGCACCTACGGGCGCATCGGCCCCCGTTCGGGCCTCGCCCTCAGGCACGGCATCGACACGCTCGCCGGCATCGTGGACCGGGATTACACCGACGAGGTCGGGGTGGTCCTCGTCAACCTCGGGCAGGAGCCCTTTTCCATCGAGCACGGCATGCGCATCGCCCAGCTGGTCATCGAGAGGATCGAGACGCCGGACGTGATCGAGGTCGCGCACCTCTCGCCCACCGTCCGCGGCACCGGCGGCTTCGGCTCGACCGGCGTCTGACCGACGTTGATGATGTGACCGCCTCCCAACGGGACCGGTGTGCCAATGTGGGTCCGCGAAGATTCACAGAGGAGAGCCGTCATGTCAGAGATCACCATGGCCAGGCTCGATCTGGCGAAGAACGGTTAGGTGTTCAGTCCCGGCATTTGGTGGATCGGGTCAAGGATGAATCGTTCCGGCTCTGCGGTTCAGACCTTGCAGATGTATTCGTGGGGTGTGAGCCCGTTCAGGGTCTTCAGCCTGCGTGCAAAGTTGTAGGCTGCCAGGACGTCGACGAGGTGAGTGCGCAGCTAATCGTGGCTATCGTAGTGGAAGCGCTTGACGGTTGCGTCCTTGATCGTGCGGTTCATCCTCTCGACCTGGCCATTGGGCGGGAAAACGATCCCCCGGATCGTTTTCTGCCCCGCCTCACTCCACGGGTGGTTGGGCTTGGTCAGGCGGTGCTCGATCGCGTTGGCTTGGCAGAGTTGGAGGTGACCGTGGCCCCTGTGGTGCCGCGCAAGCCCCGGAAACGGCGAAGCGCATCGGCCGGGAGTAGATGGTGTTCCGGTTCCGGGGCTCCCCAAGTTCGACAGGATCCACCCGAGTCTGGCGTGATTCCGGCTGGTGGCCCGGTCGTTTCAACGGGTTGACCGTCCGCGCGCCGAGGTTTCTTGTAGTTACATGAAATGCGGGCGAAGGAGCAATGCTGCCATTTGGTGGCGTTGTTGCAGAACACCAGCTTGACGCATAGCGCCCCCTTTCCCCCCTGACGTTACGCGACGCGGACGATCTCGGCGGTGCCGGCGTTGAAGCGGTTGATGAGGGCGACGCGGATATGGATTTCGGCGGTCTGGCGGTCGGGGTCCCGCGCCATGATGCGTTCACCGAAGG
>NZ_VDEK01000091.1:0-1758 GCF_007668225.1 Cereibacter sediminicola | reverse complement strand
ATCGCAGCCCAAACCGCAACCGCCTGAGTGTCCGGTGAAACGGGGGCAAAACCACATAGCCGATCAAGGGCATGGGAGAGGGCCGTTTGCAGTTTCATATATCGTAAGTAAACGACCATTTGTAAACGAATGCAAGGCCGCTCTCTGTGGCGCTGTTCAGCAGAAAGCCCTTGGTTTCCATACGCTGAGCGCGATCAGAGAGTTCACGCTGACCATCGCGCGTGCGTGCCATATAAGGTGTAAAGACGCGCCCCGAGAAAACCCTTGGGTAAAGTGCTAAATAGCCATATTTTGCACATATGAGGCCCAAAGCTCCTTCTGTGTATGATGAGTCCGACGCCCTCGCCATCGATGCGGACGAGGTCAAACAGGCGTCCGAGAACGACCTGTGGTTCCTGCCCGGTCCGATGGAAGAAGAGCCGGACTATTTGCCGCCAGGACCACGGGCCGAACCGCGTGAAACCGAGGTACTCGACGATTGGCGGAAGGCAGAGGCCGGTCAGGCCGCGCGTCTTGCGCGTGTGGCCGGCCGCATCGGCGCGCTGGACGACCGGCTGAAGCGCGGACCAGAAGGATGGCGGCACAGGCTGGCACTGATGGAGGCCGCAGATCTGAGCTGGCACACCGGTGACCGCATCAGCCAGGATCGGCTGGCGCTCTGGATCTCGCTGCGCCTGTCCGGCGTCCTGGACGACACGGCGGCGCTGTCGCGGGTCGGATGGGCAGTTCGGCGGCTGACGGGTGGACCGGGGCCGGAGCAGGACTTGGCCGCCTTTCTCGACCGTCGCGACCCCGAGAACCTCAGCGGTGAGATCGAGCCGTTCCTGGATCGCGCGAGCGGTTGGCTGGATCTGATGGAGCAGGCCGCAGACCTGCACCCGATCACTCGCGCCGCTGCGGGCTTTCACCTCTGGCGCCTCGCGGGGCTCGGGCAGCACGGTGACCAGATGGAAGCGGCTGTCGCAGCTGCGCGGATCGCTTCCAGCGAGGGAAGAGGAGCAGTCTTCGCGCCTCTGGCCATGGGCGGGGCAGGGGGGTTACGCGCCGGTGGTTCACCATTTGACCGTCTGGCACGCTGGCTCAATGGGATGGAGGCCGCGTGCCTGACCGCGATGCGGCAGCTTGACGATATCGAGGCATGGTCGGCGCGGGCAGTGGCCGCGATGACCCCGCTCTCGGGCAGGACGCCCCCAGCCTTGCGCGCGGTGCTGACCGAATGGCCGCTCGTCTCTGCGCCGATGGCCGAGGCCCTGACCGGCGCCAGCCGCGCCGCCGTCCAACGCAACCTTGCGTGGATGGAGGCTCATGGTCTGATCCGCGAGGTGACAGGACAAGGCCGTTACCGGATGTGGCGCGTGGCGAACTGAGGGGCGATCCTCGTAACGAATGACTCCGTCAGGCAACACAGAAAAACTGCGCACGATGTGGATCGCGGTGATTGCAGGGCTGGGTTATGGACCTTCAAGAAACTCCCATGGCGCAAAGGTTGGCGTAGCTGCAATGATACGATTCCGAAAAGCTTTGAGTTCTGCCGAATTCGGTACGTGGGTTCCCTGATGCGGCAACACTTCCCCGTGCAGTTGTGCGCGCAGCTCCATCCAGCGTGCCTTTAAGACCTGCCAGTTGTGATCATCATAGGTTCCGCTGACAACGACAGGATGAATGCAAATACGTGGTGGATCGCCGTTGGCGTGCCCATACCATGTCAATCGGCATCCAAAATTGACCCCCAATCGGCGTCCAATTTTGACCCCCCGG
>NZ_VDEK01000090.1:0-1768 GCF_007668225.1 Cereibacter sediminicola | reverse complement strand
CGTATTGCCTCATGAAGGAATGTTCCCGAAGCGGTGGCTGTCGCCTCATCCGGAATGTTGCCGGGCTCCTACCGTTCAGGGGCTGCGACTGCGACGGCTTCCACGGGCACACCCGTGGGCGCGGGGGGCTTTCCGGCGGGGTGCGGAGCCCTCAGCCAGCGCAGCGCCTCGCCGGAAAGCCCCCCGCTCGCGCTGACGGCGTCGACGCCCCCGAGGACTAGCGCACGGGCGCTTTCGCGACGCCAGATCTTCAGCCGCCGCTGGACGGTGCGGATCAGGCAATCAGGGTACGCGCCCGGGTGGGCCACCTGCAAACGGTCAAGGAGTTGCCGTCCGGTCACGCCCATGTCGGCTTCGAACCAGGCTTTCAGTGTCTCGGTCACCGCTTCCAACGGGTCCGGCACGGTTCGGTATCGGGGCTTCGAGGGCTTGGGCTGCGCCGTGGGCCGTACCTCTTCGGTGGAGCGCCAGGCAACCTTGAGCCCCTCGAGGAATGCCTCGATCGACGGCGCCGCAACCGGCACCACGGGCACCGTGTCGGCGATCTCGACGAGCGCCCGCTGCGCCGCACGGATATCCCGCAGCAGGCTCACCGGATCGAGCGTCGCGTGCTGGGCGTCGAGCATATCCTTCACTGCCTGCGGCGTGCGAGGATCGGCGACGAGACGTTGATGCGGGGTCAGCGGCGCATGATACCGCTTGCGGATCAGAGCGCCCTCCCGCACCTTCTCGGCGAGCCGGAAGGACGGCTGGAAGAAGTTCACGAACAGGCGCATCGGCCGGTAGAGATTTGTCAGCGACTCCGTTGCCGCCAAGCCCTCGAAGCGGCGATAGCCAACCATCCGGCGCACGACCGCTCCGTTCTTTTGCTCGATATGGGCCTGATCGTTCTTGCGATAGGGGCGCGAGCGGGTGAAGGCCACGCCCGTGGCCTCGCACCAGGTCTTCACCGTCTCGTTGATGAAGACGGTATCGTTGTCGGTGTCGAACCCGAGGATCGGCAGCGGCGTCACCTCGCGCAGCACTGTCAGGACCTCGGTCAACAGCTGCTGCTCCCGAAACAGGAGCGGCGCGCATTCCGTCCATCCGCTCGCGATATCGGTCAGTACCAGCGTCTGCGCAAAGCTTCCGCTCGTCAGCGGACCGCTGTGCGAGACGAGATCCGCCTCGAAGAACCCCGGCGGCGGATCATTCCAGTCGGCATGGGTGCGGATCGGCACGGCGCGGCGGATCTCCGACGAGGGCGCCTTGCGGCGACGGCCACGGTTGCCTGCCTCCTGGCGCACCGGCGCGAGGATCCGGTCGATCGTGGCCGCGCTGATCGCCTGCAGTCGCTGCCGAACCACGGGATCGAGCGACAGATGCCCGTGGCGCTCCATCGCGGTGACCAGCATCGGGATCAGCGGCTTCAACCGCTTGCCGCAGATCCTGTCCGAGGCTTCCCACAGCAGGATCAGGGCCTCCCGGACCGCGTCGTCATAAAGCCTGCGCTGCGGACGAGGGGCCGACCGATCCGCGCCGCCTCCGCCGCGAAGAAGCCGCGCGGCGTGCTTGCGATGGTAGCCCGTCAGCGCCACGAACTCCGCGAGAATCCGGGCCTTGTCTTCTCGTCCAGCCTGCCCGTAGCGCACCCTCAGTGCCGCCAAGAGTTCATCGCGCGTCGCCATGCTCACCTGCCTCAATGCTGCCTCCCCAGCAGATCCGCCCGGGAGCATTTCTACTGAGGCAACGGCAACATCTTCGGCAACATTTCAGGCGAGGCAATGCG
>NZ_VDEK01000008.1:0-127699 GCF_007668225.1 Cereibacter sediminicola | reverse complement strand
CGGCGGCCAGCACGTCGCTGTCGTCCAGCATCACGGCGGCCCAGACGACGGCTGACGGCAAGGGCAAGGTCATCTACTCCAGCACGGCCCCGGCCGCGGCGGACCGGCTGGCGCAGAACCTCTGGATCGACACGACCGGCGGCGCCAATACGCCGAAACGGTGGAATGGCAGCGCCTGGGTGGCGGTCACGGACAAGGTGGCGACGGACGCGGCCACGGCCGCAGCAACGGTCTCGGCCAACCTGTCGGACAACTACCTCACGTCGGTGCAGACAAACTCTGCCATTGCCGCGGCCGAGACGCGGATGAGCGCGAGCATTGATGATGTCGCCGCCTCTGTGCAGGGCTATCAGGTCGTGCTCGATCAGACGACCGATGTGACCGCCGGCGCTACGGCGACCGTAAGCCTTGGCGGTTCCGCGCTCGGGCAGGCAAACACCCTCGTCATCACCGAAAACAGCACCGCCCGCGTCACCGGCCCGACGCCGAACGGCGCCAACATCGCAATCCCGGCAGCGCGCGCGATCCTCTTTGGCGGCCAGCGGATCAAGATCGGCGTTCTAGCCCGGACCGCGCCCAGCAACTCGGCAACCCGCTTCGGCATCGCCTATTCGGTCGGGACGGAAGGCAACTCCGGCTACATGCAAGCCACGGAGAACCTGACTTCCTCGTGGAAGTGGTTCACCTTCTATTACACACCGCCGGCGTCCGGCTCAGGCACGGACATTCTCTCGATCTTCGGCGACAACACCAAGAGCGGGAAGGGTGTCCGTGTCGCCCGCATCTATATCGAGGTGGCGGCCGTCGCGGGGGATCTGCCCGAGATCAACAGCCTTGCGGGCGAAATCACCGACATCAAGGGGCTGGATCTGTCCAAGCTCTCCGGCACCGCCATGGGCGCGCTGCTCACGCAGCTGGATGTGAGGGCAGGCGGGCAGTCGGCCGCAATCACGGCCCAGGGCGCCGCCCTTGCGACGCTGCAGGGCAATGCCAGCGCCTCCTATGTCTTCCGGGTGAAGGCTGGGTCAGCTGGAGCAGGGCTTGAGCTTGTGGCCGCCACGAACCCGAATGGCCCGGTCTCTGTCGCGCGCATCTCGGCCACCGACATCCTTCTGGATGGGTCAGTAGCGGCACAGCAGTTCGTCGTGACGGACTTCAGCGGCAACCTCGTCTTCAACGGGTCCATGCCCTATGGGGACACCCGCGGGTGGACCGGCATGTCGAGCCGGTTCAGCGTGGTCGCGCGTGACCCGTCGGCTTCCATGACTGCTCTCACCACGGCCCCGACCCCTTACGTTCTGCGCACCGATGAAGATGCCGCATCTCAGACAGTGTTCATCGGGGATCAGTCGTGTGATGGCGGTGACAGGTTCGTGGTGCGCTTTGCTTACGCGGCGGCCGGCGCAACTCGAACGGCGTCGATTGGTCTCCAGTTGATGTTCTACGGCGCCGATGGTTCCTACCTGTCCGGTCCCTCCCGGATGGTCACGGCGAGCAGCGTATCGTGGGCATCCTACGATGGCGCGGTGATTGTTGCGCCTGCCGGTGCGGCCCGTCTCCGCATTCGTGTGCTGCGAAGCGGGGGCGGCGCTGGCGTGGCCTTCCTCACCAACATGGAGGTCATCAAACAGAGGTCGGGTGCCACCCTCATCACCCCGAACAGCCTGACGACGGAACTGGTCAACACCGACAGCTTCAGCGCCGCTGGCCTTGCCGTCTTCGGTGGGGAGCTTCGCTCGGACAACTTCAACGCCTCCACCGGCGCCGGATGGCAGATCACCAAGGCCGGGGGTCTGAAGATCCCATACCTGTCGGTCAGTACCCCCATCCTTGCCCCCAACGCCATCAGCAGGATGGTCTCGGTCGCATCCAGCGAGGTAGTGGCGCCAGGCACAGGACTTGGGAAATGGAACCGGCAATATCCCCCCAACGCCATCCCATCCGGGAGGCCCGGCCCTGTTGACGAGACCCGCAGCGGATACGCGGATTATCTCACGGCAACCATATCGGCACCCTACACCTATGACCTCTACTTCTGGATCTCTGCTACGGCCGGGGACGTGGTAGCGGCCATATTCCGTAACGCCCAGACCTCTCAATACAACGGGTGGGCGCACCGGACCGTCTTGGATTCCCACACCGGGGATAGCTACAACTCCGGTGCCATCATGGGCGTGATCCCCGGCGTCTCCGGTACCCAATCACTCACCTTGGCCTTTGCAGGCATCAGCGGCTCCTCGTGGACATCGGTTGCCAACGCAACAATCACCCTCATGGCGGTCATGAAATGAAGACCTACTCGGTGCACAACCAGGAAGGCCGGATACTGCGTCTGATCGAGAGCACCTCAGAGGACATTGCCCTGCTCAACGTCGTGGATGGCGAGGACCTGATCGAGGGGGCTTACCCGGCCGATGCCTTCTACGTTCGCGACGGCGTAGCTCTTCCCTACCCGACAAAACCCGGTCCGTGGTCGGTGTTTGACCATGCCGCCGAAGAGTGGGCGGACCCGCGGACGCCGGACGATCTGGCGGCCGAGCTGCAGGAGGCGCGTCGCGCGGGCATCGGGTGCGTGAACAGCGCCGCCGACGCCGTGCGCCGACGATACGTCACGATGATCGCCGGGCAGGACATGCTCTACCTGCGCAAGGAGGCGGAGGCCCGCGCCTATCTGGCCGACCCCGATCCCGATCCCGCCGACTACCCGCTGATCATGGCCGAGGTGGGCATCACCGCCCCGGAGGCCTGGCATGTGGCGCAGGTCTATCTCGGGCTCTCCGCGGTCTGGATCTCGCTCGCCGCACCCCTCGAGACCGCCCGGCTGGGCGCCATCGCGCAGATCGAGGTGGCCGAGGATGCCGAGACCATCCGGGCGATCGTGGCCGCGGCCTGCGCGCAGATTGCCGCAATCTCCAACCCCACGCCGGAGCAACCCGCATGATCGACCGCATCCTCGACACCCTGCTTGAGGCCGACAGCCAGCCGCGGGACTGGTACGCCGGCCTCACCACCGCCGCGGGTCATGGAGTCCTCGTCGGGATGCCCGCGGCGCTGGCGTTGCACGGGCTGGGCCTCTCGCTCGCCCTGACGCCGCTGGCCGTGGCACTCATCTATTTCCTCGGCTGGGAGCGGCTGATCCAGAAGGGGCAGGATGTCGCCGACAGCCTCGTGGATGCCGTCCACGTCGCCCTCGGGGCGGCGATCATCGCGGGCGCCCTGGCCTTCGGATTCTGGGGCGCCGTTGCCGGCTTCGCGGCATGGGCTCCGGTCCTCATGGCCGGCGTCTGGCGCCGCCTGGCGTGTTCTTCCAGCAACTGAAAGGGGCTCACATGGGCTATCTCAACGACCGCATCCTCGACCTCGGCCTCACTGTCCTGACTACCGAGGCCAACCGGCTCGACATCTGCCACACCGAGCCTGCGACCTACGCGCAGGCCACGGGCACCTACAGCCTCGGCCACAAGGCGGGCCTCAGCGTCGGCGCACCGGCCGCGCGCACGCCCTCGGGGCGCAAGGTCACCGTGGCCGCCTTTGAGGATGGCACTGTGACCGGCACCAGCACCAGCACCGCCACCGATGCCGAGTTCTGGGCGATCACGGACACCGTCAACAGCCGCCTGCTGGCGGCGGGCCCGCTGACAACCGCGCAGTACATGACGGCAGACAACACTTTCCGAATTGCGGCCTTCGACATCTGGCTGGCCGGGCTGGACGGCTGACGGGCGCGACGGATGGCCTTCGGCGACCTCATCAACGCGACGGCCGCCACCGGCAACGGCAACGCGCCATCGGTCACACCATCGTTTGTGCCAACGGCGGGCAGCCTGCTCCTTGCGGCGGGCGGCGGCGACAAGGCGCATTCGTTCGTCGCGCCGCCGTCAGGGTGGGCGACGCTGCTCGCGACGCGGTCGCTGACGGGCTCCAACCTCGCGGTGTTCTGGCGGATCTCGGACGGCACCGAGACCGGCCCGATCACGATGGGGATGGGCACGTCCCTGCTGTGGCAGTTCTCGGTGCTGGAGTTCGAGGGGCCATGGGACACGGCGCAGCCCGCGGCGACGGCGGTTACCGCGGACAACGTCCAGACCAAGCGTTTCTCGATAGGCCCGACGGGCAGCTTCCCGCCCACCCCGCATCTGGCCCTCGCCATGATCACCGTGGACAGCATGTCGAGCATTGCCGACTGGGTGACGTTCTCGGGCGGCTTCGGGATCATCCACGACGTGCGGACGGGCATCAATCCGGGCTGCCCGCCGCTGATAGTCGGCTCGCGGATTGTCGAGGATGGGTCGCCTCAGTCCACAGACGTGGCATATGAGCAGATCGCGGATGAGCGCGTGGGTTACATCGCGGTCTTCGCGCCGGCAGCGGCGACCGAGGAGCCGGACGCCACGACCCTGACGGCCGAGGGCCTCTCGACGCAGGCGGCCGGGCTGGGGCCGGTGACTCTGGCCCAGGTGCATGGGCTGGTGGGCGCGAGCCTCCAGGCCGGTGCGGCGGCTCTGGGGCAGCCCGTCCTGAGCGGCCGCGCCAGCCTGACGGCCGAGGATCTCGGGACGGGGGCTGCGGCTCTCGGGGCGCCCCAGGTGGGCCAGAGGCACGCCGCCGCGGCCACGCCCCTTGCGGGTGGTGCGGCCAGTCTCGGCCTCGCGGTCATCGGCCAGCGGCATGAGCTTGCGGCGGCCGGCCTGGCCACGACCGGCGCGGGCCTCGGGCAGCCGGCGGTCACGGTCGGCGGAGGCCTGCTGGCGGCTTCGCTTGGAGCTGGCCCGGCCAGTCTCGGTCCGGTGCAGCTCGGCCAGCGTCACCTGGTGACGGCGCTCGGCCTCGGGACGGCCGGCGCGAGCCTCGGGCAGCCGTCGTTGGCGGGCTCCGCCGACCTGCAGGCCGAGGGATTGGCCGGGGGCCCGGTGTCTCTGGGGGCGGCGCTCATGGGCCAGCGCCACGCCCTCGCGGCGGCCGATCTGGCGGCGGGCGCGGCCGGGATCGACCGGCCTGAGCTGAGGTCGGGCACCTACGACTGGGAGGCGCTGATCGCGGCGCGGGGGCTGGCGACGTTCGTGGCCGATGCGCGGGCCGTTCTCATGTCGGGCGATGCTCGGGCCATCCCGATGACGGCCGACGCACGGCCGCTGGTCATGACACTGGAGATGCAGCGATGAAGTCAGCCTCGGGGCACACGATCCACCGGACCGACGGCGACACGGTTCCCCTGCTGGTGCGGCTGGCGATGCTGACGGATGGGGGTGAGGTTGCCGTCGGCGATGCGGCCCAGGTCGAGCTGCTGGTCGGGGCCGCCGGGGCGATGCAGGCAATTCCCGGCGTGGCGCGGGGCGATGGGCAGGGTGTCTTCCTGTTCCCGGTCTCGAGCCTGCCCGCCGGCGCCGGCCGCTGGCCCTTCGCCATCCGCGTGGCCGAGGCCGCAGGGGCGGCCGTCCTCGCCCGCGGCACGATCCTGACCGCACCGCTTCTCTAGCGTTGTGAGCGTGGGAGGGCAGGTGGGGTCCGCGGGACCGAAGCGAGTGGTCCCGCGGATGCTGTCGCGAAGTTATGAGGCCCGCGGCAGACGGGCTGGGGATAGCGGTCGGAGTGGCCCATCGCACTGCGGCAGATCGCGCCCGGCATGCAACGAGGGTTTAAACACCCCTTTAAGGCCGCCCAGCGAGGGGTGTTCCAACCAGCTTCAGGAGCGGATAGGGAAGGGCGGCCGCTGCGGGCTGCGAAGATGCGCCGGACGAAAACCCTTCTGCTGCAACTTCTGCTGTCCCGTCCTGCAAGATCTGCTGTCCCGCTACATACACCCGCTACACCCGCTTTTCCACAGAAGAGTTTCGACAAGGCTCTTTACAGGCTTTCGCTTTGGGAACACCATATCTAGTAAGACTGTTGGCAGGTAACGCCGTCCCTTGCCGCACGCCCCGGTTCTTGTGGGTGATGTCCCCTCAGGCGGCTCAATAACGAGGCCCGGGCACATGTCGCTTGCCGAAACCTGTCTCTACTCCGACGAGATCCACCCGATCGATATCGTCGAGACGCTCGCCGAGCGCCACGAGTGGGAGTTCGACCGGGTGACCGAGGACCAGATCGCCATGGCGGTCGAAGGGCAGTGGAGGACCTATTCCCTCACCCTCGCATGGTCGCCGCAGGATGAAACGCTCCGGCTGATCTGCACCTTCGAGATGGAGCCGCCCACGCATCGGATGGCCGAGTTGCACGACCTGCTCAACCGCTGCAACGATCTGGTCTGGACCGGCGCCTTCACCTACTGGAGCGAGCAGAAGCTGATGGTCTGGCGCTACGGGCTGCTGCTCTCGGGCGGGCAGACGGCGACGGCGGAACAGGTCGATCGGCTGATCGCCTCGGCGGTCTCGGCCAGCGAGCGGTTCTATCCTGCCTTCCAGATGGTCTCCTGGGCCGAGCATCCGCCCTGCGAGGCGATCAATGTCGCCATTGCAGAGGCCTACGGCCGCGCCTAGTCTTGCCCCGCAATGACGGGGGAAAAGATGGATCTATCGGATCTTGGCCACCGCGGCCTGGTGCTGCTCGGCTGCGGCAGGATGGGATCGGCGCTGCTCGAGGGATGGCTCGGCCGGGGGCTTGCGCTCTCGGCGGTCTGGGTGACGGAGCCGCACCCGACGGACTGGCTCAGGACGCTGGCCGCGCGGGGGCTCCACCTGAACGAGGATCTGCCCGCGGAACCTGCGGTCGTGCTGGTCGCGGTGAAGCCGCAGATGATGGCCGAGGCGCTGCCGGGGCTGGCGGCGCTGGGGAACGGGCGGACGCTGTTCCTGACCGTCGCGGCGGGCACGCCCATCGCCTTCTACGAACGGACCCTCGGGGCCGCCACGCCGGTCATCCGGGCCATGCCCAACACGCCCGCGGCCGTGGGGCGGGGGATCACCGCGATCATCGGCAACGGGGCGGCGAGCGAAGAGCAGATGGCGCTGGCCGAGGATCTGCTGTCGGCGGTGGGGCAGGTGGTCCGGCTCGAGGGCGAGGCGCAGATGGATGCGGTGACAGCGGTCTCGGGGTCGGGCCCGGCCTATGTCTTCCACCTGATCGAGGCGCTGGCCGCTGCGGGCGAGGCCGAGGGCCTGAGCCCCGATCTTGCGATGACGCTCGCACGGGCCACCGTGACGGGAGCGGGCGAGCTTGCCCATCGCTCGTCCGAGAGCGCGAGCCAGCTGCGCATCAACGTGACCTCGCCGGGCGGAACCACGGCGGCGGCCCTTGCCGTCCTGATGGAGCCCGAGACCGGTTTCCCCGCGGTGCTTCGCCGGGCCGTCAAGGCGGCGGCCGACCGCGGGCGGGAACTTGGCCAATGATCTCCTACGACGACTTCGCCAAGGTCGAGATCCGCGTCGGCCGCATCACCCGCGCCGAACCCTTTCCCGAGGCGCGCAAGCCTGCGCTGAAGCTCTGGGTCGATTTCGGCGGCGAGATCGGCGAGAAACGCTCATCGGCACAGATCACGCGGCACTATGGGCCCGAGGCGCTGGTGGGCCGGCAGGTACTGGCGGTGGTGAACTTCCCGCCGCGCCAGATCGGCAAGGTCCTCTCGGAGGTGCTGGTGCTGGGCGTGCCCGACGCCGAGGGCGAGGTGGTGCTGATCGGCCCGGACCAGATGGTGCCCCTGGGCGGGAGGCTCTATTGAAGCTGCTCATCACCCGCCCCCTGCCTGAAAAGGTCGTGGCGGCCGCGCGGGCCCGCTTCGACGTCACGCTGCGCGAGAGCACGCGCCCGCTTTCGCCCGACGAACTGCGGCGCGCGCTGGTCGAACATGATGCGGTTCTGCCGACGCTGGGCGATCTCTTCCGCGCCGAGGTTTTCGCCGACGTGCCGCGGCCGCGGGCGCGCATCCTGGCCAATTTCGGCGTCGGCACGAACCATCTCGACGTTGCGGCCGCCCGGGCGGCGGGGCTCGAGGTGACGAACACGCCCGGCGCGGTCACCGACGCCACCGCCGACATTGCCCTGACGCTCATCCTGATGACCGCGCGCCGGGCGGGCGAGGGCGAGCGCCTGGTGCGACGGGGCGCCTGGGAAGGCTGGCATCCGACGCAGATGCTGGGGCTTCATGTGACGGGCAAGCGGCTCGGCATCATCGGGATGGGCCGGATCGGCCGGGCCATCGCGCGGCGCTGCCATTATGGCTTCGGCATGGAGGTCACGTTCTTCAACCGCTCGACCGTGGCCGATCCCGGCGTGCCCGCGCGGCAGGTATCCTTCGAAGAGGCCCTCGAGGCCGATGTGGTGGTGGTGGCGGTGCCGGCGACGCCCGAAACCCACCACCTGATCGACGCGCGCGCGCTGGCCCAAATGCGGCCGGAGGCGGTTCTCGTGAACATCGCACGGGGCGACATCGTGGATGAGGCGGCCCTGATCTCGGCCCTGTCCGAGGGACGGATCGCGGGCGCGGGGCTCGACGTCTATGAGTTCGAGCCGAAGGTGCCCGAGGCGCTTCTCGGGATGGAGAACGTGACGCTCCTGCCGCATCTCGGCACCGCGGCGCTCGAGGTTCGCGAGTCGATGGGCCTGATGGCGGTCGAGAACCTGCGGGCGTTTGCCGAGGGCCGCCCCCTGCCGAACCCGGTCTGACGCGGCCACGCACGGATGCCTCGCCGTAACGCCTGACAGGGCGCCAAAGCCTCCCGAGGGGGTTCGATGCCCCCTCGGGAGGCACCTCCGCCCGGTGCGGGCCGGGACATCCCGGCAATGACGCCCTTCGTCCGGCTCTTGCTTGCCGCGGACGCCGGACCTTCCGTCTCCGGCGTGTGGCGCGGCCATCCCAACGCCCCCGGAGACCGCTCTCGTTGCCCGCCCTGTGCCGAGAACAGGGCCCGGCTCACCGCGCCCTTGTCGTTGCGCGAGGCGATGAGCGGCGCGCAAAAAATCCGCCGAACCGGCCTTGACTTCCCCCTCGGCATAAGCGAGATAGCGCCTCGTTGGGGTCGTAGCTCAGTTGGGAGAGCGCGTCGTTCGCAATGACGAGGTCAGGGGTTCGATCCCCCTCGGCTCCACCAGAATTAACCGGAAAAACTCCTGCCTTTTCAGGGTGAAGGCTTCAAGGCGCCGCGGTTGCCGGCGTCAGACCCGGCGGATCGAGTCCAAGCCGGACGTGTCAGCTTCGGGGCCTGCGGGACGTGCGCTGCCGGTCTGCCAGAGCTGCGCTCTTCAGTCGGCGCGGTGCCGGGTGACCGATTTCAGGATGAGGCGGGTGGCTTCGTGCGGGATGGCCGCGATGGCCTCTTCCTCGCTGTCGAACTCGAGCGGACTGCCGTCGGGATAGTGGCGGTCGAACTCGAGCTTGTCCTGACTGTTGACCCAGGCGAGGACAAATCGCGTACGGATGTCTTCCTGTTCCATGGTCCGTTCCTCCACCCCGGCATTCGAACGCTGCTTCCCGTTCCGGTCAAGCCGGGGAGGGTGCGACCTTTGCCCGCCCCGCGCAGGGCAGGGCCCGGGCCAGAGGCTTCGGGGTGTGCCAACGCGCACGACAGGCTCGAGGCCACGGCGTGCAAGCCGGAGGCAAGAGCCGCCCGAACCGGAGTCCGGGCGGCGCGGGATCAGCCGGCGAGCCAGGCGTTGAACCGCTCGTTCAGCTCGGTGTCGTGGTCCACCCAGAACTCGTAGTCCGACGCCAGCGCGTTCGTCATGTTCTCGGGGCTGGTCGGCAGGTGTGCCGCCATCTCGGTCTGGCCATCCATGAAGGTGCCGACGAGCGGGGCCGAGGACTTGCGCGGCGGGCCGTAGCTGATCCACTCCGCGGCCTTGGCCAGCGGCTCGGCCGCCGTCGAGAAGGCCACGAAGTCCTTGGCAAGCTCGAGGTTCGGCGCGCCCTTCGGGATCACCCAGCCCTCGACCTCATAGACCTGGCCATCCCACACGATGCTGAACGGCTTGTTCTCGGTGATGGCGGCGTTGAAGATGCGGCCATTGTAGGCGATCGTCATCGCAACCTCGCCATCGGCGAGCAGCTGCGGCGGCTGGGCGCCGGCCTCCCACCAGACGATCTGGTTCTTGATCGCATCGAGTTTCGCAAAGGCCCGCTCGACGCCCTCGTCGGTCCGCAGCAGGTCATAGACCTCGGCCGCCGGCACACCATCGGCCATCAGGGCCATCTCGAGATTGACCTTGGCCGACTTGCGCATCCCGCGTTTGCCGGGAAACTTCTCCAGATCGAAGAAGTCGGCGAGGGCCTCCGGCGCTGCGCCCTCGGCGAATTTCGATGCGTCATAGGCCAGCACGGTCGAGAAGACATCGGTCGCCACGAAGCATTCGGCCAGCGAGCCGGGCAGGAAGTCCTCTTCCGCGGGCGTGCCATCGGGGGCCGCCAGCAGGATCGAGGGATCGATCTCCTCGAGCAGCCCCTCGTCGCAGAGCCGCACCGCGTCGGCATATTCCACGCTCGCCACGTCGGTCGTCACATTGCCGGATTCGACCTGCGCCTTGATCGGCGTGGCGGGGTTGTCGGTATCGACCGAGACCACCGTCACGCCCGTCTTGGCCGTGTAGGGCTTGTGGTAGGCCTCGACCTGACTGGTCGTGTAGGCCCCACCCCAGCCAAGGACGGCAATCTGATCTGCCGCGGCGGGGAGGGCGAAGCCCCCGAGCATCGTGGTCAGAAGGATGAATCGCTTCACCAGTTTCTCCCGTGTTGATCGTCTTGCGGGTCGTTCCCGCGCAAAGCCTCGGCCGTTTGCGGCCGGACAGGGGGAGGCTACGGGCGAGCCTCCGCGCGAGTCAATCGCCCGCCGCTCTGTCCAGGCCACTGCGCCGCGCCGGGCCGGCTGCCGGGCCGCAAGCGCCGGTCTCGGGCGTTTGCGCAAAAGGCGGCCGCCCGAGAATCGCCGGCTCCGGGGTTCCTTCCCATGAACGGGCGGCGAGTCGGCGGGTGAATTGCCGCGGGCGAAAGGGATTTCTCCCGCCAGTTTCTCCAACCCTAAATTCATCAACCTGAGATTTAAAAACGCCACATCGGAAAGTATCTTTTCCCGCGGTGCCTATCCAAATGGATCAGGGCATCATATTGACACCGTTTGAACACATTCTTAAGAATAGGATAAAAGTTGAATTGGTTGGAACGGAGAGAATGGATCGCTTCACCCTCGGTCGCGGATGGCATGGGCGGGGTGCAAGTCATTGAAATCACAGATGCCATCACTGGCATAAAGGGCAGCTATTGCGCCGTCCTTGCCTGGTCGGAGTATCAAGGAAATGGACGGAAGCATTGTTCCGGTCGATACGACCGGTTGTGATGATTTCATGGCGCGCATTCGTCGCAGGAAGGTCGTTCTTGTGGCGGGTGGAGCCGGATTTGTCGGTTCGCATCTTTGTGAGACATTAATTTCCGAAGGCCATTCGGTTGTCTGCCTGGACAATCTCCAGACCGGCCGCATTCAGAATATCTCCGCCCTGCAAGCTCACCCGCAATTCCGGTTCATCGAGCAGGACATTCTCGATCGCCTGAACTGGCAGGGGCCTCTGGACGAGATCTACAACCTCGCCTGCCCGGCGTCGCCGCCGCTCTACCAGCGTGACCCGATCCACACGTTCCGCACCTGCACGGAAGGTGTGCTGAACCTTCTGGGACTCGCCAAGGCGACAGGTGCGCGCATCCTTCAGGCCTCGACCTCGGAGGTCTATGGCGATCCAGAGATCACCTTGCAGCACGAAGGCTACCGGGGCTGCGTGAACACGGTCGGTCCGCGTGCCTGTTACGACGAGGGCAAGCGCGCCGCCGAGACCCTGTTCTGGGAGTTCGGCACCCACATGGGCGTCGAGGTGCGGATCGCGCGCATCTTCAACACCTACGGACCGCGCATGAGCCCCGAGGACGGGCGCGTGGTGTCGAACTTCATCGTGCAGGCGCTGACGGGCGCGGACATCACGATCTATGGCGACGGGATGCAGACCCGCTCCTTCTGCTATGTGGATGACCTCGTGGCCGGGCTGAAGGCGCTGATGGCCTCGGAAACCAGCGACCCGGTGAACCTCGGCAATCCCGGCGAGTTCACGATGCGCGAACTGGCCGACATGGTGTTGCGCCAGACGGACTCGCGCTCGCGTCTGGTGCAGTGCCCGCTGCCGGTGGACGATCCGCGCCAGCGCCGGCCCGATATCTCGCGGGCCGCGGCTCGGCTGGGCTGGGCTCCGACCGTCGCTCTCGAAGAGGGGATCGCCCGCACGATCCGCCATTTCGCCGGCGAGCTTCAGGTGTCCGACCCGTGCGAGGCGCTGCTGCATCATGTCTGACGCGATCCTCGTCACGGGCGGGGCGGGCTTCATCGGCTCGCACGCCTGCAAGGCGCTGCACCGCGCGGGGCTGCGGCCGGTCAGCTTCGACAATCTCTCGACGGGCCACGCCCATGCGGTGCGCTACGGGCCGCTGGTGCAGGGGGACGTGCGCGACGCGGCCGCGGTGGAGGCCGCGCTGCGCGCGCATGACGCGCGGGCGGTGATCCATTTCGCAGCCTCGGCCTATGTGGGCGAGTCGATGGCCGATCCGGCCCGCTATTACGACAACAACGTGGGCGGCATGATCGGGCTCGTGCAGGGTTGCCGGGCGGCGGGCGTCAAGCGCATCGTCTTCTCGTCGAGCTGCGCCACCTACGGCGTGCCCGAGAGCCTGCCGATCCGCGAGACCACCCCCCAGCGGCCGATCAATCCCTACGGGCGCACCAAGCTCATCGGCGAAGAGATCCTGCGCGACCTGTCCGTCGAGGGGATGCGGCATGTGGCGCTGCGCTATTTCAACGCCGCAGGGGCCGATCCCGAAGGCGAGCTGGGCGAGCACCACGATCCCGAGACGCATCTGCTGCCGCTCGCGCTGAAAGCCGCGTCGGGGCAGGGCACGCCTCTCGCGATCTTCGGCACCGACTATCCGACGCCCGACGGCACCTGCATCCGCGACTACATCCATGTGGCCGATCTGGCGCGCGCCCATGTGCTGGCCCTTGCGCGGCTGCGGGAGGGCGGAGAGAGCCTTGCGCTGAACCTCGGCACGGGGCGCGGCCATTCGGTGCGCGAGATCGTGGCCGCGATCGAGGCGGTGACGGGCCGCGCGGTGCCGGTGCGGCTGGAGCCGCGGCGGCCGGGCGATCCGCCGGAACTGGTGGCCGATCCCGGCCGGGCGGTGGCCGAGCTGGGTTTCCGCACCGAATGCTCGGACATCGGCACGATCGTGCGCCACGCCGCGCCCTGGTTCGGACTGGAAGCTGGCCATGTCCAAGCGGCATGATGCCAAGCGCGCGCGGGCCCGGCTGAAGCGGCAAGAGCGGCTGCGCGAGAGACGGAACGCCCGGTCCGAGGTCCATTCCGTGCCGCTCATGTCGCCGGCGCAGCGCCGGCGGTACAGGATCGCCGCCGGGCTCTGGGGGGCTGCGCTGGTCTTCTTCTGGTCCTGGTGGCTCGATCCGGCGCATTTCATCGGCTGGGGCGGCTTCCTGCTGGTGACCGTCCCCCTTCTGTGGCTGAGCGCGCTGCAGCTCTATTTCGTCCTTGTCCTGTTCCGCGCCCGCCGCCCGGCCTCGCCGGACCCCGTGCCGGGGCGCTGGCGGGTGGCGATGATCGTGACCAAGACGCCGTCCGAGCCCTTCGAGGTCGTTCGGCGCACGCTCGAGGCGATGCTCGCGCAGGATTATCCGCATGACACCTGGCTTGCCGACGAGGATCCCTCGCCGGAGACCGCGGCCTGGTGCGCCGCGCACGGGGTCAGGATCTCGTGCCGCAAGGGCCGCGAGGACTACCACCGCCCGGTCTGGCCGCGCCGCACGCGCTGCAAGGAGGGCAACCTCGCCTTCTTCCACGATCACTGGGGCTACCGGGACTATGACATCGTCTCGCAGCTCGATGCGGACCATGTTCCCCAGCCGGGCTACCTGCGCGAGATCCTGCGCCCCTTCGCCGATCCGGCCGTGGGCTATGTGAGCGCCCCCAGCATCTGTTCGGCCAATGCCGGCGAGAGCTGGGCGGCCCGCACCCGCCTTCATGCCGAGGCCGCCTTTCACGGCGCGCTGCAGACGGGCTATTCCGGCGTGCTGACGCCCATGTGCATCGGCTCGCACTACGCGGTGCGGACGCGGGCGCTGAAGGAGATCGGCGGCCTTGGGCCAGAACTGGCCGAGGATCATTCCACCTCGATGCTGATGGCCGCGGGCGGCTGGCGCGGGGTCCATGCCGTCGATGCGATCGCCTTCGGCGACGGGCCCGCCAACGTGGCCGACCTCGCCACGCAGGAGTTCCAGTGGTCGCGCAGCCTGCTCACGCTGCTGCTGTCGCACACGCCGCGCTATCTCGGCCGGCTGCCGGGGCGGCTGCGGTTCCTGTTCGTGCTCTGCCAGCTCTGGTATCCGCTCTTCGCGCTGGTGATGCTGATGATGTATGTCGCGCCCGCGCTTGCGCTTCTGCTCGACATCCGCTTTGCCAATGTGACCTATCCGGGCTTCATCCTCCATTCCGCACCGGCGGTCCTGGCCCTGACGGGGCTGGCCTGGCTGCTCCGGCGCGACGGGTTCAACCGGCCGGTGGAGGCGCCCGTCATCTCGTGGGAGAAGGCGCTCTTTCCCGCGCTGCAATGGCCCTGGGTGCTGTGGGGTTGCACCATGGCGGTGCGCGACCGCCTGACGGGCCGCTTCGTCGATTTCCGCATCACGCCCAAGGGCTCGGCCGCGAGCCGCCGGATCCCGCCGAAGATCACCGCGATCTATGTGGCGCTGGCGGCGGGCTGCGTGGTGCCCGTCTTCCTGGCCGAGGAACTCGGCGAGGCGCGCGGCTTCCTGCTGCTCGCCCTGGTAAATGCGGTTCTTTACGGCGGGCTCGTGCTGGTGATGGTCTGGCACCATCTCCGCCAGCTGGGCGCCCACTGGCGCGAACAGGTGGGAGATCTTGTGCTGCAGGGCGCCGCGGTCACCGGATTGTTCGCGCTGATCCTGCTGGGCGGTTTCACCCGCGGGGCCGAGAGCCTGACGGCGCTGGCCTTCGGCCTCGAGCCGCTGCAGATCACGCGCGTCGAATATGTCGTCTCCGGCGCCGGAAGCGGCATCCAGCCCAGGATGCACTTCCGCTTTGCGCCGGCGTGGAAATCCAGCCCGCTGCTCGGGGGCTGAGGGATGAGGAGCAAGATCATGGTGCTGACCGGAGGTCCGAGGATGCGGAAGACGGCCGCGGCACTCGTCGCTGCGCTCGGCCTGTGGGGGGGCGGCATGGGAGGCGCGCTTGCGGCGCCCCCGGGAACGCTGCCCTACGGGGCCTACGATCCCGGCGGCGATTATCGCAACGACAGGGATCTGGTGATCGAGCATCTCTTCCTGCCGTGGGAGGACGTCTATCTGCCCTCGCTGGTCGATGCCGACGCCTATGCGCGTCAGCGCAACCGCGCGCTCATGGTGACGCTGGAGCCCTGGACCTGGACCCGGTCCGAGCGGAACACGGCCGAGGCGCTGCGCGATGGCATCCGCCGCGGATCCTATGACGCCAACATGAAGGCGGTCTGCGACGTGCTGGCCGTGCTCCAGAGCCCTGTGACGCTGCGATGGGCGCACGAAATGGAGAACTCGGGCGGGCAGTTCATCTGGTCGGGCTGGAACCCGCAGGACTACATCGAGGCCTTCCGGCGCATGACATCGCTCTGCCGCGAGGCGGCGCCCGGGGTGCGCATCATGTGGTCGCCCGCCGGAGAGGAGGGGCTCGAAGCCTATTATCCCGGCGACGATTTCGTGGATCTGGTCGGGATCTCGGTCTTCGGCCTGCAGGCCTACGACCGGTTCGAGGTGAATCGCGACCGCAGCTTCGTCGATGTGATGGGCCCCCGCTACCAGCGGGCGGCGCAATTCGGCAAGCCGGTCGTCGTGGCGGAACTCGGCATGTCGGGAAGCGCGGACTATGTGGCCTCCTGGGAGAATGCCGTGCGCCAGCCGGGGCCCGGCTATTCCGACCTCGTCGGCGTCGTCTACTTCGATCAGAAGGAGGTCTATGCCTGGCCGAACGGCTTCGGCCTGCCGGACTGGCGGCTCGATTTCCGCGTGACCGACTGAACCGAAAACCTCGCGCCGGAGGGGGTGCGACCCCTCCGAACGGGTGCCATCTTTCGGGAGATCCTGCCCGAAAGAGGCCATTTTAGGGCCCATCTGCTGGCGTGATCCCTCGCCAGAAATGCCGGTAATGTTCATGACCGGCATGACGGATTGTGGTTGCAGGGGATGCCATCGGCTCAACCTGACCCATTTCCTTCGTGTCCAGCGAAGGAGATCAGACCATGGTACCCGCTCGCAGTTTTCTCGTTGCTCTTGGCGTGGCCCTCGTGCTTGGCGCCCCGCAGGTCGCCACGGCCTCCAGCGAGGCCGCCCGCAATCCCCAGTCCGCACGCGGCGTTGTCCAGACCCGCTCGGCCGGCACGTTCGACTGGCTCTCCAGGCCCGCCGTCGTGGTCCGCGCCTCGTCCGAGGCGCCCGCGACCCGTGTCCGCCGCCAGATCGGCCGCGGCTCATGGATCTGCTCGCCGGCGGGCTTCGGCCGCGGCTCGACCTGCTACGCGAACTGAGGCCCGACCCGCGCCGGGCGCGAAATGACGTAGCGTCCCGCTCGCTTTACAGTCCCGCGGCGGCTGCTCTAACCTCGCCGCCGGGACAGGAGGGGAGGCAGCATGGATTTCGCGCTGAGCGAGGAGCAACAGGCGATCTTCGACATGGCGCGCGAGTTCGGCGCGGCAGAGATCGCGCCCAACGCGCGGGCCTGGGAGGAGGCGGGAACCATCCCGCGGGCGCTCTGGCCAAAGGTGGCCGAGCTTGGGCTCGGCGGGATCTATGTCTCGGAAGAGCATGGCGGATCGGGCCTCGGCCGGCTCGATGCGACGCTCGTCTTCGAGGCGCTGGCGATGGCCTGCCCGTCGGTGGCGGCCTTCCTGTCGATCCACAACATGTGCGGCGGCATGATCGACCGCTACGGCTCGGACGCGCTCAAGGCGCGCTGGCTGCCGGGGATGTGCAACTTGACGACGCTCGTCTCCTACTGCCTGACCGAACCCGGCGCAGGGTCGGACGCCGCCGCCCTGCGCACGCGGGCGGTGGCAGGCCCCGAGGCTTACCGGCTTACAGGGACCAAGGCCTTCATCTCGGGCGGCGGCTATTCGGATGCCTACCTCACCATGTGCCGCACCGGCGCCGACGGGCCCAAGGGCATCTCGACGCTGCTCGTTCCGGCCGGGACACCGGGCCTGAGCTTTGGTGGGCTCGAGGACAAGATGGGCTGGCGCGCGCAGGAGACGCGGCAGGTCCAGTTCGACGACTGCGCCGTGCCGGCGGAAAATCTGGTGGGCGAGGAGGGGCGCGGCTTCAGCTATGCGATGGCCGGCCTCGATGGTGGGCGGCTCAACATCGCGGCCACCGCGCTGGGGGGCGCGCAGGCGGCCTTTGACGCAACCCTCTCCTACATGGGCGAGCGGCGTGCCTTCGGCCGGCGCCTCGACGAGTTCCAGGCGCTGCAGTTCCGCCTCGCCGAGATGGAAGTCAGGCTGCAGCAGGCGCGCATCTTCCTGCGGCAAGCGGCGTGGAAGCTCGATCAGGGCGCGCCGGACGCTACCCGGTTCTGCGCGATGGCGAAGCTGTCGGTGACCGACGCCGCCTTCGAGGTGGCAAACCAGTGCCTCCAGTTGCACGGCGGCTACGGGTACCTCGCCGATTACGGGATCGAGAAGATCGTGCGTGACCTGCGGGTGCACCAGATCCTCGAGGGCACCAACGAGATCATGCGGGTGATCATCGCCCGGTCCCTGGGGGCGGCATGAGCGATGTGCTGATCCGCAAGGCCGGACGGGCGGGCCGCATCACGCTGAACCGTCCGGCGGCGCTGAACGCGCTGAGCTACGACATGTGTCTCGGGATCGACGCGGCGCTGCGCGACTGGGCGCAGGACCCGGAGATCGACCTGGTGGTGATGGACGCCAGCGGTCCGCGCGCCTTCTGCGCGGGGGGCGACATCGCCGAGCTTCACGCCCGTGGCACCGCGGGGGATCATGCCTTCGGGCAGGGCTTCTGGCGCGACGAATACCGGATGAACGCGCGGATTGCGGACTATCCGAAGCCCGTGGTGAGCCTGATGCAGGGCTTCACCATGGGCGGCGGCGTGGGGCTCGGTTGCCATGCAAGCCATCGCATCGTGGGCGAGAGCAGCCAGATCGCGATGCCGGAATGCGCCATCGGCCTCGTGCCGGACGTGGGCGGCACGCATCTTCTGGCCCATGCGCCCGGCCGTGTCGGGGCGTGGCTCGGTCTCACCGGCAGCCGCATGGGGCCGGGCGACGCGATCCGCGCGGGCTTTGCCGACCATTTCGTGCCCGAGGCTGACTGGCCGGCGCTGATCGCCCGTCTCGAAGCCGGAACGGTCGCGATCCCCGCGCAGGAGCCGCCCGCCGGTCGCCTGCCGGAGGCGCAGGAAGAGATCGACCGTCTGTTCGAGGGCTTTGCGCTCACAGATATCATCGGCCGTCTGGAGCAGGCCGGAACCGGCCTTGCGGAGGAGGCGCTGAAGGCGATCCGGCGAAGCTCGCCCTTGGCCATGGCCGCCACGCTCGAGATCCTGCGGCGGTTGGGGCCGCACCCCGAGATCCGGCAGGCGCTGGATCTGGAATATCGTTTCACCTGGCGCGCGCAGGGGCAGGCGGACTTTCTGGAGGGGATCCGCGCGGCGATCATCGACAAGGACCGCTCGCCGCGCTGGCGTCATGACCAAGCGGCGGCCGTGCGCCCGGACGAGGTGGCGGCCCTGCTCGAGCCGCTCGGCCCGCACGCCCTGACCTTCGAGGAGGAGAGAACATGAAAATCGCATTCATCGGGTTGGGCAACATGGGCGCGCCGATGGCCTGCAACCTGGCGGCGGCCGGGCACGAGGTCACGGGATTCGATACGGCGGCGCCTGCGCCCGAGGGCGTGACGATGGCCCCCTCGGCCGCCGAAGCGGCGGCTGGCGCGGAGGTGGTCTTCACCATGCTGCCGAACGGCCAGATCCTGCGCGCCGTCGCCGATGAGCTGGTGCCGGCAATGGCCGCGGGCGCCGTTCTCTGCGACTGCTCGACCGTCGATGTCGAAAGCGCGCGCGCCGTGGCGGCGCAGGCCGAGGCGGCGGGGCTGGGCGCGCTCGATGCGCCGGTCTCGGGCGGCGTCGGCGGGGCTGCGGCGGGCACGCTGACCTTCATGGTGGGCGGCGGCGACGCGGCCTTCGCCACCGTGCGGCCGCTGTTCGAGATCATGGGCCAGAAGGCCGTCCATTGCGGGGGGCCGGGCGCGGGGCAGGCGGCCAAGATCTGCAACAACATGATCCTCGGCGTGACCATGATCGCCACCTGCGAGGCCTTCGCGCTGGCCGACAAGCTGGGGCTCGACCGGCAGAAGATGTTCGATGTGGTCTCGACCTCGTCGGGCTACAGCTGGTCGATGAACGCCTACTGCCCGGCGCCGGGCGTCGGCCCGCAGAGCCCCGCGGACAACGGCTACAAGCCCGGTTTCGCGGCCGAGCTGATGCTGAAGGACCTGCGGCTGTCGCAGCAGGCCGCCGAGGGCGCCGATGCCGACACGCCGATGGGCCACCTCGCGGCCGACCTCTATGCCCGCTTCGTCGAGGAGGAGGACGGGCGAGGGCGGGACTTCTCGGCCATGCTGCCCCGGTTCGAGGGCCGCGGGCGGAGCTGACGCCCGAGCGACCGCAGCCGTCGGGGGCGCGCCGTCGCCCCTGACGGGATCCGGTCACGGGCGCGTGCGCCCGCGCGCGACCGATGATCCAACGTCTGCCGATGCCGTATCAGTGACAGGCTCATCCGACCGCGGCCGGGAACCGCGGGGCCCTGTCAGCATTGAGGGTCAAAGGCAGGTGACACACATGATTTTCGTTCTCGCTCCTTCCACCACCTTCAATCGCAAGACCCTCAAGGCGCGCCGCTTTCCGGGTCGTTTCGCCGAGCCGCAGCGGCCTCTGCCGCGCCGCCTGATGCTCTCGACCGCGTTCTGGCGGATGGCGGCCGAGTCGGCCATGCTGCGCAACGGCGCCGTCGTCGCGCCCATTCCGGCGGCGGTGCTGGTTGCGCCCGATCTCGTCACGGCGTCGCTCGCCCTGTCGCCGATCCTGCTCTTCCTTCTGCTCTTTGCCGAGGGTCATCTCGTGCCTGTCCGCCCCCGGAGCGGCGACGAGGACGAGGTGGCGCGCGTGCTCGATCTGTTGCGGCTCCGGGGCCGTAGCGTGCTTACCCGGATCGCGGCCGAGCGCGGCATCCTGAAGGGCCGGCTCACGCTTGTGATCGAGCAATCCTCGCTCGCCCGTCTTCCGCCGATCACGCTGGTCTCGATCCAGAACTCGGCCGACGGGCGCGTGCTGGATCTGAGCGACGAAGAGCAGCGCATGGTGCGTGAAACGCTTTTCACCGACGGGCTGCGCGAGTCGGCGCTTCTGCGGGTCAACCTGGTCGAAAAGAAGCCCATGCGCGAGGTGTCGCTCGAAGCGCACAGCATCTCGGCCCATGCCCGGCTTGCGGCGATGGCCCGGACGGTCGCCAAAGCCTGACCTTGGCACCACCTGCCTGAACGGCGCCCGATGAACGGGCGCCTTTTTCATGAAAGCATCCAGGACCGGCAAGGGCCGGTCCTGGCATGGGTTGATCGGGGTTGGAGACTGTCAGCGGGCCAGGCTGATCACCCGGCCGAAGGGCGGTCTGGGCGCATCGTCCTGCGGCACGGCCCAGATCACCGGCACCTTCGGGGCGGGCCCGCAGGGGCCGTCGAGGTCCGTCAGCATCACGATCACCGATGGGTCGAGCTCCAGCGCGCTCTGGATCACGGGGCGGAAATCCGTGCCACCCCCACGCGCGAAACTCACCCGCTGGATCTCGCTCTCCCAGGCCATGCCCTGCATCTTCGTGTGGCCGCTCACCACGGTGTCGAAGGCCAGGACATGAACCTCGGCCCCGGTGCGGCGTCCGATCCCGGCCACCTGCGCGGCAAAGAGCGAGAGGCGGGCGTCGTCGATCGAGGTGGAGGTGTCCACGCCGATCGCCACGCGGATGCGGTTGCGGTCGGGGCGGCGCGAGGGCTGGAACGGCGGCTGATACCGGCCCTCGGTGCGGGCGACGCTGTCGGCGGCAAGCCAGCGGCGGGCGGGCACGCCCCAGTCGGGCCGCGGCACCTGCGTCACCGCCTTCGAGATCAGCCGGCGCAGCAGCCGCTCCCAGTGGGGCAGGCCCACCTGCGGCAGGTCGAGCAGCTTGTGGGACAGGGTGCCGATGCCGCGGCCGGCCGAGCGGCCCGCCTCCATCGCGCGCGTGATGCGGTCCTGCCAGTCCGAGGCATCGGGGCATTCGTCCTCGTCGCCCTCGACCGGGCCGGGACAGGGCTCCAGATCGGCGTCGAAGCCCTTCTGGCGGGCAAACTCCTTCGCCGCCTCGGCGGCGTCGGGGCGGGAGGTCTCGCTGTCGTCCGATCCCTTGCCCTTGCCGTCGCCCCCCCCCTTGCCCTTGCCGGCGCGCGAGGAGTCGGACTGCAACCGGATGTAGAGCCCCTCGGCATCCCACTGGCAGGTCCGTGTCTCTTCGGGCAGGGCCGCCTTCAGCAGATCCGGGAGCAGGATGGCCGGACGGGGGATGCAATGGCCAGCCTCGACCAGCGTCTGGTTCAGGATCGCGTCGCAGGCGATGTTGAACAGCTCGTCGTCATAACGATCGCCGAAGCGCGAGCGCATCTCCTGCGCGCGCGGGCCGTGGCGCAGCGCCAGATGCAGCACCTGATGCCCGGCGAGCCCCACCTGTTCGTGCGGCGCCAGATCCTCGAACGCGCGTCCGTAGAAGATCGACCGGCCGTCGGTCCAGGCCGCCTGCGCACGTTCGTCGCTGTCGCGGTGGGGGCACCACAGCGCCAGCGCCCCCAGGGCCGGATCCTCTTCCGACAGCCGTCGCAGCGCCGCCCAGGCGCGCCGGGAATGGCGCGCGCTCATTCCAGACCCATGGCCTGGCGTTCGCTGGCGTAGGCGGCATAGGCCGGATGCCCGAGGAAGTCCTCGGCCAGACCCTGCTCGAGCCCGCGGCGGATCGCCATCTCGAACCCGTGGGTGCACAGTTCGGCCAGCGGCATCCGCGCAAAGCTGCTGTCGGTGCGGTGAACGTCGAGGGTGCGGATGCCGGCCATCACGTCGATCACCGGAGCCGCCGTCTGCGGGCCAAGCGCCCCCACGAGGCCATAGATCAGCGCGTGAAGCCCGTGCATGGAATCGGGATAGAGCATGATCCGCTCGCTCGGCGCGGCGTTCAGCAGCCGTTCGACCGAAACCGAGGCCTCGATGTCGTCGGCCACGAGCATGAACTCGGCCGACACCGCCTCGCCCACGGTGCCCGCCACCATGATGCGGCGAAGCTCGCGGTCGCGCACGGCGGCCATGATCCGGCTCACCCTCTCCCAGCTGCGCGGCGTCGTCGAGATCATCAGCCCGCGATCGAGCGCCTCGGCGGTGGTCTCGAGCAGATCGGGGCGCATGCGGATGAAGGCCAGCACCGCGGGATGGAGCGTGCGGGGAATGGCATAGTTTTCCAGCCAGTCCTTCGCGGTCGCCCGGACCTGCAGATGCACCAGCCGGTCGGAGAGCGCGGTGCCCATCTCGTAGGCCACGGCGCCGTCCTCGATCATGTTGCCGGCCGCCACCACGAAAACGTTGTCGGGCAGGTGATGCGGTCCCACACGCCGTTCCAGCAGCAGGCCATAGACGGCGGGATGAAGGTGCGGCGGCGCCGCCGTCAGCTCGTCGAGAAACAGAAGCGAGGGGCGATTCGGATCATCGGGCAGATCCTCGGGCCGATACCACTGGGTCTTTCGCGTCTCGTGGTCGTAGTAGGGCAGGCCGCGCAGGTCCTGGCTCTCGATGGTGGTGAGTCGCAGGTCGTAGAAATGCGCGTCCTGTTCGGCGGCAAGCTGGCGGACGATCTCGGTCTTCCCCACGCCGGGGCGGCCATGCAGCATCCAGGAGGTGGTGAGGGCGCCGGCCCGCTGGGCGGCCCACCCCTCGCGCAGCACCTGCTGTGCCTGACCTGCCGAGACTTCCATGGTATTGACGGTCATTACTATTCCTTTCACTTCCGAAGCACAGAGACCGCCACGGCAATGCCGGGGGAGCGCGACCCGGCCGTCGGAGCCCTAGGGTCATTCAGATCCACAAGATCAGATGGTGCAAAAGGTTCCCTTGTCATGTGCGCTTTTGACGCATTGACAAGATGTCAGGTTTGTGAGCGGAAAATGGGCCATCGGAGGGCGGGCCGCGCAGAGGACAGGCGCTTCCTGAACGGGATGCATCATCTTCTGCTTCCCCATTGGCAGGACGCGGTTCGGCGCTAGCCTCCTTGCGAACTAGAACAGGGACAGGACCTTTCAATTGACCGCAAGGACAGGACGCGACGGCACCACAACCTGGCTCTTCCTGCTTGGGGCGGTGCTGATCGCGATTTTGGCATCCACGGCCACCTTCATCAGCACCCGCGCCGAGCAGACCTTTCAGAACATCGTCGATGAGCGCGCCATGCGCCGGCATGCGGCGGATCTGCTGTCCGTCCTCCAGGATGTCGAGATCGGCCAGCGCGGCTATCTCATCACGCTCGACCCGACCTTCCTGCAGCCCTACGAGGATGCGCTGGCCCGCGTGCCGGTCGAACTCGAGGCGCTGGCCGAGGATCTTCCGCGCGTCGCCGGAGAGCTGGGCGACGAGCTTCGCACGCTGATCGGCCGCCGCCTCGAGATCGCGGCCGGCACCGTTGCCGCTGCCCGTGCCGGCGACCCCGAGGCGGGGTGGGCCGTGGTTGCGGAGGGCGAAGGTCGCGCGACGATGGACAGGATCCGCGCCATCCTCAGCGAAATGATCCAAGCCTCGGATGCGCGCAACGCCGCGGCCATCGCGGCGCAGCATCGGCTGAACGTGATCCTCCAGATCCTGTCGGTGGCCGGCGGTGTTGCGGCGATCGTGGTGATCGGGGCGGCGGTGCTCGTGCTGCGGCGCCAGATCGCCGCGCTTCGCCGGGCCGACGAGGACATGCGCCGCCTGAACGCCAGCCTCGAGGAACGTGTGCAGCAGCGCACCATCGACCTGATCGCCGCCAACCAGGAGGTGCAACGCTTCGCCTACATCGTCACGCACGACCTGCGCGCGCCGCTCGTGAACATCATGGGCTTCACGAGCGAACTGGAGGCCGCACTCAAGCCGTTGCAGGCCTATGTGCTGGCCGACGGCACCCCCGTCAGCGAAAGCGACATCCGCGATGCGCGCACCGCCGCGGCCGAGGATCTGCCCGAGGCGCTGGAGTTCATCCGCTCGTCCACGCGCAAGATGGACGGGCTGATCAACGCGATCCTGAAGATCTCGCGCGATGGCCGGCGCGAGCTGCGCCCGGTGCCGGTCGATCTCGAGGAGCTGATCCGTCAGTCGCTTGACAGCGTGCAGCACCAGATCGCCGAGACCGGGGGCGAGGCCTCCATGTCGGTGCGCGTGCCCGGCATCGTCTCGGACCGTCTCGCGCTTGAACAGGCGCTCGGCAATCTTTTCGACAATGCCGTGAAATACGCAAGGCCCGCCCAGCCGCTGCGTCTGTCGGTGCGCGTGAGGTCCGAAGGACCCCGGATGATCGCCATCGAGGTCGAGGACAACGGTCGCGGCATCCGGGCCGACGATCATGACCGCGTGTTCGACCTCTTTCGCCGGTCGGGCGCCCAGGACAAGCCCGGAGAGGGAATTGGCCTTGCGCATGTCCGCACACTGATGCGAAATATCGGCGGCGAGATCACGTTGCGGTCGGTCGAGGGTCAGGGAGCGACCTTCACCCTGCATGTTCCCACGGATCTGCGCCGGGTTCTGGATGAGGTGAAGGCATGAAGGCGCTCGGTCGCGAAGTGACCATCGTGATGGTCGAGGATGACGAGGGCCACGCCCGACTGATCGAGAAGAACATCCGCAGGGCGGGGGTGCACAACGAAATCGTGCCGTTCGTCTATGGCGGTGCGGCGCTCGACTACATTCTCGGCCCGGACCACACTGGCGAAGGCATGAGCGACCGCTACCTTCTGGTCCTGCTCGACCTGAACCTGCCGGACATGACCGGCATCGACATCCTCGAGAAGATCAAGACCAACCCGAACGTCAAGCACCTGCCGGTCGTGATCCTCACCACAACCGACGACGAGCGCGAGATCAAGCGATGCTACGATCTGGGAGCCAACGTCTATATCACGAAGCCCGTGGAATACGAGAGCTTCGCCAATGCGATCCGCCAGCTCGGCCTGTTCTTCTCGGTGATCCAGGTCCCATGAACGACGCGCCGGAACGGCCGCGGATCCTCTATATCGACGATGACCCGGTCCTTGCGCGCCTGATCCAGAAGGCGCTGGCCCGTGCGGACATGGAGGTGATCCATGCGCCCGACGCGGACGAGGCCGACCGGCTTCTCGCGGGCGAACCCTTTCAGGCGGTGGTGCTCGACCACTACCTGCCGAGCGGCACGGGCCTCGACATCCTCGGGCGGATGCGCGCGGCGGGAAGCCGGGTTCCCGCGATCTATGTGACGGGCTCGAGCGAGGCCACGATCGCGGTTGCGGCGCTGAAGGCCGGTGCGGACGACTATGTCATCAAGAGCGCGACGGACGAGTTCCTGCCGCTGCTGCAACGCTCGATCCGCCAGGCCATTGCCAAGGTCGAACTGGAGCAGGCCAAGGCGCGCGCCGATGCCGAGACCCGCGCCGCGCGGGCCCGGGCCGAGATGCTGCTCTCGGAGGTGCATCACCGCGTGGCCAACAGCCTCGCCATGGTGCAGTCGCTTCTGCGCCTGCAGGCCCAGGCGTCGGGGTCGGACGAGGTGAAGACCGCACTGGCCGAGGCCCAGGGCCGCATCGGCGCGGTCGCGGCCGTGCACCGCAGCCTCTATCTCGGCCACGAGGGGCGACAGGTCGAGCTGGGCACCTATCTGCGCACGATGCTCGACGACTTCACCGCCACACTGCCGCCGGGCGTGCAGCTCGATGTCTCGACCGAGCCCGTGCATGTCGGCGCGGATCGCGCGGTCTGCCTGGGCGTCGTGGTGTCCGAGCTTGTGACCAACGCGGCCAAATACGCCTGGCCGTCGGGAAGTGGGGGCCGCCTGTCCGTGCGGCTGACGGTTGCCGAGCCGGGCCGCGGGAGGCTCGAGGTTTCCGACGATGGCATCGGATCCTCCCCCCTGACCGAGAGCCGGGGGACGGGCCTCGGCCGGCGCCTGATGCGCGCGATGGTGGAGCAGCTGGGCGGCACGGTGGAGCAGCCGGAAACGGCCGCAGGCACCTGTGTCGTGATCGGGTTCGAGGCCGAATGCGAGACGGCGGACTGACACGCGGTCCGCCGCCCGGGCACCGCATGGACAGCGTCGTTCGCCCGGGTACCGCATGAACAGCGTCGCTGCATGAAAAAGGGCGCCCGGAGGCGCCCTTCCTGTCCCTCGCCGCCTTGATCAGCAGCTGTAGTACATCTGATATTCCACCGGGTGCGGCGTGTGCTCGTAGGCGTAGACCTCTTCCCACTTGAGCGCCATGTAGCCCTCGAGCTGGTCCTTGGTGAAGACGTCGCCGGCGAGCAGGAAGTCGTGGTCCTTCTCCAGTTCCTCGAGCGCCTCGCGGAGCGAGCCGCAGACGGTCGGGATGGCGGCCAGTTCTTCCGGCGGCAGGTCGTAGAGGTCCTTGTCCGAAGCCGGGCCCGGGTCGATCTTGTTCTTGATCCCGTCGAGGCCGGCCATCAGCAGCGCGGCAAAGGCCAGATACGGGTTCGCCGACGGATCGGGGAAGCGGGCTTCGACGCGCTTGGCCTTGGGCGACTCGGTCCACGGAATACGGACGCAGCCCGAGCGGTTGCGGGCCGAGTAGGCGCGCAGAACCGGGGCTTCGAAGCCGGGGATCAGGCGCTTGTAGCTGTTGGTCGCCGGGTTCGTCAGCGCGTTCAGCGCCTTGGCGTGCTTCAGGATGCCGCCGATGAACCACAGGGCTTCCTGCGAGAGGTCGGCGTACTTGTCGCCGGCGAAGAGCGGCTTGCCGTCCTTCCAGATCGACATGTTGACGTGCATCCCCGAGCCGTTGTCGCCCTTCATGGGCTTCGGCATGAAGGTCACGGTCTTGCCATAGGCGGCCGCGACGTTCTGGATGACGTACTTGTATTTCAGGATGTTGTCGGCCTGCTCGGTCAGCCCGCCGAAGATCAGCCCAAGCTCGTGCTGGCAGGTCGCCACTTCGTGGTGGTGCTTGTCGACCTTCATGCCCATGCGCTTCATGGTCGAGAGCATCTCGCCGCGCAGGTCCTGGGCCTCGTCGATCGGGTTCACCGGGAAGTAGCCGCCCTTGTGGCCGGCGCGGTGGGCGAGGTTGCCCATCTCGTATTCCGAGTCGGTGTTCCAGGCCGCCGCGTCGGCGTCGATCTGGTAGGCCACCTTCGCCGGCGTCACCGAGTAGCGCACGTCGTCGAAGATGAAGAATTCGGCTTCCGGCCCGAAGTAGGCCACGTCACCGATGCCCGACGCCTTCAGGTAGGCCTCGGCCTTGACGGCGGTCCCGCGCGGGTCGCGGCTGTAGGCTTCGCCCGTGTCCGGCTCGACGACGTTGCAATGCACGCACATCGTCTTTTCCGCATAGAACGGGTCGATATAGACCGAGCCCGCGTCCGGGATCAGCTTCATGTCCGACTGGTCGATCGACTTCCAGCCGGCGATGGACGAGCCGTCGAACATGAAGCCTTCCTCGAAGAAGTCCTCATCGACGAGGTCGGCCACCAGCGTCACATGCTGGAGCTTGCCGCGCGGATCGGTGAAGCGGATGTCGACATATTCGACCTCCTCGTCTTTCATCAGTTTGAGAGCATCAGCTACTTTGCTCATAGTCTTCCCTTTGCTGAAGGATCGCTGTCGATGGGCCGGTTCTGCCGTGCCGGCCGCTGTTCCTTGGGGCCCCGTTCGGGGTCAGACCGCGTCCTCGCCGGTCTCGCCGGTGCGGATGCGGATGGCCTGCTCGACGGGGCTGATGAAGATCTTGCCGTCACCGATCTTGTCGGTGCGGGCGGCCGAGACGATCGCCTCGACGGCGGTCTCGACCATGTCGTCGGCGAGGACGACCTCGATCTTCACCTTCGGCAGGAAATCGACGACATACTCCGCTCCGCGATAGAGCTCGGTGTGGCCCTTCTGCCGTCCGAAGCCCTTCACCTCGGTGACGGAAAGCCCCTGCACGCCGGCGGCCTGCAGCGCCTCTTTCACTTCGTCGAGCTTGAACGGCTTGATGATCGCCTCGATCTTCTTCACGGCTCGACTCCCCCTTTGCCTAGTCCGAGAGCCACTGACCACTTCTCGCCGACAGGAACAATTGGCTAGGGTCGGGCAGCGACGTGAAGGCCGGGGAATCTGGCGGCAACGCACAAAAATGCAGCAAGGCGATCAGGCGATATGCAGGATAAGAACGCGGCGGAGCGCAAAACGGTTCAAACTGTCACATCTGCCCAAATGCGCGCCATCGAAGCGGCTGCAATGGAGGCAGGGACGGTCACGGGACTGCAACTGATGGAGAGGGCGGGCGAGGGCGTCGTGCAGGCCGTTCTTGCGCAATGGCCGCAACTTGACCGTGCGGCCGAGGCCCTCGTGCTCTGCGGCCCCGGCAACAACGGGGGCGACGGCTTTGTCGTGGCGCGGCTGCTTTGGGCGCGCGGCTGGAAGGTCACCGTCTTTGCCCACGGGTGGGAGGCGCTCTTTCCGCCCGATGGCGTGGCGCGCGAACCGGGGTCCCGCTCCGGCGGCGATGCCTGGACCAACGCGCGGCGCTGGCGCGACCTCGGGGGGGCCTGCCACCCGCTCGGGACGTTGCCCGAATTGGGGCGCGACCCGCCCGAACGGCTTCTGGTCGTCGATGCCCTCCTTGGGATCGGGCAGACCCGCCCGGCGGACGAGCTGCTGCGCCCGTTCTGGACGGCGTGGGATCGATGGAGCGAGAGCGGGCTCGAGATCCGCAAGGTCAGCGTGGATGTGCCGACGGGCTGTGATTGCGACACCGGCGAGCCGCTGGGCCAGCGTCCGTTCGAGCCCGATCTTGTCGTGACGTTCCATGCGGAAAAGCCCGTTCACGCCCGGCTCCGGGCCGAGGGCGTGCGCGTCGTCGTGGCCGACATCGGGCTGCCGGCATGATCCCGCGCGAGATCGGCCCCCCCGATCCGCAGCGCCTCGCCAAGCACGAGGGGCAGCACAAGTATGACCACGGCCATGCGCTGGTGCTGTCCGGCCCGCCCGGTCATGGCGGTGCGGCGCGGCTGGCGGCGCGGGCGGCGCTTCGGGTGGGGGCAGGGCTCGTCACGCTCGGCTGTCCCCGTGCGGCGGTGGCCGAGAATGCGGCGCGGCTCGATGCGGTGATGCTGCGCGCGGTCGATGCGGCCGAGGATCTCGAGCGGCTGCTCGAGGACCGGCGCCTGAACGCGATCTGCCTCGGGCCGGGGCTGGGGCTGGGGCCGATGCGGGCCGAACTGGTGTCGGCAAATCTGGTCTCGGGGCGCCCGACGGTGCTCGATGCCGATGCGCTGACGCTTCTGGCGCGCGACCCGTGTCTTGCCGCCCGCCTTCACCCCGCCTGCGTCCTGACTCCGCACGGGGGCGAGTTTCAGAGGCTCTACCCCGACCTCGTGTCGGTGCCGCGCCCCGATGCCGTGACGGCCGCCGCGGCGCGGTCGGGCTGCGTGGTCCTGCTGAAGGGGGCCGAGACACTGATCGCGGGGCCGGACGGGCTGGCGCTGCACGCAGCCACGGGGGCGGCCTCCGCCCCGTGGCTTGCAACCGCCGGCGCGGGCGACGTGCTCGCGGGCCTCATCGCCGGGTTACTCGCCCGGGGCCTGCCACCGCAGGAGGCGGCCGAGACAGGCGCCTGGCTTCATGCCGAGGCTGCGCGCCGCTTCGGTCCGGGCCTGATCGCAGAGGATCTGCCCGAGGCGCTGCCTGCCGTCTTCCGAAGTCTCGGGCTCTGAGGCGGCGCCGACAGGTCAGCCGTTCGCGGGGGCGACCTCGGGACAGGTCACCGGCTCGAGGGCGCCCGCCTGGATCGCGGCCGGCGCGGCGAAGGCTAGCGTCACCAGCCGCAGATCCGGCACGCGGAGGAGCCGCGTCAGCCGCCCGTCCACGATCCGCCGGGCGGGCACCGTCACCGGGCTGCGGCCATAGACGAGATCCGCCCGCTCGCCCCGCAGAAGCAGCGGCTGGTCCGCCGGTATCCGTTGCGCCCCCTCGGGCCGGCCATGCGCCATCGTGCCGGCGCCCACATGCACCACCTCGACATCCCGAAGCGTCTCCTGCCACACGCGCTCCAGCCGGATGGCGCCCGAGCGCGCGATCACCCGGTCTCCCTCGCGCAGCGTCTCGACCGGCAGGGTGCCGCGCAGCGTGTGCACGGCTGTTCCGGCCGCAAGCCGCACAAGATGCAGAAGCGCGGTCTCGCCTCGAGGAGTGGCGCCCATGGTCGTTCCTTTCCACCGTTTCGGTCGCGTCGGCGATGAATCACGGGGGATGGAGCATTTCTAAGGCAGGGAGGCGGAAGTTTGGGGCGAAGAGAGGGCACCTCGGCCCGCCGACGCTCGCTTTTCCTCTCGCATCGGCGCGGCCCCTTTGCTAGAAGGGCGCGGATTTTCGGGGCGTGCCTCTGGCGCGGCCCCCGAAGGCGGGTGTGGCGAAACTGGTAGACGCACCAGATTTAGGTTCTGGCGCCGAGAGGCGTGGGGGTTCAAATCCCTTCACCCGCACCAGAGGAACAAAGAGGACGGAAAGACATGCAGGTCACCGAGACCCTGAAGGAAGGTCTGAAGCGCGCGTACACCATCACGGTGACCGCCGCCGAACTGGACGCGAAGGTCCAGGAAAAGCTCGTCGAGGCGCAGCCCGACATCGAGATGAAGGGCTTCCGCAAGGGTAAGGTTCCGCTCGCGATGCTCAGGAAGCAGTTCGGGCCGCGCCTTCTCGGCGATGCCATGCAGGACGCGATCGACGGCGCCATGCGCGACCATCTCGAGACCTCGGGCGACCGTCCGGCGATGCAGCCGGAAGTGCGCATGGTCGATGGCGAGACCTGGAAGGAAGGCACCGACGTCGTCGTCGAGATGAAATACGAGGCGCTGCCCGAGATCCCCGAGATCGAGACCTCGAAGGTCACGCTCGAGCGTCTGGTGGTGAAGGCCGACGAGGCCGCCGTTGACGAGGCGCTGAAGAACCTGGCCGAGTCGGCCCAGAACTTCGAGGACCGCCGCAAGGGCTCCAAGGCCAAGGACGGCGACCAGATCGTGATCGACTTCAAGGGCTCGGTCGATGGCGAGCTGTTCGAGGGCGGCTCGGCCGAGGATTATCCGCTGGTGCTGGGCTCGGGCTCGTTCATTCCCGGCTTCGAGGAGCAGCTCGTCGGCGCCAAGGTCGAGGACGAGGTGACGGTGAAGGTGACCTTCCCGACCGAATACGGCGCGAAGCACCTCGCCGGCAAGGAAGCGGAGTTTGCCTGCACCGTGAAGGCGGTCAAGGCGCCGAAGCCCGCCGAGATCGACGACGAGCTGGCGAAGAAATACGGTGCCGAGGATCTCGCCGCGCTCAAGTCGCAGATCTCCGAGCGGCTCGAGGCCGAATACAAGGGCGCCTCGCGCGCCGTGCTCAAGCGCGCGCTGCTTGACCAGCTCGACACGATGGTCAGCTTCGAGCTGCCCTCGAAACTCGTCGAGGCCGAGGCGCATCAGATCGCGCACCAGCTCTGGCACGAGGAGCACCCCGAAGAGCACGGCCACAACCACGGCACCATCGAGCCCACCGACGAGCACAAGGCCCTGGCCGAGCGTCGCGTGCGCCTCGGGCTGCTGCTGGCCGAGATCGGCCGCAAGGCCGAAGTGACCGTGACGGACGCCGAGATGACCCAGGCGGTCCTCGCGCAGGCCCGCCAGTATCCGGGGCAGGAGCGTGCCTATTTCGAGTTCGTCCAGAAGAACCCGCAGATCCAGCAGCAGCTCCGTGCGCCGATCTTCGAGGACAAGGTCGTGGACCTGATCCTCGAGGGTGCAACGGTGACGGAGAAGGAGGTCGGCAAGGACGACCTGCAGAAGGCCATCGAGGCGCTCGACGAGATGTGATCCATTCGCGCTTCGCGAATGACAGGGCCGCCCCTCGGGGCGGCCCTTTGCATTGGAGCGTCCGGTCGCGGCACCGGCCCGCTTCACCCGCGCGGGGGGCCCTGCCCATGAAAAAGCCGCGCCGGAGGTCCGGCGCGGCTTCTCAAGGTGCTGTCGGGGAAGATTACTCTTCGTCCTGGGCGGCCCCGATCTCGTCGAACAGCTCGGCGATCTCGAAGTCGGCGGCGGCTTCCGCCTCGGCCGCCAGCTCCTGGATCGACTTGCCCGAAGCCTGCAGTTCGGCTTCTTCCGGCGAACGCGCCACGTTCAGCGTGATCTTGACCGCGACTTCCGGGTGCAGCGTCACGGTGACGGTGTGCAGGCCCAGTTCCTTGATCGGACGGTCGAGCACGACCTGGCCGCGGTCGACGGTGAAGCCGGCCTCGGTGGCGGCATCGGCCGCGTCACGGGTGGTGACCGAGCCGTAGAGCGCACCGGCGTCCGACGCCGAGCGGATCACGACGAAGCTCTGGCCGTCGAGCTTTTCGGCGACGGCGGCGGCCTCTTTCTTGGTCTCGAGGTTCTGCGCTTCGAGCTGGGCCTTGCGGGCCTCGAACGACTTGATGTTCGACTCGTTGGCGCGCAGCGCCTTGCCCTGCGGCAGCAGGTAGTTGCGGGCGTAACCGTCCTTGACGTTCACGACCTCGCCCATCTGGCCAAGCTTGGCCACGCGCTGGAGAAGGATGACTTGCATGTTCAGCTCCTCACTTCACGGCGTAGGGGAGCAGGGCGAGGAAACGCGCGCGCTTGATGGCGGCGGCGAGTTCACGCTGCTTCTTGGCCGAGACGGCGGTGATGCGCGAGGGCACGATCTTGCCGCGCTCGGAAATGTAGCGCTGCAGCAGACGGGTGTCCTTGTAGTCGATCGCGGGAGCATTGTCGCCCGAGAAGGGGCAGACCTTGCGGCGACGGAAGAAGGGTTTGTTGGCCATGTGATCTCTCCTCTGCCCGATCAGCGACGGAAGCCGCCGCGCTCGCCGCGGTCACCGCGGTCGGGACGGTCGCCCCGGTCGCCGCGCTCGCGCTCGTCGCGCTTCTGCATCTGGATCGAGGGGCCCTCGGCGTGCTTGTCGACCTTGATGGTCAGGACGCGCATCACGTCGTCATGGAGGCGCATCAGGCGCTCCATCTCCTGCACGGCCGCCGAGGGGGCGTCCGACTTCAGGAAGGCATAGTGGCCCTTGCGGTTCTTGTTGATCTTGTAGGCCATCGTCTTGACGCCCCAGTATTCGCGATCCACGACCTTGCCGCCGTTGTCCGCGAGGACCGTCGAGAAATGTTCGATGAGGCCTTCGGCCTGCGCGTTGGAAAGATCCTGACGCGAGATGAAGACATGCTCGTAGAGAGGCATGCGGTCTCCAGTTCTGTGGGGCGCATTTCATAGGTCGGGCCTTGCCTTCCGCGGCCCGTCCACGAGAGTCTGCGCCGGTTCGCATGAGTGCGGAAGGATGCGGCCTTATAGCGGTCTGGGCGCCGGACGCAAGCGCCAAGGCTGCGCAGAGCCCCCTTGACGACCCTCGCGCAAGCCACTACACGATACGCGCTCCGGCGGGTTGGCGGAGAGGTTACGCAGCGGATTGCAAATCCGTGAAGACCGGTTCGATTCCGGTACCCGCCTCCAGCATCTTCCTTGCCTTGAAGTCGTGCGTTTCCAACCGGGTGCATGTGCCGCCCCTCCTTCCGATTCGCGGCCGCCGCCGGGATCGGGCGACAGGGCGGCGCAAACGGGCATACGCGGCCGGAGGTGGTTTCCGGCGGGAATGGGATGCTCGGCCGTCTCTTGCCCACGGTTTCGGGCGGCGCAGCTATCGGCTCAGCGTGGCCTGCGTGAGGCGGGCGAGGGCAGCAAGGATCGGTTCGGGATCGGCCGAGCGTGGCAGGCGGCGGGCGGCCGCGGTCAGGGCCTCCTGCCGCTCCGGCCCCAGGTTTGCGAGCGCCGCTGCAAGCTCGGCCGGACCGGCGACGGGGAGGGCCGCGCCCATCCTGTCGAGGGCCGCGAAGATCTCGGTAAAATTGTGGACGGAGGGGCCGTGGATGAGGGCGGAGCCAGCCTCCATCGGCTCGAAGGGCGTGTGGCCGCCCCGCGGGGCCAGTGTGCCGCCGATGAAGGTCGTCCCACAGAGCCGATACCAGAGCGCCATCTCGCCCAGCGTGTCGGCGACATAGACCGGCGCATCCGGGGTCTCGCCGCGCGAGCGGAGGCTGGCCCGCAAGCCGCGGGCGGAGGCGAGCGCGGCGATCTCGGGGCCTCTCCGGGGGTGCCGGGGCGCGATCACGAGCAGATCGAAGCGGTGGCGGGCGGCAAGAAAGGCGTCGAGCACCGGCTCGTCCTCGCCTTCGTGGGTCGAGGCGGCCAGCAGGCAACGCGCGCGCGGCGGCGCGGCAAAGGGGGGCTCGACCGCGGCAGGCCGCACGCCCGCCTTGAGCACGAGCCGCGGCCCGAGCCGCTCGCGGGGCAGGCCCGCCGCGACGAACCGTCGCTCCGACTCCTCGTCCTGCGCCGAGAGCCAGTCGATCCGGGCGAGCGTCCGCCGCAGGAGGGCAGGGGCCACGCGCCGCCAGTTGCGCGCCGAGCCCTCCGACAGACGCGCCCCGATGGCCAGCACCGGGATGCCACCGGCGGCGCAGCCTGCGATCCGCTCGGGCCAGAGTTCGTTCTCGAGCACGAGGAGCGCGCGTGGCCGCCACCGCGCAAGGAAGCGCCGGGTGGCCCCCGCCGTGTCCCAGGGCGCAAGAACGGCCTCGGTGCGCGGGATGCCCCAGCCCCGGACCATCTGCCGGGCTGTCGGATTGTTGCAGGAAATCAGGATCCTGAGCGACGGGTCGCGCGCCAGGAACGCCTCGATCAGCCAGCGTGCCGAGGTGATCTCGCCATTGCTGGCCCCGTGCAGCCAGAGCGGCCGATCCCGGCTGCCGCCGCGAAGCGCGAGCCGTTCGGCGATCTCGCCCTCGGCGGCCCTTCCGCGCAGCCGCCGCCAGCCCGCGCCCATCAGCAGGAACGGCAGCAGCAGCATCAGGATGAGACGATAGAAGGTCACTCGTCGGGCCTTTCCCTTGTCGCGCCTTGTGACCCCGGACCCATCCGGAAGCAAGCGGCACATCCGAAATCGCGCCAGGCTGGCATATTAGAATTGATCTAAGTCAAGGAAAGCATCCCTGCGCAGGTTAGCCTCCGGTCAGCGCGTAAACGATTGCACAGGAGACCCCCATGCGCCTGATCCTCACCGCACTGATCGCGACCACGGCGCTTGCCGGCGCGGCACAGGCCGATGTCCTCCGGGACAAGGCGCTGGAATATTTCGCCCCGCTGCCCTCGACGGTGCCCGCCGTGAAGGGCAACCGGATCACCCCCGAGAAGATCGAACTTGGCAAGGCGCTCTTCTTCGATCCGCGGCTGTCGGCCTCGGGCGTGTTCTCGTGCTACTCCTGCCACAACCTGACCACGGGCGGCGACGACAACATGGAAACCTCGGTCGGCCACGGCTGGCAGAAGGGACCGCGGAACTCGCCCACCGTGCTCAACGCGGTGCTGAACGAGGCCCAGTTCTGGGACGGCCGCGCCGAGGACCTGAAGGCGCAGGCCAAGGGCCCCGTGCAGGCGGGTGTCGAGATGGCCAACACGCCGGCGCAGGTGGAACTGACGCTCCGCTCGATGCCGCAATATGTCGAGTGGTTCAGCGGCGCCTTCCCGGACGAAGCCGAGCCCACCAACTTCGACAACATGGCCAAGGCGATCGAGGCCTTTGAAGCGACGCTGATCACCCCCGCTCCGTTCGATGCCTTCCTGAACGGCGACGACGAGGCCCTGACGGCCGAGCAACGCGCGGGGCTCGAGCTGTTCATCGACAAGGGCTGCTCGAGCTGCCACTCGGGCGTGAACGTGGGCGGGCATGGCTACTATCCGTTCGGCCTGATCGAAAAGCCCGGCGCCGACATTCTGCCCGAGGGCGACAAGGGCCGGTTTGCCGTCACGGCGACGGTGGATGACGAATATGTCTTCCGTGCCGCTCCGCTGCGCAACGTGGGGGTGACGGCGCCCTACTTCCACTCGGGCAAGGTCTGGGATCTGAAGACGGCGGTGATGATCATGGCCGAGAGCCAGCTTGGCGAGACCATGACGGACGAGGAAGTCGGTCATGTCGTGGCCTTCCTCGACAGCCTGACCGGCACCATGCCGACGGTGACGACGCCCGTGCTGCCGCCGGAAACGGCCAGCACGCCGCGCCCGACCTCGGAAGTGAAGGTCGAGTGACGGCCACCGGGCCGGCCGGGCGGCTGTCCAGCCGGTCATGCGAAACGGGGGCGGCCTTCGGGCCGCCCTCTCTTGTGTCCGCGATGCCAGCGCCGCGACTGCGCGGGCCTATTTCTGAAGCTCGGTCCAGATCGCGGTGATGTATTCCTGCGCCTTCGGCCCGCAGGCCGGCAGGAACACGCCCTTGTCGGCGAACTCGGCCGGGATCACCACTTCGGGCGCCGTCTTCATGTCCTCGGGCAGGAACTCCTCGGCCCCGCTGACACCGGGCGAATAGCGCGCGAAGGCCGAGATCAGCGCCGCATTCTCCGGCTCGAGGATGAAGTTCAGGAACTGGTAGGCCTCTTCGACATTGCGGGCATCGCGCAGCAGCGCCACCGAATCCATGAAGGTGATGAAGCCTTCCCGGGGATAGCCATAGGCCACGTCGGGATTGGCGAGCCGCGCCCGCATCGAGGAGCCGGACCAGTTCACCGAGGCCGCCCAGTCGTTGTTCGAGAGCTTTTCGGTCGCGCCGTAATCCATCGAGATCCAGTGCGGCTTGGCGGCAAGCAGCAGGTCGCGCGCCTTCTTCAGCACCTCCAGATCCTCGGTGCAGGGCTCGCCGCCGGCATACATCGTGGCCAGCGCCACCACGTCGTTCATCTCGGGCACGACATTGACCTTGCCCTTCAGCTCGTCCGGCACCTCGAGCCAGACCGCCGAGGTGTTGATGTCGCCCGTGTAAACGGCGGTGTTGACCGAGATCGCGGTCGTGCCCCACTGCCACGGCACCGAATGGGCGCGGCCCGGATCCCACTCCACATCCTTCCATTCGGGGGCGATGTTGGCGTGGTTCGGGATCTTCGACAGGTCAAGCTCGGTCAGGAGGCCCTTGTCGCGGAAGATGCCCACATAGTTGGCCGAGGGCACCACGAGGTCGAAGCCGTGCCCGCCCGCCTCGATCTTGGCCAGCGCCGTGTCGTTGCTGTCGTAATCGGTGACCGTGACCTTGATCCCGGTCTCCTGCTCGAACTTCGCCAGAAGCTCGGCGCTCGTGTAGTTGCCCCAGTTGTAGAGGTTCAGCTCGGCCGCCCCCGCGAGGCCGGTCGAGGCGAGGAGCAGGGCTGTGGCTGCGATATGTTTCATCGGTCTCTCCTTGTTGGGTCGGCGGGTTCACTCCCGCTTTCGGGTGAGCAGGAAGAAGACGGTCAGCAGCGCCACGGTCAGCCCGAGAAGCGCGGTCGAGATCGCGTTGACCTCGGGTGTGATGGCCCGGCGCATCTGGCCCAGCATGTAGGTGGGCAGCGTGTCCTGCCCCGCCGATTTCACGAACTCGGTGATGACGACATCATCGAGCGAGATGACGAAGGCGAGCATCGCGCCCGCCGCGATCCCCGGCGCCATCAGGGGCAGGGTGACATGGCGGAAGGTCTGCCAGGGGTTGGCATAGAGATCCGCCGCCGCCGTCTCGAGGCTGAGATCCATCCCCTCGAGCCGGGCCCGGATCGGCAGATAGGCGAAGGGGATGCAGAAGGCGGAATGGGCGAGAATCAGGTAGCCGAGCCCGGAATAGCCGGTCGCCACCTTCACGCTCGCAAAGACGATCAGCAGCGCAACGGCGGTGACGATCTCGGGGACCATCAGCGGCTGGTTGATCGCCACATAGATGAAGGTCTGCCCGCGGAAGGCGGCCCTTCGGGTGGTGCCGAGGGCCGCCATCGTGGCGACCGACGTCGCGATGACCGAAGCCGCCGAGGCGATCACCAGCGAACGGGCGGTCGCCGCCTGCACCTCGCGGTTGGCCCAGGCCGCCTCGTACCAGCGCAGCGAGAAGCCGCCCCAGATCGAGATCGCGTTCGCGTCGTTGAAGGAATAGGCCACCAGCGTGAAGATCGGCGCGTAGAGCGCGAGGAAGGCGAGCCCGGCGACGAAGGTCACGCCCGGCAGGCTGGTGACGTCGAAGCTTCTACCCATGGCCGCTCTCCCGGCTTGCGGCGCGGACATAGACCAGAAGCGCCACCATCACGATCGCCAGAAGCAGCATCGAGAGCGCGGCCCCCAGCGGCCAGTTCCGGCCCTGCCCGAACTGAAGCTCGATGAAGTTGCCGATCATCATGTTCTTGCCGCCGCCCAGCACCCGCGGCGTGACATAGGCGCCGAGCGAGGGCACGAAGACGAGGATCGAGCCCGCGACGATGCCGGGCCTGACCAGCGGCAGGATGATCCGGCGCAGCACCTGCCAGCGGCTGGCATAGAGGTCGTAGGCCGCCTCGAGGAGCCGCATGTCAAACCGGTCGATCGCGGCGAAAAGCGGCAGCACCATCAGCGGCAGATAGACGTAGGTCATGCCGATCAGCACCGCCGTGTCGGTGTAGAGGATCTGGATCGGCCGCCCGATCAGCCCGGCCCGGATCAGAAGCGTGTTCAGGATGCCCTCGTTGCGGATCACCTCGTTGATGGCGAAGGTGCGGATCAGCAGGTTGGTCCAGAACGGAATGGTGATGAGGAAAAGCCAGAGCGCCCGCCGGTTTGGCGGGCGCGTCGCGATGAACCAGGCGGTCGGAAAGCCCACGGCGAAGGTGATGGCCGTCGTCATCAGGGACAGCTTGACCGAGCGCCAGAAGATCGCAAGATGCGCATCGGCAAGGCTGACCTCATCCGAGAAGATGTCGCGGGTGAAGAACACCTCGAACCAGGCCTCGGACGAGAACTCCCAGATCACGCCGCCATACTGGCCCTTCTCGAGAAAGCTGTAGATCAGCACCACCAGAAGAGGCCCCGAGGCCGCGAGGAAGAGGATCGCAAGCGCGGGCGCCGAAAGGAGCCAGCCGCTGCGCGCGCTGTCGCGGCGGGCCATCTCAGTCCCCCAGGAGCTGCACGGCGCCCGGCGCAAAGCGCAGCCCCGCGGGCTGGCCGGGCTCCAGCCCCGGATCGCCCGAGGCGCTGCTCTGCAGCCGTGCCACCACCTCCGTCCCGTCGGCCAGCGCAAGATGGCAATGGGTGTCGGTGCCGAAATAGACCAGATTGCGGATCGTGGCGGGCAGGGCGCCCGGCTCGTCCGGCGGCACGAGGCGCACCTGTTCGGGGCGCACCGCGACCGTCACCCGCCCTTCGGGCCCGCCCTCGACCGCGAGTTCGCCCCCCGCCTCGAGCGTGACGCGCCCGCCCGCGTGACGCGCGGGCAGGAAGTTCGTCTCGCCGATGAAGCTGGCCACGAAGCGGTTGGCGGGCCGCGTGTAGATCTCGCGCGGGGGGCCGATCTGGAGGATGCGGCCCGCGCTCATCACCCCGATCCGGTCCGACATGGTCAGCGCCTCCTCCTGGTCGTGCGTCACGAAGACGAAGGTGATCCCGGTCTCGTTCTGAAGGCGCTTCAGTTCGATCTGCATCTCCTTGCGCAGCTTGAGATCGAGCGCCGAGAGCGGCTCGTCCAGCAGCAGCACCCGCGGCTGCGGCGCCAGCGCGCGTGCCAGCGCCACGCGCTGCTGCTGCCCGCCCGACAGCTGCGCCACCCTCCGCCCCGCCAGCGCCTCGAGACGCACGAGCGCCAGCATCCGCGCGGTGACATTCTCGATCTCGACCCGCGGCTTGCCCTGCATCCTGAGCCCGAAGCCCACGTTCTCGGCCACCGTCAGATGCGGAAAGAGCGCGTAGCTCTGGAAGACGGTGTTGATCGGGCGGCGGTTCGGCGGATCGGCCGTGATGTCGCGCCCGTCGAGCAGGATCGCCCCCGAGGTCGGCGCCTCGAATCCCGCGATCAGCCGCAAGAGCGTGGTCTTGCCGCAGCCCGAGGGCCCGAGCAGGGTGAAGAACTCGCCCCTGCGGATGCCGACCGACACATCGTCCAATGCGCGAACGGCCACCTCTCCCTGCCCGAAGGCCTTGACGACATTGCGCGCTTCGACGGCTGTGGGTGCGGTCAAGGAGGGCCTCCGTGCAGGTCTTGTCACGAGGTTAGGCGGCGGCGCGGCGCGAAAGCAACCGTCGTGCTCGCAAATCGACCAAAGGGGCAGGGTGCTGCCTCGGGCCGCCACGACGCGCACGGTTTCTGCGCAGCGTCTGATCGACGCCTGGTGTCCTGCCGGGGCGCACCCGGACGCAGCCGGAAGTGTGTCGATCATGTGCCGGATCCGCTCGGCCGGGCCGCGCTGCGAGGCGTTCAACTGGGCCCGTCCCGAACCGGAGCGGCAGGGATCGACCCTTGGCCGCTGCACATGGCGCGCTTGACAGCGACGACACTTGTCCTATTGAGAAACGGCTTCGGTTCCGGCGTCATGGCCGGATGAAAAGGGAACGCGGTGAGGGGGGGTGTCTTCCGAATCCGCGGCTGCCCCCGCAACTGTAGGCGGCGAGCGACGACCGATCACGCCACTGGGTTTTCCCGGGAAGGCCGGTCCGAGCGAAGACCCGCGAGTCAGGAGACCTGCCGGAGCGATCACCCTTTCCCGCACGCGGGGCGCGTGCGGGAGGCGGTCCATCCGCTTCAGGTGACGCTTTCACCGTCGGCGGAGGGGCCTCCCTTTCCAAGGACATCGACAGACGAACCCGGGGATGACACCCCGGACGGAGAGGGACAGATGAAGAAGACAGCCGTTTCCCTTCTGGCACTGCTGGCCGCCGGCCCGCTGCCGCTTCAGGCGCAGGACATCGCATTGGACGAGATCGTGGTGTCCGCGAACCTCAGCGAGACCGAGGCGAGCCGCACGGGCGCGACGGTCGAGGTCGTGACGGCAGACGACCTGCGTTCAACCGGCGACCTGCGCTTTTCCGACGTGCTGCGCCGCCTGCCCGGGGTCAGCGTGAACACCCGCGGCGGGATGGGCAGCCAGACCGGCATCGCGATCCGCGGCGCCTCGCAGAACTATGTCGGCGTCCTCGTGGACGGGATCGACGTCACAGATCCGACCGCTACGCAGGTCGCCTTCGACTTTGGCCAGTTGACCACTGTCGACGTATCGCGCCTGGAGGTGCTCAAAGGCAGCCAGTCGGCGCTCTATGGCTCGGGGGCGGTGGGCGGCGTCGTCACGATCACCACGCTGCGTCCGACCGAGGAGGGCACGCACCAGTCCGTCGCGGCCGAGATCGGCAGCCAGAACACCGTGGCGCTTTCCTACGGCATCACCCATCTTTCGGACGATTGGGAAGCCGCGCTGACCCTGTCGCATGTCCAGTCCGACGGCTTCTCGAACGCGAGCGAAAGCGATGGCAACACCGAGGCCGACGGCTACGAGCTCGACCGCCTGTCGTTCCATGTCGCCCGCACGCTGCAGAACGGGGTGCGGATCGGCCTCAACGGTTTCACCGAGAAAAGCGAGAGCGAGTACGACCCGGGTTATTATCTGCCGTCGTCGTTCCTTGGTCGGCGTCTGACCTTTGACGAGATCCTCGCGTCCGAGGTGCGGCTGGGCGATGGCGAAAGCTACGACGAACGCCTCGAACGAAGCTCGACCGGCCTTCGTGCCTTCGCGGAGTTTGACACCGGGCCGGTGAGCCACTCGGTCAGCGTCACCGATTTCCGCACCGAACGCACCTATTTTGAGAACGAGGTCGGGCCCGATTACCTCGACTATGACATCGCGACAGGCACCTATGGCACCAGGATCGTCCAGACAGAGAACACCTACAAGGGCCGGCGGACCGGCGTGAACTGGCAAGGCGGCTTCGATCTTGCCGGCGGGCGGATGATCCTTGGCGCCGACTGGAAGAACGAGGACTTCGATCAGCGTTTCGACTGGGATGATCTCTCAGCTGACAGCTCGACAACCGGGGTTCTCGGCGAATTCACCCGCAGCCTTGGCGACCTCGACCTGACGCTGTCGCTTCGGCATGAGGATCACTCGACCTTTGGCGGCTTCGACTCGGGCCGCTTCGCGCTGGCCTACCGACTGGATGAGGCGACGATCCTGCGGGCTCAGGCCGGCACCGGCTACCGCGCGCCATCGAACTACGAGTTGTTCAGCGACTTTGGGTCGGCCGATCTCGACCCCGAGCAAAGCCGGAACGTTGATCTTGGCATCGAGCATGCGTTTGCCGAAGGGACATCGCTTCGCGCCACCGCCTTCTTCCTCGAGGTCGAAGAACTGATCGACTTTAATCCGAACGCCATGGGCTGCGCCGTCGGTCGGGGCTGCTACAGCCAAGTTCCGGGCACGTCGCGGCGCAGTGGTCTGGAACTGTCGGGCACACTGGCGCTGACCGAGACGCTGGGCTTGGCCGCAGCTTATACCTACACCGACAGCGCAACCAACGCCGCGACCACATGGGCCAGCGTGCCGCGGCATCTGGTGGCGGTCGAGCTGACGTCGGATCTGACGCCGACGCTGCATGGCCGGATCGGCCTGACCACGGCGATGGACCGTCCTGACGACTTCGGCACTCCGGTCGAGAACTACAGCCTCGTCGATGCCACGCTGACCAAGGATCTCGGCGCGGGACGCGAGGCCTATCTGCGGGTGGAAAACCTGTTTGACGAAGAGTATGAACAGGTTCCGGGCTACGGAACCTCGGGGAGGGCTGTCTTTGCGGGGCTGCGTGCGCGCTTCTAGGCGGCTTGCGCTGGCGGTGGTGGCGGGGATGGCCGCCGCCGCTCCCGCCGTGGCCGAGGGGCCGCGGCGGGTGGTTTCGATCAATCTCTGCACCGATCAGCTCGCCATGCTGCTGGCGGCGCCCGGACAGCTCCTGTCGGTTTCGCATCTTGCGAGCGAGCCTCAGACGTCGGCCATGGTCGAGGAGGCGCGGGCCTATCCGGCCAACCGGGGACAGGCCGAGCAGGTGTTCCTCATGCAGCCCGACCTCGTGCTGGCCGGCACCTTCACCGCCCGTTCGAGCGTCGATCTCCTCCGGCGGCTCGGGGTCGAGGTGGTCGAACTGCCGCCAGCCAACGGGCTGGCCGACGTCAGCGAGCATCTGCGTATCGTGGGCCGCGCACTCGGCCGCGAGGCGCAGGCGGAAGGGATGGTGCGCGACTATGAGGCGGGGCTCGAGCGGTTGCGGTCGGACCTGCCGCCTGCGCGGGCCGCGATGTATTACCCGTCGGGCTACACGACAGGCTCGGGCACCCTGGCCGATGCGATCCTGCGGCACGCGGGCTTTTCCAACGTGGCGGCGGAACTGGGGCTCGACGGGGGCGGGAACCTGCCTCTCGAGCGGCTGGTGATGGCCGAGCCGGACATGATCGTGACCTCGACCGCCTATCCCGGCGCCTCGCGGGCCGAGGAGCTTCTGGTCCATCCCGCCCTGCGCGCGGTGCAGAGCGACGCGGGCGCGGCCGAGGTTTCGGACGCCGACTGGATCTGCGGCACGCCGGCGATCCTGCCCGCGCTGCGCTCCATGGTCGAGGCGCGCCGGGGGCTCGAGAGCGAGCGCCTGACCCAGTGGGACGGAGCCCGGTGAGATATCCCCTTCTTCTCGGCGCGCTGGCCCTTGCGGTGGCGCTTCTTTTCACGGTGTCGCTGCTGGTCGGGCCTGCGGCGCTTGGCCTGGGCGAGTCGCTGCAGGCCTTGCTGGCCGGGCGCGGCGAGGCCGTCGTCCTCGTGATGCGCGAGATCCGGCTGCCGCGGGCGATCCTTGGGCTGGCGGTGGGCGCGGTGCTGGGCCTCTCGGGCGCGGCGCTGCAGGGGTTCCTGCGAAATCCCTTGGCAGAACCTGGGCTTGTGGGCGTTTCCTCATCCGCCGCGCTTGGGGCGGTGATCGCGCTTCAGACCGGGATCGCGGCGGCCTTCACGTTGGCGCTGCCGCTGTCGGCGCTGGCGGGGGCGGCGCTGTCGGTGCTGCTCATCCTGGGGCTGGCCGGACCGCGCGGCGGCGCGCTGGCGCTGATCCTTGCGGGGGTTGCGATCTCGGCCCTGGCGGCGGCGGGTGTGGCGCTGGTCCTCAATCTCTCGCCCAATCCGTTCGCCGCGATGGAGATCGTGTTCTGGATGATGGGCTCGCTCGCGGACCGATCCATGAGCCACGTCGCGCTGGCCCTGCCGTTCATGATCGCGGGGACCGTGCTGCTGCTCACGCTCGGGCGCGGGCTTGACGCGCTGACGCTGGGCGAGGATGCGGCCGAGGCGCTGGGAGTGCGGCTCGGGCGGCTGCGGCTGACGCTGATCCTCGGCACGGCGCTGTCGGTCGGCGCGGCGGTTGCCGTGGCGGGGGCGGTCGGCTTCGTGGGCCTTGTGGTGCCGCACATCCTGCGGCCGCTCGTGGGGGCGCGGCCCTCGCGGCTGCTGCCGGCTGCGGCCCTGGGTGGGGCGGCCATGCTTCTGGCCGCCGACATCGCCGTTCGGGTGATCGCGCCGGACCGGGATCTCAAGCTGGGGGTGCTGACGGCGATCGTGGGTTCCCCGTTCTTCCTGCATCTGATCTGGCGGATGCGGAGGGTCGAGGCATGAGCCTGCTTACCCTCTCGGACCTGACGGTGCGGCGCGGCGAATGTCCGGTGGTGGATCATGTGTCGCTGCGGGTCGCGCCGGGTGAGTTCGTGGGACTCATCGGCCCGAACGGCGCCGGCAAGACCACGCTTCTGCGCTCGGCGATGGGGCTTCTGCCGGCCTCGGGCGAAAGCAGCCTTGCGGCCCTGTCGCCGCGGGCGCGGGCGCGGGCGGCGGCCTTCCTGCCGCAGGCGCGCGAGATCGCCTGGCCCGTTGACGTCGAGACGCTGGTGACGCTGGGCCGCGTGCCTCACATGGGGCGCCAGCTGACCCCGGCCGACCGCGAGGCGGTGACGCGCGCGCTGGGGCGGATGGGGCTGTCGGGCTACCGCGAGCGCATAGCCACCGCCCTGTCGGGAGGGGAGCAGGCGCGGGTGCTGATCGCCCGTGCGCTGGCGCAGGAGGCGCCGCTGCTCCTGGCGGACGAGCCGGTGGCGGGCCTCGATCCCGAGAGCCAGATCCGCGCCATGCAGGTCTTCGGCGACCTGGCCTCCGAGGGGCGGGCGGTGGTGGCCTCGATCCATGATCTGGGGCTTGCGGCGCGGCATTGCACGCGGCTTCTGCTGATGGCGCGGGGGCGCATCGTGGCGGACGGCTCTCCGGGGCTTGTGCTGACGGCGGCCAATCTCTCGGACGTGTTCGGGGTCCGCGCCTTCTTCGCCGATACGCCGGATGGGCCGGTGTTCCAGCCGCTGGGCGTCACGCGGTGATCGAGGTCGCGCTCGATCGGCCCTGGTTGATCGCCCGACTGCCCGCGCCGATGCGCCTGCTGAGCTGGGCGCCCCACCGTCCGGGCTGGGTCACGGCCGATCGGGTGATCTGGCGGGAGGTGCGCGACCGGGATCTGGGCCCGGGGCTCGACGCCGAGGCTTGGCTCGGCGAGCAGATGTCGGCGCGGGGACTGGGCCTTGCGGTGGGGATGCTGACCTCGCGCGATGTCCGCCGTCATCATCTTGCGTCGTCCGCGGTCGAGGGGGTGCGCGCCGCCTGCCTGGCCACCGTCGGGCTTGGCAATGCCGAGGCGGTTGGCCGGCGACTTGTGTCCGAGCGGGTGGCGGGAACCATCAACCTGCTGGTCGTGGCCGAGACCGGCCTGACCGAAGCGGCACAGCTCGAGGCGCTGTCGATCGCGGTCGAGGCCCGCACGGCCGCGGTGCTTGAGGCGGGTCTGGTCCTGCCGACGGGGCTTGCCACCGGCACCGGGACCGACTGTCTGGTCATGGCCTGCCGGCCGGGCGAGGGGCGGTATGCCGGGCTTCACACCGCCGTGGGCGAAGCCGTGGGGGCGGCGGTGCGCGAGGCGGTTCTCGGCGGCGCGCGCCAGTGGCTCGCCGAGCGCAACGGCGGCTGAGGCCGCCTCTTGCGCAAAGCAAAGGGCCGGCCCGAAGGCCGGCCCCGACAGGCGATCCCGCCCGGTTCAGATCAGCTTGCCCATCGCCACGGCGGTGTCCGCCATGCGGTTCGAGAAGCCCCACTCGTTGTCATACCAGGTCAGGATGCGCACCATGTTGCCTTCCATGACCTTGGTCTGGTCGAGGTGGAAGATCGACGAATGCGGATCGTGGTTGAAGTCCATCGACACGTTGGGCTGGTCGGTGTAGCCGAGGATGCCCTTCAGCTTGCCGTCGGCGGCCTCGCGGATGGCGGCGTTCACTTCCTCGACGCTGGTCGCGCGCGAGGCTTCGAACACGAGGTCCACCACCGAGACGTTCGGCGTCGGCACGCGGATCGCCACGCCGTCGAGCTTGCCCTTCAGTTCCGGCAGCACAAGGCCCACGGCCTTGGCCGCGCCCGTCGAGGTCGGGATCATCGACAACGCCGCGGCGCGGGCGCGGTAGAGATCCTTGTGCATCGTGTCGAGCGTCGGCTGGTCGCCGGTGTAGGAGTGGATCGTGGTCATGAAGCCCTTGGTGATGCCGATGGCATCGTTGAGGACCTTGGCGACCGGCGACAGGCAGTTCGTGGTGCAGGACGCGTTCGAGACGACGAGATCCTCCCCGGTCAGCGTCTCGTGGTTCACGCCATAGACGATGGTCTTGTCGGCGCCCGTCGAGGGGGCCGAGACCAGCACGCGCTTGGCGCCGTTCTCGAGGTGGATCTTCGCCTTCTCCTTGTCGGTGAAGATGCCGGTGCATTCCATGACGATGTCGACATGGCCCCAGGGCAGTTCCGCCGGGTTGCGGATCGCGGTGACCTGCATCGGGCCGCGGCCCACGTCGATCGAGTCCGCGGTCGTGGTGACGGTGGCAGGGAAGCGGCCATGCACGCTGTCAAAGCGCAGCAGGTGCGCGTTCGTCTCGACCGGGCCGAGGTCGTTGATCGCCACCACCTCGATGTCGGTCCGGCCCGATTCGATGATGGCGCGAAGCACGTTGCGCCCGATGCGGCCGAAGCCGTTGATTGCCACTTTCACGGTCATAGAGCTCTCCCAGCAATTGGCGGGCGCGGGCGACGAGTCGCGCGCACGCGGATGGTCTTCAGGCTAACGACCCCAGATCCGAACGCAATTCAACCTAAGAAACGAGGAAACCAGCGCCAGAAGACGCGAAGATTTACCAGACGGAAGAGTTTGCGCGGCAGAACCAGGGTCGCGGCGGCCCCGTTGAGCCAGAGGTCGGGGGGGAGCGCAAGCGGGATCGTCGGGCAGAAGGGGATGCGGCTGGTCCCATGGAGGGGGGCAGGTTGCCGGCGCAAGCCCGCCCGCCATAGGGCGGCCGCAGCCACGGCCCTTCCGGCGGCCTGCGGCTTCTGCCACAACGGTCCTGCGTGAACAGCCAGAGGGATGACCATGAGCGGCTTGCTGGCCTTGCTGGACGATGTGGCCTCGATCGCCAAGGTCGCCGCGGCATCGGTGGACGATGTGATCGGGCAGGCCGCCAAGGCGGGTGCCAAGGCCGCGGGCGCCGTCATCGACGACGCGGCCGTGACGCCGAAATATGTGCAGGGCTTTGACGCCTCACGCGAAATCCCGATCGTGTGGCGCATCGCCAAGGGCTCGTTCTTCAACAAGCTGGTGATCCTGTTGCCCGCGGCGCTGCTGCTGTCGGCCTTCGCGCCCTGGGCGATCGCGCCGCTGCTGATGCTCGGCGGGGCCTACCTCTGCTTCGAAGGGGCCGAGAAGGTGGCCCATCTGTTCGGCGGCCACCACGAGGCGGACGCGGCGGCCTCGGGCGATCCCACCCATCTCGAGGAGCAGAAAGTTGCGGGGGCGATCAAGACCGACTTCATCCTCTCGGCCGAGATCATGACCATCGTGCTGGCGGCCCTGCCACCCGGCGGGATCGCCATGAAGGCGGCCTCGCTGGCTGCGGCGGGCTCCGGCATTACGGTGCTGGTCTATGGCGGGGTCGCGGCCATCGTGAAGGCCGATGACCTGGGCGTGCTGATGAGCCTGCGCGGCCGGCTTGCCGTGACGCGTGCCCTCGGGCGCGGGATCGTGCACGGGATGCCGCGCTTCCTGAAGCTTCTCGCCGGGGTCGGCACGGCCGCGATGATCTGGGTCGGCGGGGCCATCGTGATCCACGGGCTCTACGAGCTTGGCTGGGGCTGGCTGCACCACCACATCCACGACATTGCGGTGGCCGCGGCCGCGCTGGTTCCACAGGCGCCGGGCCTGGCGGAATGGCTGGTCACGGCCTTCTTCGACGGACTTTTCGGGCTGGCCCTCGGCCTCGCGCTGATCCCGGTGGCGACCCGGATCATCGCCCCCGCCTGGGGGCTCGTCGCCCGGCTCCGGCCTGGAAACGCGCCGCACCAGTAGGGGCTTCATGTCCGTCGCACGGCCTCGACCTGCGCTCACCTGTCCGGCGAGGTCCAGCTTCGGCCGGATCAAGGGTATTGCCAAAGACGTTGGGTGTTCAGTTCCGGCATCTGGTGGATCGGGCCAAGGATGGATCGATCCGGCTCTGAGGTTCAGACCTTGCAGATGTATTCGTAGGCACTCTGACCCGCGCCGGATTTGCCGGCAAGTGTGTTCAGGATGGCTGAGTTTCTCGAAAGCAGGCTCCGTCCGCGATCATGCTGTTGAGCACGCTGAGCAGCTTCCTGGCCGTCGCAGTCAAAGCGGCTTTCACCGGTTTTCCTGCATCCTGCAGCTTCTTTCGGAATGCTCTGAACGTCGCCGAATGACGTGACGCGTGCAGTGCAGCGAGAGTGAGGGCGGTCCTGACGGTGGCCCTTCCGCCACCGATGACCCGTTTCCCGTTGCGTTGGCCGCGTTCCCGGCCAATCGGTGCCCGCCTCTGTTGAGGCGATGGCGGGTTATCTTGCCGCTGGAGGCCGGGATAGGGCAGACGCCGCACTGCTTGGCGAAGGCCGCCTCGGGCCGGATCCTGTCCAGGTTGTCGCCGAGGGCGAGCAGCAGTTCGGCGACCGTGCCGGTGGAGATGCCCGGCGTCGCCATCAGGGTTGGCGTGCGCTGGCGGACCGGCGCCTCGAGAGCGGCATCATGCCTTCTGATCTCGCCGTCACGCGCCAACCACCGGCGGGCGAGCGCGCGCAGCGTGGTCTTCGCCGACGCAGTCGTCGAAGTCAGGGGCCGGGTCGCAGCGCCGCCAGTCCCCGGATCAGGGTCATGCGGCCGGTGACGGCGATGAACTGCTCGCGCAGCGGCTGGGGCGCGTTCACGAGCAGGGTTTTCAGCGCGATCATCGCCTGCGTTCGCGATTCAGAGACAGAGGGGCCCGCCGGGGCCCGCGATCGCAAAGACAGCCTCCGGTGACGGGCTCGGGGTGGCGATCACAAGGCCCCGGTGCCAGAGGTCGAGAAGATGTGCCAGAAGGTTGCGGCTCGCCTGCGGGTGAAGCGCGGGCGGCGTGTCGCGATAGACCCGAGCCGTCAACTCCGACAGATGCGCCGCCTCGGCCGACAACTCCCGCAGGACCGCGGCCTCGCGTTCCCGCCGATGCGCGGCCAGCCAGGCGATGCGGTCCGCAGGCCGTGTCACGGGAGCGCCGTGGCCGGGATGGAAGATCCGCCAGGAACGCGCGCCCAGGCGGTCGAGAGACGACAGATACGCCCCCATGTCGCCGTCGGGAGGCGAGACCAGCGACGTTGCCCAACCCATGACGTGATCTCCCGAAAAGCACCGGTCCCCCCACGCAAGGCAGAGGTGATTGCCGAAATGGCCCGGTGTGTGGATCGCCTCGATCTCCCAGCCCGGGCCCGCAGTCCGCTCGCCGTCGCCCAGGCACCGATCCGGGGCGAATCCCTCGTCCACCCCTTCGCCGCCGCCCAGATCCCCGGCAAAGGCGCTCATGAGCGGGCTGCGCCCCGCGTCCGCCGGACCGAACGCCAGGATCTCGGCCCCGGTCAGGGCCGCGAGCGGACGGGCGAGGGGAGAGTGGTCGCGGTGGGCGTGGGTGACGAAGATCGTCCTGATCCGCTCACCGGGGGCGAGGGCGGCGAGCAGAGCCTCGCAATGGGCCGCATGATCCGGGCCCGGGTCAATCAGCGCCACCTCTCCCTCGCCCAGGATGTAGCTGTTGGTCCCCCAATGCGTCATGGGCGACGGGTTCGGCGCCAGCACGCGCCGGAGGCCCGGCTCCAGCGTCACGCAGCGACCGGCTTCGGGCCTCTCCATCGCTCTTTCCTCTCCTCCGGTGCGCGGCTAGGCTCGGACCATGTTCGCGCCGCTCAAGTCCGTCGTTCCGCGCAGCCTCTATGGCCGCGCCGCCCTCATCCTGATCGTGCCCATCGTCACGATCCAGCTGGTCATTTCCATATCCTTCATCCAGCGCCATTACGAGGGCGTCACCCGGCAGATGGCGCGCGGTCTGATGATCGAGCTTCGCCATCTGATCGACGAGGTCAACCGCGCGCCCGGTCCGGCCGAGGCCGAGGCGCGCGCCGCGGCCGTGGCGCAGGCGCTCGAGTTCCGCGTGGCCTTGCCGGCCGAGTGGGGCGAGGTGCAGGACCGGCGGGACTTCTGGGACCTGTCGGGCCGCCAGCTCATCCCGGCCCTGCACGGCGGTCTGCCGGAACTCGCCGCCGTCGATCTCGTGAACGCGGACAACGAGGTGCGCCTTCTGTTTGATACGGCGGCCGGGCCCTTGTCGGTTGCGGTGGAGCGTCGGCGCCTGTCGGCCTCCAATCCCCACCAGCTGCTCGTCCTGATGATCGTGACCTCGATCCTGATGACGGTGATCGCCTACCTGTTCCTGTCCAACCAGCTTCGGCCGATCAAGCGTCTGGCGGACGCGGCCGAGGCGTTCGGCAAGGGCCAGCACACCGCCTATCGGCCGCGCGGGGCACTCGAGGTGCGGGCGGCGGGGCAGGCCTTCCTCGAGATGCGCGCCCGGATCGAGCGGCAGATCGAGCAGCGGACGCTGATGCTGTCGGGCGTGAGCCACGACCTGCGCACCCCGCTGACGCGGCTGCGGCTGGGGCTGTCGATGCTGTCCGACCCCGAGGAAGCCGAAGAGCTTCTGCGCGACGTGGCCGACATGGAGCGGCTGGTGGACGAGTTCCTCTCCTTCGTGCGCGGCGATGCGCTCGAAGAGGCCGAGCAGGTCGATCCGCTGGCCCTCGTGGCGCGTGTGGTCGAGAATGCGCAGCGCGCAGGGCAGAAGGTGACGCTCGTGCGGGCCGACGGCGAAGGCACGGTGGCGCTGCGTCCGGCTGCGGTCGGGCGGGCGCTCGAGAATCTGGTCGGCAATGCCGTGCGCTACGGCAGCCGGGCCGAGGTCTCGGTTGCGCTTGGCGAGCGGGCGCTGCGCATCACGGTCGAGGACGACGGGCCGGGCATCCCGCGGGACCGGCGTGACGAGGCGCTGCGCCCCTTCACCCGGCTCGACAAGGCGCGCAACCAGAACCGCGGCGGGGGCGTCGGCCTCGGCCTCACGATCGCGATGGACATCGCGCGCAGCCACGGCGGCACGCTGCGTCTGGGCGAAAGCCCGACCCTCGGCGGCCTCCGGGCCGAGCTGACGCTCGCCCGCTGAAATCAGGGCACCGCCCGGTCAGGCCCCTCGCCCCTTCATTCTCGCTTAAATATCCCGGGGTGCGGGGCAGAGCCCCGCGTCTCCCGTCACCTCCGGGCGCCGAGCACCAGCGACCACTGGGCCCGCCCGTCCGAGCCCGGCGCGATCCCCACGCCCGCCTCGCGCACTCCCTGCATCAGGATGTTCTTCCGATGCCCCGAGGAGTTCATCCAGAGTTCCACCACCCGCTGCGCGCTGGAGGGGCCGCGGGCGATGTTCTCGGCGGCGGTCCGGTAGCGGTAGCCCTCCGAGCGCAGGCGCTCCGTCAGGCCAGCCCCATTGGGCAGTTCGTGCGACAGGACCGAACGGCGGGCGTTGCTGCAGGCCTGCACCTGCGCCGCACGCTGAAGCTTGGCCGAGAAATCGAGCGGTGGCAGGCCCTTCTGGCGCCGTTCCGCGCTCACGAGGCGGATCACCTCGCTCCGGGCCTGATCGGCCCCCTGCGGGGCGGCGCAGGGCTGAGCGTGAAGCGGGGCCGCGATCAGCAGCAGGAGGCTTGCGAGGATTGTGCGCATGGGACTCATCTGTTCGTTGTGGTCGGGATGTAATGCACGTTCCGGTTGCAATCTTCGAGGCGCAATCATGTTCCTTCCGCGGCCGATCCGCGGCCTTCCGCCGGCGCGACCACGCGGCCACCGGCCGCCGAGGCATCCTCGGGATCGTGCGACACGAGGATCACCGGCAGCCCCTTCTGCCGTGCGCGCTCCAGCACGAAGCTGCGGATCTGGGCGCGCAGGGTCGCGTCCAGCCGCGAGAAGGGCTCGTCCAGAAGCAGCGCCGCAGGCTCGGCCAGCAGCGTCCGCAGCAGCGCCACCCGCGCCCGCTGGCCGCCCGAAAGGGTCGCCGGATCGCGGTCGGCAAAGCCGGCGAGATCGGCCTGCTCCAGCGCCGCCTCGATCCGCGCACGCCGCTCGGCGCCGCGCACGCCGGCGGGCAGGCCGAAGCCAAGGTTGCCCGCCACGGAAAGATGCGGAAACAGCACGTCATCCTGAAACAGCAGGCCGATCCGCCGCTCGCGCGTGGGCAGCCCGGTCACGTCGTGCCCGTCCAGCCAGATCCGCCCGCTCTGCCGGACCCAGGGCCCGAGCGTGCCCATGATGGCGGCGAGGGCCGTGGATTTGCCCGAGCCAGACGGGCCCATGATGGTCAGCACCTCGCCCGGAGCCACATCGAGATCGAGATCGACCAGCAGCGTGCCGCCCCGCATCACCCTCAGCCTGTCCAGACGCAGCCCCCTCATGCGGCCCTCATCCCGCGGCGGCGACGAAAGACCAGCGCCGGCAGCACGAGGGCTGCGGCGAAACCGGCGGCGGGCAGCAGCATCTGAAGCAGCGCGTAGGCCCCCACCACCCGCCGGTTTCCCCCCGAGGACAGCGCCACCGCCTCGGTGGTGAGGGTCGTCACCCGTCCGCCCCCGATCAGGAGCGTCGGCAGATATTGTCCGACCGACACCGCGAGCCCCACCGCAAAGGAGGTCAGCACCGGACGCAGCAGCATGGGCAGACGAAGGCGCCAGAAGATCCGGCCGGGCGACGCGCCAAGGGCCGCGCCCACCGTGCCGATCCGCGCGTCCCAGGCCCGCCAGGGCGCCGAGAGCGACAGGAACACATAGGGCAGCACGAAGATCAGATGGGCCGCGGCCACCGCCAGCGCCGTGCCGTCGAGCCCGAGACCCAGCGCCGCCACCTGCAGTCCCGGCAGGAAGGCCACCTGCGGCACGATCAGCGGCAGATAGAGCACGGCCATCGCGCGGGACGAGGGGTGGAGCGCGTGGCGCTGCTCGGCCTCGAGACAGGCGAGGGCGAGGACCAGCGCCACTCCGGCCACCGCGGCCCCGAGGCCGAGCGTCAGGGCCGCGTGCCGGGCCAGATCGGGGGCCGCCTCGCGCCAGATGCGCAGGCTCATGGTTTGGGGCAGGCTGTCGGGAAAGCTCCAGAGCCCCGCGACCGACCAGAGCGCCAGCCCGGCGAGCCCCGCGCCCACGGCCGCCAGCACCAGTGCCGTGGCCGCCAGCGTGAGCGGGCGAAGCAGCCGGTCGAGCCGCGCGCCCCGCCAGCCCCGCGCGGCCGCGCCGAGAAGAACCCTGCGCGCCGCCAGCTCTCCCATCCGCCACAGGGCCAGCGCGCCCAGCACCAGCGTCAGCTGCAGCAGGGCTGCGGCGGCGGCGCGGCCGCGCTCTGCCAGCGAGGGATCGGCCATCCAGAGGGCGATCTGCACCGCCAGCGTCGGCGGGCGCGTCGGGCCGAGGATCATCGCCATCTCGACCGCCGTCATGGAATAGGCGAGCACGGCGTAGCTGGGCAGGCGGATCTGGGTATAGAGCGCGGGCAGCACCGCAAAGGCCCAGCCGGCCGCGCGTCCGTATCCCAGCGTCTGCGCCAGCATGGTGCGCCGCGGCGCGTCGGTCTGGGGCAGGGCGGCCAGCGACATGAGCAGGAGGAAGGGCACCTCCTTGGCGACCAGCCCCGCGATCAGCGCGAGCCCCGCAGGATCGTTCAGCGTGAGCAGGTCGGGGGGCGCATCCCAGCCGGTGGCCCAGGGCGAGAGGGCCCGCACGATCCAGCCCGAGGGCGCGATCAGGAAGGCAAGCCCCAGCGCCACGGCCGCATGGGGCACCGCCAGGAGCGGAGAGAGCAGTCTCAGCACCGCCCCGAAGATCCGTCCGCCTGGCAGCAGCGCCAGGATGAGCAGCGTGAGCGCGAGCGAAAGACCCGTCGCGGCAATCCCCGTCACCAGCGACAGCCGCACCGCCGCCCCGAGGCCCGGCCAGTCGGCCAACGCCCGGAAGGAGTGCAGCCCTGGCGTCCCGCCCAGCCCGAAGGCCGGCGCAATGGTGCCCGCAAGCCCCGCCGCCACCGGCACCAGCATGAGCGCGAGCGTCAGCCTCGGCGCCTGCCGCAGAAGCCCGCCCGCGCCCTGCCTCAAGGTGCGGTTCCGTAGCGGCGGACCCAGTCCTCGGCGATGCGCTCCATCCAGCTTGCGTGCGGCTCGAGAAGGGCGGGGCCGAGATCCTCCGGCGCGAGCGTCGCCACCCCCAGATCGAGCGCCTCGAACCGCGCCCGGTCCTCATCGGGCAGTCGGTCCAGATCGAGCACCGTCTGAAAGCCCAGCACGGCCGGATCCTGCGCCCGCGCCTGAACCGCCGGATCGAGAAGGAGATTCGCGATCACCCGTGCCCCGGCCGCATGGGCCGCATTGAACGGGATCGCCACGAAGCTCGCATTGCCGATGGTGCCGCCCTCGAGGGTGAAGGTGCGCACCGTCTCGGGCAGTTCGCCCGCCGCGATGGCGGCCGAGGCGCGGCCCGGATTGAAGGCGAAGGAGATCGCGATCTCGCCGTCGGCAAGAAGCTGGCCCATCGCGGGCTCATTGGCCGGATAGGCGCGCCCCTCGCGCCACAGATGCGGCTCGGCCCGGTCGAGCCAGGCCCAGAGCGGCGCCGTCGCCGCCTCGTAGCTTGCGGGATCCACCGGCCGCTGAAGCTGGACCGGATCCTCGATCACGCCGTGCAGGACCTGCTTGAGGAAGGTCGTGCCCAGATAGTCCGGCGGCTGCGGGAAGGTGAACCGTCCGGGGTTGGCCTCGATCCAGTCGAGCAGCCCCGCCAGCGTGCGCGGCGGCGAGGGCAGGCGGGCGCTGTCATGCTCGAACACGAGCTGCGCCATCGCCCAGGGGCTTTCGAGCCCGTCGGTCGGCTCGGTGAAGTCGGTGACGGTCGCGGGCTTGCCCGCCACATCGACGTAGCGCCAGTTGGGCAGGCTTTCGGCGAAGGGCCCCGACAGAAGGCCCTGCGCCTTCATCGCCGCAAAGTTCTCGCCGTTGATCCAGATGAGATCGACCGCGCCGCCCGTCGTGCGACCGGCCTGCTTCTCGGCCAGCACCCGCGCCACCGCGTCGGTCGTGTCGGCAAGCTTCACCTGCTCGAGCCGCACGCCATGACGGGCCTGCGCCTCCTCGCCCACCCAGGTGATGAAGGCGTTGATCTTCGGGTCGCCGCCCCAGGCGTGCCAATAGACCGTCTGGCCCTCGGCCTCGGCCAGCACGCGATCCCAGGCCTCACCCGCGCCCGCTGCCGGCGCCAGTGCCGCAAGACAGGCCAGCGCCGTCCCCATGATCCGTCCGAACATCCGACCCTCCCATCCGTGACCTCTTCCGCTTAGCGTGAGGCGTGGCCCCGCCGCAATCGCCGGCGTTGCAGAGCGCCGCCGCTTGCGCCACACAGCGCGCAAGGAGACCTCCATGCTTGACGGCCTGATGCGACGCCTCATCGACCCGCCGCTCGACAGGGCCGGCCGCGCGCTCGCCCGGCGCGGCTGGAGTGCGGATATGGTGACGCTGGCCGGGCTGGGGCTCGGGCTTCTCGCGGCGGGGATCGTGGCGCTCGGCCTGCCCCCCGTCTGGGCGATCGTGCCGCTTCTGGCGGGCCGCATCGCGGACGGCCTCGACGGGGCCATCGCGCGCGCCACCCGCAGGACGGACTTCGGCGGCTATCTCGACATCACCTGCGATTTCCTCTTTTACGCGGCCTTTCCGCTTGCCTTCGTGCTGCGCGATCCCGAAGTCGGCGCGGCCGGGGCGTTCCTGCTGGCCTCCTTCTATGTGAATGGCGCCACCTTCCTCGGCTTTGCGGTGCTTGCCGCCCGGCGCGGGATGGAGACGCGCGCACGCGGCGAGAAGTCGCTCTATTTCACCGCCGGATTGCTCGAGGGCAGCGAAACCATCCTGTTCTTCCTGTTTCTCTGCCTCTTTCCGCAGCTTTTCGCGCCGGCCGCCTGGATTTTCGGCACGCTCTGCTTCGTGACGGCCGCAAGCCGGGTGCTGCTGGCGCTGCGCCTTTTCCGCGAGTGACTGCCCGGCCGGCCCATCGCTCACGCCGGGTCATCCCGCCGCGCATTTTTTCTGCTGCCCTTGCGGGGGGCGGGGCGCGCCACTAAGACTCGGGTAACAGCTGGACGATAATCCTTGCAAATGTGACGGGACAGCAGGCGCACATGAAAGACCCTATCGATCTCTACATGAACACGCTCGTGCCGATGGTGGTCGAACAGACCAGCCGGGGTGAACGGGCTTATGACATCTTCAGCCGCATGCTGAAGGAGCGGATCATCTTCCTCTCCGGTCCCGTGCATGACGGGATGTCGTCGCTGATCTGCGCGCAGCTGCTGTTCCTCGAGGCGGAAAACCCCTCGAAGGAAATCGCGATGTACATCAACTCGCCCGGCGGCGTCGTGACCAGCGGTCTGTCGATCTACGACACGATGCAGTACATCCGGCCCAAGGTCTCGACCCTCGTGATCGGGCAGGCGGCCTCGATGGGCTCGCTCCTGCTGACGGCGGGCGAGAAGGGAATGCGCTTCTCGCTGCCCAACAGCCGCGTGATGGTGCACCAGCCCTCGGGCGGCTATCAGGGCCAGGCGACCGACATCATGATCCACGCGCGCGAGACGGAAAAGCTCAAGCGCCGGCTGAACGAGATCTATGTCAAGCACACCGGCCAGGATCTCGACACGGTCGAGGCGGCGCTCGAGCGGGACAATTTCATGTCCGCCGAGGATGCCAAGGCCTGGGGTCTGATCGACGAGATTCTGGAAAGCCGCGGCAAGACCGACGATACGGCGAAGTGAGAACGGGACCCTCGCCGGGCGGACCGGCGAGGGGCGATTTGGCGTTGTGAAGGTCGGGGGCTTGGCCTAGACTTTCGCTTCAGGCCGGCAGGGCAGGCCCAAAGGCGCACGGCAGAGGACGACGATGGCGAACAATTCTGGCAGCGACAGCAAGAACACGCTCTACTGCTCTTTCTGCGGCAAGAGCCAGCATGAGGTGCGCAAGCTGATCGCAGGGCCGACCGTGTTCATCTGCGATGAGTGCGTCGAGCTCTGCATGGACATCATCCGCGAGGAAACCAAGTCCACCGGCCTCAAGTCGGCCGATGGTGTGCCCACCCCGCGCGAGATCTGCAAGGTTCTCGATGATTACGTGATCGGGCAGATGCATGCCAAGCGCGTGCTCTCGGTGGCGGTGCACAACCACTACAAGCGGCTCAACCACAGTTCGAAGAATGACATCGAGCTGTCGAAGTCGAACATCCTGCTGATCGGCCCCACCGGCTGCGGCAAGACGCTGCTCGCGCAGACGCTGGCCCGCATCCTCGACGTGCCCTTCACCATGGCGGATGCGACGACGCTGACCGAGGCGGGCTATGTCGGCGAGGACGTCGAAAACATCATCCTCAAGCTGCTGCAGGCGTCGGAGTACAATGTGGAACGGGCGCAGCGCGGCATCGTCTATATTGACGAGGTCGACAAGATCACCCGCAAGTCGGACAACCCCTCGATCACCCGCGACGTCTCGGGCGAGGGGGTGCAGCAGGCGCTCTTGAAGATCATGGAGGGCACCGTGGCGAGCGTGCCCCCGCAGGGCGGGCGCAAGCATCCGCAGCAGGAATTCCTGCAGGTGGACACCACGAACATCCTCTTCATCTGCGGCGGCGCCTTCGCGGGTCTGGAAAAGATCATCGCGCAGCGCGGCAAGGGCTCGGGCATCGGCTTCGGCGCCGAGGTCAAGGACCCGGACTCGCGGGGCGTGGGCGAGCTGTTCAAGGAACTCGAGCCCGAGGATCTGCTGAAGTTCGGCCTGATCCCCGAGTTCGTCGGCCGTCTGCCGGTGATCGCCACGCTGACCGATCTCGACGAGACGGCCCTGGTCACGATCCTGACCGAGCCCAAGAACGCGCTCGTCAAGCAGTACCAGCGCCTGTTCGAGATCGAGGGGGTCAAGCTCACCTTCACCGCCGACGCGCTGACCGCCATCGCAAAGCGGGCGATCAAGCGCAAGACCGGCGCGCGGGGCCTGCGTTCGATCATGGAAGACATCCTGCTCGACACGATGTTCGAGCTTCCGGGCCTCGAGGGTGTGGAAGAGGTCGTCGTGAACGAGGAGGCGGTCAATTCCGGCGCCAAGCCGCTTCTGATCTACACCGAGGTCACGAAGAAGAAGGACGCGACGGCAAGCTGAAGCCGGCCGCGGACGAGGATGTGAAGGCGGGCCCGGTGCCCGCCTTTCGCTTTTCCGCCGATCCCGCTGGACCTCGGCTGCGGCATTTGCCATATCGGGGCAACAGCTTTCGGAGGCTTGCGGATGTCGATACTCAAGCGCGCGGTGACCTGGTGGAACGGCCAGACCCTCGGCACCCAGCTCTTCACCTGGCGGCAAGGCGTCAAGGTGGGCGAGGATGAGCAGGGCAACACCTTCTACACCTCGAAGGACGGCAAGCGGCGCTGGGTGATCTACAACGGCGAGATCGAGGCGAGCCGCATCAGCCCGGACTGGCACGGCTGGCTGCACAGAACCTGGGAAGATCCGCCGACGGCCCGGCCGCTCGCGCACAAGCCTTGGGAGAAGCCCCATGTCGAGAACCTGACGGGGACCGAGGGCGCCTATGTGCCGCCCGGCTCGATCCGGCGCGCCGAGCCGATCGCCCGGCGCGACTACGAGGCATGGCAGCCCGAATAATGGCCGAGAATCGTTCGGAAATCCTGGCCGGAGCGGCGGTGCTGGCGGCCGCCATCGGCTTCCTCGTCTATGCCGGGCAAACCGCCGGCATCACCCGTGACAGCGGCGCCTACCCGCTGAAGGCCAGCTTCCGCTCGGCCGAGGGGATCTCGGTCGGCACCGACGTGCGCCTTGCAGGCGTCAAGGTCGGCACGGTGACCGCTCTCGCGCTCAACCCGCAGACCTTCTTCGCCGATGCCACGATCTCGGTGAAACAGGGGATCGAGCTGCCGACCGACTCGGCGATCCTGATCTCGTCCGAGGGTCTCCTCGGGGGCAACTACGTCGAGCTGATGCCCGGCGGCGCGCTGGAGAACCTCGCTCCGGGCGAAGAGATCGAGGACACGCAGGGCTCGGTCAGCCTGATCTCGCTGCTGATGAAGTTCGTGGGCTCGGGCGCCGAGAGCGCCATGCAGGGCGAGGAAGGATGAGGGTCCTGGCGGCGCTTCTGCTGATGGCGGCGCCGGCCCTCGCGCAGGATGTCCGCACGGCCGAGGGCAGCGGGGCGCTGCTGCGCTGGCTGGACAAGATGTCGGGCGAAACCGCGGATGCCGAGCTGATGCGCGGCCAGTCGGCGGTCAGTGGGCACCTCACCATCGAGCTGGACGAGTGCCGCTATCCGGCCGGCGACCCGGCTTCGGACGCCTTCGCCCACCTGACGATCCGCGACACGCGTGCGGCGGAACCCGTCTTCGATGGCTGGATGATCGCGTCGAGCCCGGCGCTGTCGTCGCTCGATCACCCGCGTTACGATGTCTGGCTGCTGCGCTGCACGACCGAGGCCGGATCCGGCGAATAGCCGGGGGGAGCAAACTCGGCCCGGCCGGCAAGCGCCTCGCCGAGCCTGCGGTGATAGTCCGCGCGCGGGATCTCGATCGCGCCGAGCGAGGCGAGATGCGGGGTCAGGAACTGCGTGTCAAAGAGCGTGAACCCGCCCGCGCGCAGCCTATGGATCAGGAAGGCGAGGGCGACTTTCGAGGCGTCGGTGCGCCGCGAGAACATGCTCTCGCCGAAGAAGGCCCGGCCGAGCGTCACCCCATAGACCCCCCCCACCAGAGCATCGCCCTCGCGCACTTCCAGCGAATGGGCGTGTCCGAGGGCGTGCAGACCGACATAGAGCCGGAAGATGGTCGGGTTGATCCAGGTGTCCTCGCGGTCGGCGCAGGCCCGGACGGTGCCGGGGAAATCCTCGTTGACTGCGATGGTCCAGTCCATCCGGCGGATCCGCCGCGCGAGGCTGCGCGAGACATGGAAGCGGTCGAGGGGGAAGATGCCCCGCCGCCTCGGATCGACCCAGTGGATCTCGGGATCGTCGCGCGATTCGGCCATCGGAAAGATGCCGAGCGCATAGGCGCGGAGCAGGAGCCGGGGTGTCAGGGCGGGCGGCGTCATGGGCCGCCCGCTCCGGGTATCAGCCAAACTGGGCGGCGAGCCATTTTTCCAGCCAGTGGATGTTGTAATCGCCGTGCTGGATGTCGGGCTCGGCCAGCAGCGCGTGGAACAGCGGCACGGTCGTGTCGATCCCGTCCACGATCAGTTCGCCCAGCGCGCGATGGAGGCGAGCCAGCGCCTCGGGCCGGTCGCGCCCGTGCACGATCAGCTTGCCGATCAGGCTGTCGTAATAGGGCGGGATCGAATAGCCGCCATAGAGCGCCGAATCCATCCGCACGCCGAGGCCGCCGGGCGCGTGAAAGACTCGGACCTTGCCGGGGCAGGGCGAGAAGTTCGGCAGCTTCTCGGCGTTGATCCGCACCTCGATCGCGTGGCCGTTGATCTCGAGCGCGTCCTGGTCGAAGGACATCGGCAGGCCGGCCGCCACCCGGATCTGCTCGCGCACCAGATCGACGCCGAAGATCGCCTCGGTCACCGGATGTTCGACCTGAAGCCGGGTGTTCATCTCGATGAAGTAGAACTCGCCATCCTCGTAGAGGAATTCGATCGTGCCCGCGCCGATATAGTTGATCCGGCCCACGGCCTCGGCGCAGATCTTGCCGATCCGGGCGCGCATCTCGGGGGTGATGACCGGGCCGGGGGCTTCCTCGAACACCTTCTGGTGGCGGCGCTGCAGCGAGCAGTCGCGCTCGCCCAGATGGACCGCGCGGCCCTTGCCGTCGCCGAAGACCTGGATCTCGATGTGCCGCGGCCGCTGGAGATACTTCTCCATGTAGACTTCGTCGTTGCCGAAGGCGGCCTTGGCCTCGGAGCGGGCGGTGCGGAAGGCGACCTCCAGCTCTTCCTCGTTGCGCGCCACCTTCATGCCGCGCCCGCCGCCGCCGGCGGTGGCCTTGATGATGACCGGGAAGCCGATCGCACGGGCCGTGGCAATCGCCGTCTCGTAGTCGGGCACGCCGCCGTCCGAACCGGGCACGCAGGGCACGCCGAGCGCCTTCATCGTGTCCTTGGCGGTGATCTTGTCGCCCATGATGCGGATATGGTCCGCGGTGGGGCCGATGAACTCGATCCCGTGGTCCTGCAGGGCCTGGGCGAAGGCCGCGTTTTCCGACAGGAAGCCGTAGCCGGGATGGACCGCCTCGGCGCCGGTGATCTCGCAGGCCGAGATGATCGAGGCCTTGTTGAGGTAGCTTTCCGCGGACGAGGCCGGGCCGATGCAGACGCTTTCATCGGCCATGCGGACGTGCATGGCGTCGGCATCCGCGGTGGAATGGACGGCGACCGACTTGATCCCCATCTCCTGGCAGGCGCGGATCACGCGCAAGGCGATCTCGCCGCGGTTGGCGATCAGGATCTTTTCGAACATCGCCGCCTCACTCGATGATCATGAGGGGCGCGCCGTATTCGACGGCCGTGCCATCCGACACGAGAACGCGCTTGACCGTGCCCGCCCGCGGCGCCGGGATGTGGTTCATGGTCTTCATCGCCTCGATGATCAGGACCGTCTGGCCCTCGGCCACGGTGGCGCCCACGGTGACGAAGGGCGTGGCGCCCGGCTCGGGGGCGAGATAGGCGGTGCCCACCATCGGCGAGGTGACGGCGCCCGGATGCTGGGCCGGATCCTCGATGGCGGCGGCAGCGGCCGGCGCCGAGGACATGACCGGGGCGGCCATGGGGGCCGCCGCCATCATCGGAGCCGCCACCTGCGTCGTCACGATGTTGGCCTGCTTGACCACCCGAACCTCGAGGCTGTCATCCTCGCCATATTCGCGCTTCACCGAGAGTTCCGTCAGCTCGTTGCTGTTCAGCAGCTCGGCAAGGGCCTGGATGAAGGCGACATCGGCCTCGGTATTGTTCTTGCTCATGACGTCCTCGGATTGGCTTGCTGCCGGATGGGGAAGGGCCCGCGGCCCATACCCGGCGCGCGGTTTCGCAGGCTTATACGCAATGGGCGCGGGGGAGAAAAGCGCCAGTTCGTCGCGAGAAGGCGAGCCCGTGCCGCTTTTTCGGGCGCCCGCGGCGGTTCCCCGCGCGGCAGGGCCGTCGGGCGGCGCCCCGGATTATTTATCGTTTGGTAAAAAATCAGACCCGTGTCAGCCTTGCTCCACAAACAACAACCCAGGGAGGGTGCGACCTTGACCATGAGCCAGCTTACGCCCGGCGTCGTGCCGGGGCGTCTGCCAGCGGAAGCCTACTGTCGGAACTTCGCCGATGTGGAGCCGCCGCTCGACCGCCATGAGGCGAAGGTGGCGGCGGACCGATGCTACTTCTGCCACGACGCGCCCTGCGTCACCGCCTGCCCGACGGCGATAGACATTCCGCTCTTCATCCGCCAGATCGCGACCGGCACGCCCGAGGCCGCGGCGCGGACGATCTTCAACCAGAACATCCTGGGCGGCATGTGCGCCCGCGTCTGCCCGACCGAGCAGCTCTGCGAGGAGGTCTGCGTGCGCGAGGTGGCCGAGGGCAAGCCGGTCGAGATCGCCCGTCTCCAGCGCCACGCCACCGACACGCTGATGGCGAAGAACGTCCATCCCTTCCAGCGCGCCGCGCCCACGGGCAAGAGGGTTGCGGTGGTGGGCGCGGGGCCGGCAGGTCTTGCCGCCGCGCACCGGCTGGCGATGCTGGGCCACGAGGTCACGATCTTCGACGCCCGCCCCAAGCCCGGCGGCCTGAATGAATATGGCATCGCCAGCTACAAGACGCCGGGCAACTTCGCGCAGGCCGAGGTGGACTGGCTGCTGATGATCGGGGGGATCACGCTCCGAACCGGGCAGGCGCTCGGGCGCGACATCACCCTCGAGGGGCTGCGGACCGAATTCGACGCGGTGTTCCTCGGGATGGGGCTCTCGGGCGTCAATGCGCTCCGGGCCGAGGGCGAGGAGCGCGACAATGTCCATCCGGCCGTGGATTTCATCGCCGCCCTGCGCCAGGCCGAGGATCTGTCGGCCCTGCCCATCGGGCGTGATGTGGTGGTGATCGGCGGCGGCATGACCGCCATTGACGCGGCGGTGCAGTCGAAGCTGCTGGGTGCCGAAACTGTGACCATCGTCTATCGCCGCGGGCAGGAGCGGATGAGCGCCTCGCGCCACGAACAGGACCATGCCACCTCGCACGGGGTCCGCATCATCTGCAACGCGGCGCCGGTGAAGGTGCATGGCAACGGCGCCGTGCGCGAGGTGGAGTTCGCCTATACCGAGGACGGGCCCGGCGGGCTGAAGCTTCTGTCCGAGACCTTCCGGCTCAAGGCGGACCAGCTTTTCAAGGCGATCGGCCAGACGCTGGGCGAGGTGCCCGAGGGGATCGCGCTTCAGGGCGGCAAGATCGCGGTGGATGCCGCGGGGCGCACCAGCCTTGGGGGCGTCTGGGCCGGCGGCGACTGCGCCACCGGCGGCGAGGATCTGACCGTGACCGCGGTGGCCCAAGGCCGGGACGCGGCCATGGACATCCATGCCGAGCTGGTCGGATCATGAGCGCGCCTTGCAAGCGTCAGGGCTTCGGGCTAGGCCTTCGGCCGGTCAGAAGCGGAGAGGCGGATGGACGGCATCGTCGAGACGATCGTGGACTTCATCCGCGACAACAGCGCCTGGGCGCTCTGGATCGCGATGATCTTCGCGGCGGCCGAGACGACGGCCTTCCTGTCGATCCTCATCCCCTCCACCGCGATCCTGTTCGGGGTGGGCGCCCTGGTCGCGACCGGAGGGCTCGACTTCACGCCGATCTGGATCGGGGCGAGCATCGGCGCCATGATGGGGTCGTTCTTCTCCTTCTGGCTCGGCTGGCGCTTCGGGCCCCGGGCGCTCGAGATGCGGCCGATGCGCGACCATCGCGCGCTGATCCATCGCGGGACCGACGCGTTCTCGCGGTGGGGCACGCTGGCGGTGCTCATCGGCCATTTCTTCGGTCCGCTGCGGGCGGTGGTCTTCGTGCTGGCCGGTGTCTCGCGCCTGAGCTTCTGGAAATTCGCGCCGGTCAACGTCGTGGGCTGCATCGCCTGGGCCTGGGCCACGCCCAAGTCCGGCGAGATCGGCGGCAACGTCCTGGGCTATCTCTGGAACCTCGTCACGGGCGGCTGACCCTTTCCGCCCGTTCCATGGCACCCGTTCAGGCCGCACCGCGGCCCGTTCCCCGTTTCTGAGGAGCATCCCATGGCCAATCTTCAATCCGACTTCATCGGAATCCGGTCGCCCAACCCGTTCTGGCTGGCCTCGGCGCCGCCCACCGACAAGGAATACAACGTCCGCCGCGCCTTCGAGGCCGGCTGGGGCGGTGTGGTCTGGAAGACGCTGGGCAGCGAAGGCCCGCCCGTCGTCAACGTGAACGGCCCCCGCTACGGCGCGATCTGGGGCGCCGACCGCCGGCTTCTGGGCCTGAACAACATCGAACTCATCACCGACCGCCCGCTCGAGGTGAACCTGCGCGAGATCAAGTCGGTCAAGCGCGACTACCCGGACCGGGCGCTGGTCATCTCGCTGATGGTGCCCTGCGACGAGGACTCGTGGAAGGACATCCTCGCCCGGATCGAGGATACCGAGGCCGACGGGGTGGAGCTGAACTTCGGCTGCCCGCATGGCATGGCCGAACGCGGCATGGGCTCGGCCGTGGGGCAGGTGCCGGAGTATATCGAGATGGTCACGCGCTGGGTGAAGAAGCACAGCCGCATGCCCTGCATCGTGAAGCTGACGCCCAACGTCACCGACATCCGCAAGCCCGCGGAGGCCGCGAAGCGGGGCGGGGCGGATGCGGTGAGCCTGATCAACACGATCAACTCGATCACCGGCGTGGATATCGACGCCTTCGCGCCGATGCCCATGATCGACGGCAAGGGCACCCACGGCGGCTATTGCGGCCCCGCCGTGAAACCCATCGCGCTGAACATGGTGGCCGAGATCACCCGCAACCCCGAGACTCACGGCCTGCCGATCTCGGGCATCGGCGGCGTCACCACCTGGCGCGACGCGGTGGAGTTCATGCTGCTTGGCGCGGGCAACGTGCAGGTCTGCACCGCGGTGATGACCTACGGCTTCCGCATCGTGGAGGAGATGATCTCGGGCCTCTCGGACTACATGGACGCCAAGGGGTTTGAGACGACCGCGGATCTGGTGGGACGCGCGGTGCCCAACGTCACCGACTGGCAGTATCTGAACCTCAACTACGTTACCAAGGCACAGATCGACCAGGATCTCTGCATCAAGTGCGGCCGCTGCTACGCCGCCTGCGAGGACACGAGCCACCAGGCCATCGCCATGTCGCCCGACCGCATCTTCAGCGTGAAGGACGAGGAATGCGTGGCCTGCAACCTCTGCGTGGATGTCTGCCCGGTCGAGAACTGCATCACCATGCGCGAACTGCCGAAGGGCGAGGTCGATCCGCGCACGGGTCGGACGGTGGGCGACTATGCCAACTGGCTCAGTCACCCCAACAACCCCTCGGTGCGCGAAGCGGCCGAATGACGGGCGCCGGCCTCAGACGGCCAGAAGGCGCCTGAACAAGGTCTCGAGATAGAGCCCGGCCTCGGGGAAGGGGTCGGGCTCGCCCTCTCCCAGCACCGTCCGCACCTGCATCTCGAAATCGGCGTAATGCTGGGTCATGGCCCAGATCGAGAAGATCAGATGCACCGGATGCAGGCGCGCGATCCGCCCCTCGTCCATCCAGCGGGTCAGGACGGCGGCCTTGTCCGCCACCAAGTCCTTGAGGTCGGTCTCGATCACAGCACGCATCCGGGGCGCGCCCTGCAGGATCTCGTTGGCAAACAGCCGGCTCTCGCGCGGAAAATCGCGCGACAGTTCCAGCTTGCGCCGGACATAGCCGAGGATCTCGGCCACCGGGTCGCCCGCGGGGTTCATCGCCTTCAGCGGATCGAGCCAGGTCTCGAGCAGCCGCGACAGCAGGGCCACATGGATCGCCTCTTTCGACGGAAAGTAATAAAGCAGGTTCGGCTTCGACAGGCCGGCGGCCTCGGCGATCTGGTCGAGCGTGGCCCCGCGGAACCCGTGGGCCGAAAAGACCTCGAGCGCGGCCTCGAAGATCGCCTCGGAGTTGCGCCGCTGGATGCGCGTCTGCCGCGGGCTGGTCATGAACGGGGGACTTGGCGGGCAGGGGACATGGGGCGGCACTCCTTCTCGCAGGGATCCTAGTCCGGCCTTGACCGTTTGGTCAAATCTCTGCGCCCGGCCGGAAGATCCGCAGGACAGCTGTGGCATGATGGTGACCCCCCACGGCGCGGGCGGCGCCCCGAGGCCGTCAGATCGCGCCGATGCCGCGCAGGATGATCTCCTTGACGCTTTCGGTGGCGGCGGCCCACTCCTCGTCCGAGAGCGGACGCCCGTCGTTCAGGGTCTGGATCTGATGCCCGAAGTCCGCGTAATGCTGGGTGGTCGCCCAGACCATGTAAAGCAGGTGGCGGGGATCGACCGGCCGCATCCGCCCGTCCGCGATCCAGCGGCGGATCGCCAGTGCGCGGCCTTCGGTCCATTCGCGCAACGTGGTCTCGAGGTAGTCCTGGATCACCGGCGCGCCGTGCATCACCTCGGAGGCCCAGACCTTCGAGCCGAACGGGTGGCGGCGCGAGATTTCCATCTTGGCGTCGATATAGGCACCGATGCCCCGCACAGGGCAATCCGCCGTATCAAGCGCCTCGGCCGCCCGAAGCCAGATCCCGAAGATATCCTCGACGACGCGGCGGTAGAGCGCCTCCTTGGTGGGGAAGTAATAGTGCAGATTGGCTTTCGGCAGCCCCGCCATATCGGCGATGAGCTGCATGGTCGCGCCTCCAAACCCGGCCTCGGCAAAGACTTTTTCAGCGGCGATCAGGATCGCCCTCTCGGTCTCGCGGCGGGTTTCCTCGCGTTTCGAGGGACGGGCGGTTTCGGGCATGGCTCCGAGATATTCATTGACCGGTTGGTCAGGTTATGGTGCGCTTCGATCTGACCGGATGGTCGAAGAAAGAGCAACAGAAGAGTCGGGGCGCGCGCGCCGGAGTTCCTGCCGCGACCCCGGACAGGGAGAACAGCATGGCCGACACGGTGGCCGCGGGTGAGAACCTGCGCATCAATGGTGAGCGTCTGTGGGACAGCCTGATGGAGATGGCGAAGATCGGCCCCGGCATCGCCGGCGGCAACAATCGCCAGACGCTGACCGACGCCGATGCCGAGGGGCGCGCGCTCTTCGCCCGCTGGTGCGAGGAGGCGGGCTGCACCCTGGGCGTGGACGAGATGGGCACGATGTTCGCCACCCGCGCCGGCACCGACCCCGAGGCGCTGCCGGTCTATGTCGGAAGCCACCTCGACACCCAGCCCACGGGCGGCAAGTATGACGGCGTTCTGGGGGTTCTGGGCGCGCTCGAGGTGGTGCGGTCGATGAACGACCTCGGCATCCGCACCAAACATCCGATCGTCGTGACCAACTGGACCAACGAGGAGGGTGCGCGGTTCGCCCCGGCGATGCTGGCCTCGGGCGTCTTTGCGGGGGTCCATACGCTCGACTACGCCTATGCGCGCCGCGATCTCGAGGGGCGCAGCTTCGGCGAGGAACTGGCGCGGATCGGCTGGAAGGGCGAGGAGCCGGTGGGTGCGCGAAAGATGCACGCCTATTACGAGTTGCACATCGAGCAGGGCCCGATCCTCGAGGCCGAGGGCAAGCAGATTGGCGTGGTGACCCATTGCCAGGGCCTCTGGTGGCTTGAATTCACCCTGACGGGGCGCGAGGCGCATACCGGCTCGACCCCGATGGGGATGCGCACCAACGCGGGCCTCGCCATGGCCCGGATCTTCGAGATGGTGCAGGAGGTGGCGATGGCCGCCCAGCCGGGCGCCGTGGGCGGCGTGGGGCAGGTGACCTTCTCGCCCAACTCGCGCAACGTGCTGCCGGGCAAGGTGGTCTTCACCGTGGACATCCGCTCGCCCGACCAGGCCAAGCTCGACGGGATGCGGGCCGAGATCGAGGCCCGCGCGGCCGACATCTGCGCCGAGCTGGGCGTGGGCTGCTCGGTCGAGCCGGTGGGGCACTTCGACCCCGTGACCTTCGCGCCCGAGCTGGTAGCGCATGTCCGGGCCGCGGCCGAGAAGCTCGGGCTGAGTCACATGGACCTGATCTCGGGCGCGGGCCACGATGCCTGCTGGGCAGCCAAGGTCGCGCCTGCCACGATGGTCATGTGCCCCTGCGTGGGCGGCCTCTCGCACAACGAGGCCGAAGAGATCTCGCCGGAATGGGCCACCGCCGGGACGAACGTGCTGTTTCACGCCGTGCTGGAAACGGCGGGTGTGGTGGGCTGACGCCGGGGGGCTGTCTGCCCCCCGGACCCCCCGAGGATATTTGGGCAGAGTGAAAGGGCGATCGGCGGGAGGTGGCGCCGATTGCCGGAGGCCGGAGCCGACGGCCGCGGGCCAAGGAGAGGGATCATGAGCACAGTCATCAAGAACGGAACGATCGTCACGGCGGACCTGACCTATCAGGCGGATGTGCTGATCGAAGGCGGCGTCATCACCGCCATCGGGCCGGACCTGAAGGGCGACGAGGTGCTGGATGCGACCGGCTGCTACGTCATGCCGGGCGGGATCGATCCGCATACCCATCTCGAGATGCCCTTCATGGGCACCTATTCCTCGGACGATTTCGAAAGCGGCACGCGAGCGGCGCTGGCGGGCGGCACGACGATGGTGGTGGATTTCGCGCTGCCCGCGCCCGGTCAGGGGCTGCTCGATGCGCTGGCGATGTGGCACAACAAGTCGGGCCGGGCGAACTGCGACTATTCCTACCACATGGCGATCACCTGGTGGGGCGAGCAGGTCTTCGACGAGATGAAGGCCGTGGTCGATCAGGGCATCACCTCGTTCAAGCACTTCATGGCCTACAAGGGCGCGCTGATGGTGAACGACGACGAGCTGTTCGCCAGCTTCCGCCGCTGCGCCGATCTGGGCGCGCTGGCGATGGTCCATGCCGAGAACGGCGACGTGGTGGCCGAGCTGTCGGCGCGGCTGCTGGCCGAGGGCAACCGCGGACCGGAGGCGCATGCCTATTCCCGTCCCCCGCAGGTCGAGGGCGAGGCCACGAACCGCGCCATCATGATTGCCGACATGGCGGGTGTGCCGCTCTATGTCGTCCATACCTCCTGCGAGGAGGCGCACGAGGCGATCCGGCGGGCCCGGATGCTGGGCAAGCGCGTCTGGGGCGAACCGCTGATCCAGCACCTGACGCTGGACGAGAGCGAGTATTTCCATCCCGACTGGGACCATGCCGCGCGCCGGGTGATGAGCCCGCCCTTCCGCAGCAAGAGCCATCAGGACAGCCTGTGGGCGGGGCTTCAGTCGGGCTCGCTGTCGGTCGTGGCGACCGATCACTGCGCCTTCACGACGGAGCAGAAGCGCTTCGGCCTGAACGATTTCACGAAGATCCCGAACGGCACCGGCGGGCTCGAGGACCGGATGCCGATGCTCTGGACGCATGGGGTGAACACCGGGCGTCTCACGCCGAACGAATTTGTCGCCGTAACCTCCACGAATATCGCGAAGATCCTGAACTGCTACCCGAAGAAGGGAGCGGTTCTGGTGGGGGCGGATGCCGATCTGGTGGTCTGGGACCCCGCGAAGACCAAGGTGATTTCGGCCGGATCGCAGCAGTCGGCGATCGACTACAACGTGTTCGAGGGGAAAGAGGTCAAGGGCCTGCCGCGCTACACGCTGAGCCGCGGGCACGTGGCTGTCGCGGATGGGGACATCCGCACGCAGGAAGGCCACGGCCAGTTCGTCGCGCGCGAGCCGCGGCCGGCGGTGAACCGTGCGCTTTCGGCCTGGAAGGAACTGACGGCGCCGCGGCCGGTCGAGCGGTCGGGCATCCCGGCGACGGGGGTGTGATGTCGGACGCTGCGACCGGCCGGCCCGTGATCGACGCGCGGAAGGTGGGCCTGACCTTCGAGACGGCGGACGGCCCGGTCCATGCGCTGAAGGACGTGAACCTGTCCGTGATGAAGGGCGACTTCGTGTCCTTCATCGGCCCCTCGGGCTGCGGCAAGACCACCCTCCTGCGCGCCATCGCGGCGCTGGAACATCCCACCGAGGGCGATCTGCGCGTCAATGGCATGACGCCGGATGAGGCAAGGAAGAGAAGGGCTTACGGCTATGTCTTCCAGGCTGCGGGGCTTTATCCGTGGCGCACCATCGCCGGCAACATCCGCCTGCCGCTGGAGATCATGGGCTTCAGCCGTGCCGAGCAGGAGCGGCGCGTGAAGGACGTACTGCAACTGGTTGAACTGGAAGGGTTCGGCAAGAAGTATCCCTGGCAGCTGTCGGGGGGGATGCAGCAGCGCGCCTCGATCGCGCGGGCGCTGGCCTTCGATGCCGACATCCTCTTGATGGACGAGCCCTTCGGCGCGCTGGACGAGATCGTGCGCGACCGTCTGAACGAGGCGCTGCTGAAGCTCTGGGCGCAGACCGGCAAGACCATCGGCTTCGTGACCCATTCGATCCCCGAGGCGGTCTATCTGTCGACGAAGATCGTGGTCATGTCGCCCCGCCCGGGCCGGATCACCGACGTGATCGAGAGCCCCCTGCCGCGCGAGCGTCCGCTCGACATCCGCGACAGCGCCGAATTCATCGCCATCGCCCACCGTGTCCGCGAGGGCCTGCGCGCGGGGCACTCCTATGACGATTGAGGCGCGCGCATGAGGTCCATCCTGCCGGTCCTGACGGTCGTCGCGGTGATCGTTGCGCTCTGGTATGCCGCGGCGGTCGCCATGAACGCGACATGGGTGCGCGATCAGGCGGCGCGCGCGGGCACCGAGGTGAGTTTCGTGGAACTTGTCCCCCGCACGCTGGCGCTGGATCGCCCGGTGCTGCCGGCCCCGCATCAGGTGGCCAAGGGCCTGTGGGACGGGTGGGCCGGGCAGGCGATCACCTCGCGGCGCAGCCTTGTCTATCACGCCTGGATCACGCTGTCGGCCACGCTGGTGGGCTTTGGCATCGGCACGGGGCTTGGCATCCTGCTGGCGGTGGGCATCATCCACAACCGTGCAATGGACCAGAGCGTGATGCCCTGGGCCATTGCCAGCCAGACCATCCCGATCCTCGCCATCGCGCCGATGATCATCGTGGTGATGAACTCGATCGGGGTCTCGGGGCTGCTGCCGAAGGCGATCATCTCGGCCTATCTCAGCTTCTTCCCGGTCGTGGTCGGCATGGTGACGGGCCTGCGCAGCCCCGACCGGATGCAGCTGGACCTGCTCTCGACCTACAACGCCAGCCGCGGTCAGACCTTCTGGAAACTGCGGCTGCCGGCCTCGATGCCCTACCTCTTCGCCTCGCTGAAGGTGGGGATCGCGGCCAGCCTCGTCGGCGCCATCGTGGGCGAGCTGCCGACCGGCGCGGTCGCGGGCCTTGGCGCGCGGCTCCTGCAGGGCAGCTATTACGGGCAGACCATCCAGATCTGGGCCGCGCTCTTCACCGCCGCCATCGTCGCGGCGGCGCTGGTGGGGATCGTGGGGGCGGTGCAGGCCGTGGTGCTCAAGCGGATGGGGATGGCGCGATGAACCTCGTCCTTCTCGCGCTGGTCTTCTGGGTCGCCACGCTGGCGCTGAACATCCGCATCTCGCATTCGCGCGTTTCCGAGACGCGGGCCGGGCGGCTGGTGGTGCCGGCGATCTTCGGCCTGACCGTGCTGGTGGTGTGGGAGCTGATGGTGCGCGGCCTTCAGGTCTCGCCCATCATCCTGCCGCCGCCGACCGCCATCGGGGCGCGGATCTCGACAAGCCTGCCGATCCTTTGGGGCGATTTCGTCCAGACCTTCGTCAAGGGCGCGCTGACCGGCTGGCTGATCGGCTGCGGCGCGGCGGTGCTGACCGCCATCGCCATCGACCGCTCGCCCTTCCTTCAGCGGGGCCTCATGCCGGTGGGCAACTTCGTGGCGGCGCTGCCCATCGTGGGGATCGCGCCGATCCTGGTGATGTGGTTTGGCTTTGACTGGCAGTCGAAGGCGGCGGTGGTGGTGGTGATGGTCTTCTTCCCGGTGCTGGTGAACACGGTGGCGGGCCTCGCCGCGACCGAGGCCATGCAGCGCGACCTGATGAAGACCTATTCGGCCAGCTACGCCCAGACACTCCTGAAGCTGCGCCTGCCGGCCGCCATGCCCTTCATCTTCAACGGGCTGAAGATCGCCACCACGCTGGCGCTGATCGGGGCCATCGTTGCCGAGTTTTTCGGCAGCCCCATCCGCGGCATGGGCTTTCGCATCTCGACCGAGGTGGGCCGGCTCGGCCTCGACATGGTCTGGGCCGAGATAACGGTTGCCGCACTGGCGGGCTCGGCCTTCTATGGGGTGGTGGCGCTGGTCGAGCGGGGGGTGACCTTCTGGCACCCGTCCCAGAGACGTCAACGATAGCCCGAACGGGCTCAACACGGAGGTAAGGATGAAAGGACTTCTGACCGGAGCGGCGCTTCTCGCGCTCGCCGCGGGAACGGCCTCGGCCGAGGATGTGACGCTGCAGCTGAAATGGGTGACGCAGGCCCAGTTCGCGGGCTACTACGTCGCCAAGGACCAGGGCTTCTACGAGGAAGAGGGGCTGAACGTCACGATCAAGCCGGGCGGGCCCGACATCGCGCCGGTGCAGGTGCTGCTGGGCGGGGGCGCCGACGTGATGGTGGACTGGATGCCCTCGGCCTTGGCCGCGCGCGAGCAGGGGGCCGACATCGTCAACATCGCCCAGCCCTTCAAGTCGTCGGGCATGATGCTGACTTGCCTCAAGGATTCCGGCGTGGCGAGCCCCGAGGACTTCAAGGGCAAGACGCTGGGCGTCTGGTTCGGCGGCAACGAATATCCGTTCCTGAACTGGATGTCGAAGCTGGGCCTGCCCACCGACGGCTCGCCCGAGGGGGTGACGGTGCTGAAGCAGGGCTTCAACGTCGATCCGCTCTTGCAGAAGCAGGCGGCCTGCATCTCGACCATGACCTACAACGAATACTGGCAGGTGATCGACGCGGGCCTTTCGCCCGACGACCTCGTGACCTTCAAGTATGAGGATCAGGGCGTGGCGACGCTCGAGGACGGGCTTTACGTCATGGCGCCCAAGCTGCAGGACCCCGCCTTCGTCGAGACGATGGCCAAGTTCGTGCGCGCCTCGATGAAGGGCTGGAAATGGGCCGAGGAGAACCCCGACGACGCCGCGATGATCGTGCTGGAGAATGACGACACCGGCGCGCAGACGGAAGAGCACCAGAAGCGGATGATGGGCGAGATCGCCAAGCTCACGGCGGGCTCGAACGGCGCGCTGGACGAGGCCGACTACCAGCGCACCGTCGAGGCGCTGCTCGGCGGCGGCTCGGACCCGGTGATCTCGAAGGAGCCCGAGGGCGCCTGGACCGCAGAGGTCAGCGACAAGGCGCTGAACTGACGGCAGCCCGCGGGGCGCGCACAGGCGGCGCGCCCTTGCCGCAGCCTCCGGCTCCGATCCCGTATCGCGGGATCGGGGCCTTGTCCTCGGCGGCCCCAGCCCCCAAGCTGAGGGTTCGCGACAGGAGGCCTCAGAACGATGACCGACACCCGGGCCAGAAGGCGGTTCCGCTCGCAGGAGTGGTTCGACAATCCCGACAACCCCGGCATGACCGCGCTCTATGTCGAGCGATACCAGAACCAGGGGTTCACGCGGCGCGAATTGCAGGGCGACCGGCCGATCATCGGCATCGCGCAATCGGGGTCGGACCTCGCACCCTGCAACAAGATCCACCTGTTCCTGGCCGACCGGGTCAAGGCGGGGATCCGCGACGCGGGCGGGGTACCGATGGAGTTTCCCGTCCATCCGATCCAGGAGACCGGGCGGCGCCCGACGGCGGCGCTCGACCGCAACCTGGCCTATCTGGGTCTGGTCGAGGTGCTGCACGGCTATCCGATCGACGGGGTGGTGCTGACCACGGGTTGCGACAAGACCACGCCCGCGCAGCTGATGGCGGCGGCCACGGTGGACATTCCCGCGATCGTCCTCTCGGGCGGGCCGATGCTGGACGGCTGGTGGGAGGGCAAGCTCGCCGGGTCGGGCACGATCATCTGGGAGAGCCGCCGGCTCCTGGCCGAGGGCGAGATCGACTATGCCGAGTTCATGGAGCGCGCCTGCGCCTCGGCCCCCTCGCTCGGCCATTGCAACACGATGGGCACCGCCTCGACGCTGAACGCGCTGGCCGAGGCGCTCGGCATGTCGCTGCCGGGTTGCTCGGCCATTCCCGCGCCGTTCCGCGAGCGGATGAACATGGCCTATGCCACGGGGCGGCGGATCGTCGAGATGGTGCTCGAGGATCTCAAGCCCTCGGACATCCTCACCCGCAGGGCCTTCGAGAACGCCATCCGGGTCAATTCGGCGATCGGCGGCTCGACCAACGCGCCGCCGCACCTGCAGGCCATCGCGCGCCATGTCGGGGTCGAGCTTGCGGTGCAGGACTGGCAGGAGGTCGGGTTCGACGTGCCGCTGCTGGTGAACATGCAGCCCGCGGGCGAGTATCTGGGCGAGAGCTTCTTTCGCGCGGGCGGGGTTCCGGCCGTGATGGGAGAGTTGATCGCCGCGGGGCTTCTGCATGAGGATGCGCTGACGGTCACCGGGCAAAGCGTGGGCCACAACCTCCGGGGCGAGCGCAGCCGCGACCGGCGCGTGATCCGCCCCGTCGATGAGCCGCTGCGCGAAAAGGCCGGATTTCTTGTGCTTTCGGGCAATCTCTTCGAGTCGGCTCTGATGAAGACCTCGGTGATCTCGGCCGAATTCCGGCACCGCTTCCTCGCACGACCGGGACAGGAGGGCATCCACGAGGCCCGCGCCGTGGTCTTCGAGGGGCCCGAGGATTATCACGCCCGCATCAACGACCCCGCGTTGGGGATCGACGAGACGACGATCCTCTTCATCCGCGGCGTGGGCTGCATCGGCTACCCCGGATCGGCCGAGGTGGTGAACATGCAGCCGCCCGACGCGCTGCTGCGCGAGGGCGTCACGCATCTGCCGACGGTGGGCGACGGGCGGCAGTCGGGCACCTCGGAAAGCCCCTCGATCCTCAACGCCTCACCCGAGGCGGTGGCCGGCGGCGGTCTTGCGCTTCTGCGGACCGGCGACCGGGTGCGGCTCGACCTCAACCGCTGTCGGCTCGACGCGCTGGTGGACGAGGCCGAATGGGAGGCGCGGCGGGCCGCATGGCAGCCGCCCGAGCTGCACAACCAGACCCCGTGGCAGGAGATCTATCGCCGCCTCTCGGGGCAGCTGGCCGACGGGGGCTGCATCGAGCTGGCCACCGCCTACCGCCGCGTGGCGCGCGATCTTCCGCGGGACAACCACTGAAACAGCGGGTTACACGGCGAGGTTCATGTTCCGCATGAACCTCGCCCTGCGCGCCAAAGGCGCCGCGTTCAGGCGACGGGGGTCAGCAGTGGCTCGCCGGTCAGGAAGGCGCGGATGTTGGCGCGTTGCAGCTCTCCCATCGCGCGGCGCGTCTCGACCGTGCCCGAGCCCTGGTGCGGTTGCAGCAGCACGTTGGGCAGCGACAGGAACCTCGGGTCGATGTCGGGCTCGTTGCGGAAGACGTCGAGCGCCGCCCCGATCCGCCCGGCCTCCAGCGCCTCGATGAGGGCGGCCTCGTCCACCGTCGTGCCGCGCGAGATGTTCACCAGCACCGCGTCCTGCGGCATGCAGGCGATGACCTCGGCCGAGACGTAGTTTTCGGTGGCCGCTCCGCCGACCAGGGCCACCACCAGCCAGTCCACCTCGGCCGCCAGCCCCTCGGGGGTGGCGTGAAAGATCCAGCCGGCGGGCACCTCCTTGGCGCTGCGCGAATGGTAGTGGATCTCCATGCCGAAGGCCACGAGGCGATCAGCGATGACCCGCCCGATGCGCCCCAGCCCCATGATGCCGGCCCGCCCGCCCGAGAACTTGCGGTTCAGCGGAAAGTCCTCCTTTGGCCACCGCCCGTCGCGCACGAAGCGGTCTCCGTCCGGGATGCGGCGGCAGAGGGCGAGCATCATGGCCAGCGCCGTATCGGCCACGTCGTCGTTCAGAACATCGGGCGTGTTGGTCACGCGGATTCCGCGGGCGCGGGCGGCCTCAAGGTCGATGGCGTCGTAGCCCACGCCAAAGTTCGCGATCACCCCGAGGGATGGCAACAGGTCCATCGTCTCGGCCCCGAAGGGCGTGCCGCCCTTGTAGGCCACCGCGATGGCCTCGTGCCGGAGAGAGGGATCGAGGTCGGCCAGATCCGCAAGCCGCGCGACCGTGGTGAGGGCAAAGCTCTGCGCCATCGCCTCGCTGTCCCATTCGGGGTAGGAGCCCACTGCGATCACCCGTTGCCGTTTCATCCCGTCTCCTTTCGGTCCGTTGCCTGCGGCCCCGGGGGCCGCGGCGAAAGGCTGGCATATCACGAACGGATCGGCCAGCCTGCCGAGCATCATCCCGTCTCAGCCAGAAGTTCCTCTTGCGCGCCCTTCGATCAGCCGGCCCTTTTGCGCCGGCAAGGCTTGTTCTCGCATCGGGAATGCTCTTTGCTGAGGCCGAACAGGAAGCGGAGGAGACCATGGGCTCAGGCCGGCTGACCGGAAAGCGCGCGCTGGTCACGGCGGCGGGTCAGGGGATCGGCAGGGCCTCGGCCCTCGTCATGGCGCGCGAAGGGGCGCGGGTGCTGGCGACCGACGTGAACGCGGCCGCACTCGAAAGCCTCGCCGCCGAGGGGCTGGAGGTGCGCCGTCTGGACGTGCGCGATCCGGCCTTGATCGCAGACGCCGTCGAGGCGGCGGGGCCGCTCGACGTGCTCTTCAACTGCGCGGGATTCGTCGCCTCGGGCACGATCCTCGACTGCGACGAGGAGAGCTGGGAGTTCTCGGTCGGGTTGAACCTGACGGGCATGTATCGCATGTGCCGCGCCTTCCTGCCCGGCATGATCGCGGGCGGCGGCGGGTCGATCATCAACATGGCCTCGGTCGTCTCGGCGGCCATCGCAGCCCCGAACCGCTTCGTCTATGGCACCACCAAGGCGGGCGTCGTGGGGCTGACCAAATCCATCGCGGCCGACTTCATCGGTCAGGGCATCCGCTGCAACGCGATCTGCCCCGGCACGGTCGAGAGCCCCTCGCTCGAAGAGCGGCTCCGCGCGACCGGCGACTACGAGGCCGCGCGGCGCGCCTTCGTGGCGCGCCAGCCCATCGGCCGCATCGGCCGCCCCGAGGAGATCGCGGCGCTCGTCGTCTATCTCGCCTCGGACGAATCCGCCTACACCACCGGGGTCGCCCACGTCATCGACGGGGGCTGGTCCAATATCTGAGGAGACACCATGAAACTGCTGCGCCATGGGCCCGCCGGGGCCGAACGACCCGGGCTCGTCTGGACCGACGGCACCATCCGCGACCTCTCGGGCATCGTGCCGGACGTGGCGGGCGACGTCCTGTCGGACGAGGGGCTGGCCGGGCTGCGCGGGATCGACGGCGCGGGCCTGCCGGTCGTGGCCGAAGATGCGCGCCTCGGCCCCTGCGTGGGCGGGATCGGCAAGTTCATCTGCATCGGCCTGAACTATTCCGACCATGCGGCCGAGACCGGCGCGCAGGTCCCGCCCGAGCCGATCATCTTCATGAAGGCCAATTCGGCGATCTGCGGTCCGAACGATCCGATCATCATTCCGCGCGGGTCGGTCAAGACCGACTGGGAGGTGGAGCTGGCCGTCATCATCGGGCGGAAGGCCAAGTATGTCTCCGAGGCCGAGGCGCTGAACCATGTCGCGGGCTATGCGGTGGCCAACGATGTCTCCGAGCGGGCCTTTCAGGCCGAGCGGTCGGGCCAGTGGACCAAGGGCAAGAGCTGCGACAACTTCGGCCAGCTTGGGCCCTGGCTCGTGACGCGGGACGAGGTGGCCGATCCGCAGGACCTGTCGCTCTGGCTGTCGGTGAACGGGCAGAAGATGCAGGACGGCACGACGCGGACGATGGTCTATGGCGTGGCCTTTCTGGTCAGCTACCTCTCGCAGTTCATGACGCTGCATCCGGGCGACGTGATCTCGACCGGGACGCCTCCGGGGGTGGGGCTGGGGATGAAGCCGCCCCGGTTCCTGAAGGCGGGCGACGTGGTCGAGCTGGGTGTCGAGGGGCTGGGCCGGCAGCGGCAGGACGTGATCGCCGACGCCTGAGCGCGCCGCATCGGGGCCGGCAATGCCCGGCCCCCACGGCGATGCGAGGCGGGGTTGAAAAGCCCTGTGCTTCCCCCGGATAATACAGGATGATCCTGTAAAGCCGGGAGGGACGGACCATGCCGATGACGGCGCTCACGGGCAGCCGGGTGCGCGAGCGGCGCCTGCAGCTGGGGCTCCGGCAGGCCGATCTCGCGCGGTCGGCGGGGATCTCGGCCTCGTATCTCAACCTGATCGAGCACAACCGCCGCCGGATCGGCGACGAGGTGCTGGGGCGTCTGGCGCGGGCGCTGAAGATCGAGGCCCAGACGCTCTCGGCCGGGGCCGAGGGGGTGCTGGTCGAGGATCTGCGCGCCGCGGCCGCGTCGGGCGGCGACGAGCAGCCCGAACTGGACCGGGTCGAGGATTTCGTCGGCCGCTTTCCGGGCTGGGCGCGGATGCTGGCCACGCAGCACCGGAGGCTGGGCCTGCTCGAGCGCACCGTCACCGCGCTGAACGACCGCCTGACCCACGACACCCACCTCAGCCAGGCGCTGCACGAGGTGCTGTCGGCGGTGAGCGCGGTGCGCTCGACCGCGGCGATCCTGGCCGAGACCGAGGACATCGACCCGGACTGGCGGGCGCGTTTCCACGCCAACATCCACACCGACAGCGAGCGGCTGGCGGTGGGGGCCGAGGCGCTGGTGGCCTATCTCGATGCCGCTGCCGAGGACGAGGAGCAGGGCCTCGCCGCGCCGCAGGAGGAGGTGGAGGGCTGGCTTGCCGCCCGCGGCTGGCATCTGGCCGAGCTGGAGGAGCCGGGCGGCCGGGCGCTGCTCGAGCCGGAACTCGAGGGGCTGGCGTCGGCGGCGGGCCGGGCGATGGCGCGCGACTGGATCCTGCGCGCCGAGGCGGATGCGGCGGCGATGCCGCTCGATGCCTTCCGCGCCGCGATCCGCTCGGAGGGCGATCCGCTGCTGGTGGCCCGCCGCTTCGGCGTGGGGGTTCTTGCCGTCTTCCGGCGGATGGCGACGCTGCCGGGCGCGCTGGCGGGCCTCGTGATCTGCGACGGATCGGGCACGCTGGTCTTCCGCAAGCCGCCCGAGGGGTTCCTGCTGCCGCGGTTCGGCGCCGCCTGTCCGCTCTGGCCGCTCTTCGAGGCGCTGGCCCATCCGATGAGCCCGGTCGAGGCGGTGATCGAGCCCGCGGCCCGCGCCCGCCGCTCCTACCGCGCCCGAGCCTTCTGCGAGCCGCGCCATCCGGCGGGCTTTTCGGGGCCCGAACTGCGCGAGGCGGGTATGCTGATCGAGCCGGCGGTGCCCGACCCGTCGTTCGAGCCGCGCCCCGTGGGAACCTCGTGCCGGATCTGTCCGCGCGCGGGATGCCCCGCCCGGCGCGAGCCCTCGATCCTGCTGGAAGGGTCGTGACGGGGCGGTTTCCGGCGGCGCAGGGGGCGTGATCGGCGACCTCCCGCTTTGACAGCAACGCGTCTAGCATCGTAAGTTGACACGGGGCGGGGAGGCTCCGGGTGCGGGTTGCGGGGGAATGTTGCATGACGGCGCATGTGCTGCTGATCGAGGACGAGCCGAACATTGCCGAAGCGATCCGGTTCATCCTGATGCGCGACGGGTTGAAGGTCTCGACCCATTCCGGTGGCGCGGACGCGATCGAAGCGGTGCGAAGCACGCAGCCCGACCTTCTGATCCTCGACCTGATGCTGCCCGGCATGAGCGGCTTTGACATCCTCTCGGCGCTGCGGGCCGATCCCCAGACCGAGGATCTGCCGGTGCTGATGCTGACGGCCAAGGGGCAGGTGCGCGACCGGGCCGCCGCCGAACGGGCCGGGGTGGATGCCTTCATGTCGAAGCCTTTTTCCAACACCGAGATGCTGGCGTCGGTCCGGGCGCTGGTGCCGCGATGAGCCGCCGGCGCTCGCCGCTGTTTCTCGCGCGGCGATCCTACCGCAAAAGGCGGCTGCGGGATGCGGCGCGGATGCTGCCGGTGCTGGGCGCCTTCCTGTTCCTGCTGCCGATCCTGTGGGAGCCCGCCGCCACCGACCGCCGCGACACGGCGCCGGACGGGATCTATCTCTTCGCGATCTGGGCGCTGTTGATCCTGGCGGCCGCGGTCATGGCGCGGGGCCTGCGGGCCGAGCCGCGCGAGGATGGCGCGGGCGATGAGGGCGCCGGCGGAGGCGGGGCGGACTGATGCCGTTCGACATCCTCGTCCTGGCCTGCCTCTGCTACGTGATCCTTCTGTTCCTCGTGGCCTTCCTCGTCGAGCGCCGCTCGGTGGGCGAGGCGCTGCCCTGGCTGCGCTCGCCGCTGGTCTATACGCTCTCGCTCTCGATCTACTGCACCGCCTGGACCTTCTACGGCGCAGTGGGCTACGCCGCGCGTTCGGGGCTGGAATATCTGACCATCTATCTCGGGCCGACGCTGGTCTTCGTGGGCTGGTGGTGGGTGCTGCGCAAGCTGGTGCGGATCGGGCGACAGCAGCGCGTGACCTCGATCGCCGACCTGATCTCGTCGCGCTATGGCAAGTCGAACCTGCTCGGGGTTCTGGTGACGCTGCTCTGCGTGGTGGCCGCCACGCCCTACATCGCGCTCCAGCTTCAGTCCGTCACGCTGAGCTTCAGCGTCTTTGCCAGCGGCCCGCACGAGGGCTGGCAGATGCCCGACCACGACAGCACCTCGGTCTGGGTGGCGGCGGGGCTGGCGCTCTTCACCATCCTGTTCGGCACCCGCAAGCTCGACGCCAACGAGCAGCACACCGGCATCGTCACCGCCATCGCGGTCGAGGGCGTCGTCAAGCTCGTGGCGCTGGTGGCGGTAGGGGCCTTCGTGGTCTGGGGGGTGGCCGACGGCCCCGCCGACGTGATCGCGCGCATCGACCGCTCGGTCATCGCCGACTGGGATCTGGTGCCGTCTCGCTGGGCCGGTCTGACCATGCTCTCGGCCGCGGCGGTGATCTGCCTGCCGCGGATGTTCCAGGTTCTGGTGGTCGAGACCCGGGACGAGCGCCACCTCGCCACGGCAAGCTGGGCCTTCCCGCTCTACATGTTCCTCATGAGCCTCTTCGTCGTGCCGATCGCGGTCGTGGGGCTCGAGATCATGCCCGAGGGGGCGAACCCCGACCTCTTCGTGCTGACGGTGCCGCTCGATCAGGGGCAGGGTGGGCTCGCGATGCTCGCCTTCCTCGGCGGCTTCTCGTCGGCCACCGCCATGGTGATCGTGGCCGCGGTGGCGCTGGCCACGATGGTCTCGAACCACATCGTCATGCCGCTCTGGCTGTCGCTCCGGGCGACGCCGGGGGTGGCGGGGGACGTGCGGGGCATCGTGCTGCTCGCCCGGCGGATCTCGATCGCGGGCGTGCTGGGGCTGGGCTATGGCTATTACCGCCTGTCGGGCGGGTCGAGTGCGCTGGCCACCATCGGGCTGATCTCCTTCGTGGGGGTGGCGCAGATGCTGCCCGCGATGCTCGGCGGGATCTTCTGGCGCGGCGCCACCCGCACCGGCGCCCTCTGGGGGCTGACGCTGGGCTTTGCGGTCTGGGCCTATACGCTCTTCCTGCCTTCCTTCGGACCCGACGCCGTGATCCCCGCGCGCATGCTGCTCGAGGGCCCGTTCGGCATCGCGTGGCTGCGGCCGCAGGCGCTGTTCGGGGTCGAGGGGATGGACCCGCTGATCCATGCGATGTTCTGGTCGCTGGTGCTGAACGGCACCGTCTTCTGCGCCGCCTCGCTGGTGAGCTTTCCGCGCCCGCTCGAGCGGTTGCAGGGCGCGGCCTTCGTCAATGTGTTCGAGACCGGAAACCGCGGCCCGCAGGGCTGGGCGGAGGGCAAGGCCGAGGCCGAGGAACTGCTGGTGATGGCCCAGCGCATCCTCGGCGAGGAGGAGGCGCTGGCGCTCTTCCAGTCCGAGGCGCGGTTGCAGGGCAAGGAGGGCTACCTGCCCGACCCGATCCCCGCCTTCGTCGAGCGGCTCGAGCGGCGGCTTGCGGGCTCGGTCGGCGCGGCCACGGCCCACGCGATGCTGGCCCAGCTGGCGGGCCGGGCGGCGGTGTCGGTCGAGGATCTGATGGCGGTGGCCAACGAAACCGCCCAGATCATGGAATATTCCGCACGCCTCGAGGCGCAGCAGGAGGAACTGACCCGCACCGCGCGCCAGCTGCGCGAGGCCAACGACAAGCTCACGCGCCTGTCGGTGCAGAAGGACGCCTTCCTCAGCCAGATCAGCCACGAGCTGCGCACGCCCATGACCTCGATCCGGGCCTTCTCCGAGATCCTGATGGAGGGCGACCTTCCGCCCGAGATGGCCGCGCGCCACGCCCGGATCATCCACGAAGAGGCGATCCGTCTGACCCGGCTGCTCGACGACCTGCTCGACCTGTCGGTGCTCGAGAACGGATCGGTGCAGCTGAACCTCGGGCTCGCCAATCTTCAGCAGATGATCGACCGCGCGCTGCAGGCCGCGGCCCACACACGGCCCGAGCGCAGCTTCACCATCCAGCGTGATCCGGCGGCCGAGAACATCTTCCTCTACACCGACAGCGACCGGCTGGCGCAGGTCTTCATCAACCTGATCTCGAACGCGCGCAAATATTGCGATGCGGCCCATCCCGAGCTGCGGATCTCGGTCCGCCAGAAGGGCGGGCGGGTGACGGTGGATTTCGCCGACAACGGCTCGGGCATCTCGAAGGAGAGCCAGGAGCTGATCTTCGAGAAGTTCGCCCGTCTGTCGGACCAGACGCGGGCCGGGGGCGCGGGCCTCGGCCTTGCCATCTGCCGCGAGGTGATGGCCAACCTTGGCGGCACGATCACCTATCTGCCGGGGCAGGGCGGGGCCGCCTTCCGCGTGACGCTGCCGCTGCGCCTGCAACGCGCGGCCTGAGGGCGCGCGGACGTCAACCCTTTCTCAACCCTGCCATGCCAGAAGGACGGAAGGCGGTTGCGGGACAGGGCTGTGGCGGAAAGCGTGCTCAGGCGAAAGATCGAGGCAAAGGCCCGGCCGGTGGTGGCGCAGGTCACGGGGGCCGAGCGCGCCCTGCGCCTGTCGCTGGCGCGCGCGGCGCGGGATGCCTTCGCGCTGGCGCTCGATGTGGCGGGGCTTTCGTCCGCGCGCCGCTCGCTGGCCGAACTGCTCGAGATGCCGGAAGAACGCTCGCTCTACGCCATCGTCGAGGGGCCGGGGGAAGGTCTTGGCCTTGTCGCCCTGTCGCCGCCCGTCCTGTCGGCGCTGATCGAGGTGCAGACCATCGGCCGCGTCAGCGCGCTGGCCCCGGCCAGCCGCAAGCCCACACGCACGGATGCGGCCATGGTGTCGGGCTTCATCGACCAGACGCTTGCGGAACTGGAGTTCCTTCTGGCCGAGGATGAGGACCGGATCTGGGCCGGCGGCTTTCGCTATGCCTCGTTTCTCGACGATCCACGGCCGCTCGGGCTGCTGCTCGAGGATTGCGCCTATCGTGTCCTGACGGTGAATGTGGATCTGGCGCTTGGCGCCAAATCGGGCCCGCTGCTTCTTGCGCTGCCGGCCGAGGGGCGGGGCGAGCCGCCCCTTCGGCCCGAGACGCCCGAGGAGGCCGCGGCCCTGGTCTCGGATTTCGGCATGGCGCTGGCAGATCAGGTGATGGGCGCGGAATGCCTGCTTGACGCCGTGCTCGCCCGCGTCACCCTCCCGCTCGGGACCGTGATGGGCTGGCAGGTCGGGGACGTGGTGGACCTCTCCAAGGCCACGCTCGAGGATGTGGCCTTCGTCGCTCTCGACGGGCGTCAGGTGGCCGAGGGGCGGCTGGGGCAGCATCGCGGGATGCGGGCGATCCGCCTTGCCCCGGCGTCGGCGCCTGCCGCCTCGCCATCGGGCGTGGTGCCCTTCGCCATGACCGGAACCGACGATTAGCTCCCCGTGATCAGGTCCCTTGCTGGGCCAGCCGGTCGATCTCGCGCCGGAACCCTTCCAGCTGGTAGCCGTGCCGGGCCGGCAGGGCGATCAGATCGTCCGTCGGCATCCGGCCCGCGTTCGCCAGCGCCCAGACCACCGAGGAACGGTTGCCCGAGGCGCAATAGGCCAGGACCGGCCCCGTGGCCGCGTCGATGGCCTCGCGCTGCCGGTGCACGTTTTCCAGCGTGATCGCCCCGCCGATCACCGGGTTCTCGACGAAGGTGAACCCCTCCGCCTCGGCCGCCCGGCGCATCTCGGCGGCATGAAGGTCGGCCGGGATCTCGCTGTCCGGCCGGTTGTCGATGATCGTCGTGAAGCCTGCGGCGCGGAGGGCGGCCAGATCCTCGGGCGTGATCTGCGGCGCGACGGCATAGCCATCGGTGAGGGGGCGGAACGTCATGAAGATCCTCTCGAAACGGTGCCTGCGACCATAGCGCCCGGCGCCGGCCGAGGAAAGCCGTCGGCCGCGGGCGGCGCCGTGGGCGCCCCGTTGGGCTTAAATCATTGACCTGCATCAAGGAGGCATCCCGGTCCTTCGCCTAACCTCGCCCCACCACAGGAGGTGCGCCATGATCGACATCGCCAGACGCAAGAGCCAACTCGAGGCCCGGCTTGCCGATCTGGGTGCGCGACTTGAGGGGATCGAGGCAGAGCTCGACTCGCACAACTCCCGCGACTGGGAGGAACTCGCCACCGAGCGCGAGACCGAGGAGGTGCTCGAGAGCATGGGGAACTCGGGACAGCAGGAGATCCGCGCGATCATGGCGGCGCTCGCCCGCATCGAGGCGGATGAATATGGCTACTGCATGAAGTGCGGCGCCCCGATCGGCGACGCCCGGCTGGACGTGCTGCCCTACACGCCGTTCTGCCGCAATTGCGCCGGATGACCGGCGGAGGAGGAAAGATGTTGACCGCGAGAAAACCGGCCCTGGTTCCGCCCGTGCCCGAGGCCCCCGCCGCCGATCCGGCCGACGCCACGACGGAGGCTCTGGCCCACCTGCTGGCCGAGATGCAGGGGCTGGCGCTTGTGCTTCCGCCCGTGGATCGCACTGACGCCGAAATCGAGGCCGGTTTCGACAACATGCCGGTGTGACGGCGGACCTGCGGCCCGAAAGGCACTCTTGCCCGAATGCACCTCGGGGACGGCCTTCAGGCCGTCAGCCGAGCAGGATGCCCATCACCACACACATGAGGCCGATGGCCGAGACCCCCAGCGCGGCGAGGTTCAGCACCACGACGCGCTGCAGACGCTCGCGCATCTCGGCATCGGGCAGGCCCGAGCGACGCGCCGACAGCGCCAGCCAGATGCACCAGACGAGCCCGCCGACACCGGCGAGCGAGATCGCGGCTCCGATCCAGATCATCCATTCCATGCCCGTCTCCCGCTGGATTGCGTGGCGGGCCTAGCCGAGCGGACGGCCGCTGGCAAGGGTGCTCGCCCGGCGGCCGTGACCGGGGCCGTCCTTGTGCCGCTTGATCCGGCACCCCGGCCCGCGATAGGAGGGGCGCAAACGAGACCAAGAGGCAGAGAGATGAGCGACCCGCTGGATTCCTACAACGTCACCGCCGACGAGCTGCGCCAGTTCATCGAGCGGTACGAGCAGCTCGAGGCCGAGAAGAAGGACGTCACCGAGCAGCAGAAAGAGCTGATGGCGGAGGCCAAGGGCCGCGGCTACGACACCAAGGTGATGAAGAAGGTCGTGGCCCTGCGCAAGCGCAAGCCCGACGACATCGCCGAGGAGGAGACCATCCTCGAACTCTACAAGAACGCCCTCGGGATGGCCTGAGCGGCCGGCGGGCCTTCCGCCCCTGTCTCGGGCGATCAAGGCGCGCCCCGCGAAGCGCCCCGGGCCGGCTGCGGATCGCCGACGGGTTCCGCGGCGCAGGTGAAAGGGAACGGGGATTGCACGGGCTTTTCTGGACAGGAAATCCGCATTCGGCTATGCGGCAGGCATGATCGACCCCCGCCCCTCGGATCTGCGCGCCCCGCGCAAGGGCCTGCGGCTGCCTCGGCCTGACGGTTGGTCCCTGGGCGCGCTGGTCATCGCGGCGCTCGTGCTGATGCCCATCGTCTCGATCGTGTGGATTGCCTTTCACCCGGTCGAGAACATCTGGCCGCACCTGCTGTCGTCGGTTCTGCCGCGCTATCTGACCAACACGCTCGTGCTGATGACGGGGGTGGCGGTGCTGACGGCGGCGGTCGGAACGGGCGCGGCCTGGCTCGTCACCATGTATCGCTTTCCTGGCGCGCGCGTGCTGGATCATGCGCTGCTGTTTCCGCTGGCCATTCCCGCCTACATCGGCGCCTACGCGCTGGCGGATTTCTTCGACTATTCGGGCGCGCTGCAGACCACGCTTCGCGGGCTGGCCGGCTGGCAGTCGGCCCGCGACTACTGGTTCCCCGAGGTCCGCTCGCGCTGGGCTGCGATCCTGGTGCTGTCCTCGGCGCTTTATCCGTACGTCTATCTCCTGGCGCGGGCGGCCTTCCGCGAGCAGTCGGGCGCCTCCTACGAGGTGGCGCGGGCGTTGGGCAAGGGCCCCTGGGGGCTCTTCTTCCGCGTGGGCCTGCCGCTGGCCCGGCCCGCCATCGCCGCGGGCGTGGCGCTGGCCATGATGGAGACGGTCGCCGACTTCGGCACGGTCGAGCATTTCGGTGTGCAGACGCTGACGACCGGCATCTTCTCGGTCTGGTTGACAGCCGGCAACGCGGGCGGAGCGGCGCAGATCGCGGGCGTTGTGCTGGTGCTGATCTTCCTGCTGCTGGCGCTCGAGCGGATCGGGCGGCGGAACGCGCGCTTTCACCGCATGTCGCGGGGGGCGCGCCCGATCCAGCCGGTGCACCTGCGCGGCCTGCGCGGGTGGATGGCCAGCACGCTGTGCGCCCTGCCGGTGGCGATGGGTTTCCTGCTGCCGGTGGGGGTCATGCTGAACCATGCGCTGCGCAAGCCGGACGCCTGGACCTCGCCGGGTCTGACGCGCGCGCTGGCCAACACGCTGACGGTGGGAGGGGTCGCCGCGGTCCTGACGGTGGGCGGGGCGGTGTTTCTGGTCTATGGCGTGCGGCTTGCGCGGCGGGGGTTGCCGCGGCTGGTGCTGCCGCTCACGCTGCTGGGCTATGCCGCGCCGGGCGCCGTGCTGGCCCTGGGTCTGCTGATCCCGCTGGCCGCCCTCGATCACCGGCTGGCCGATGCGGTGGCCGCGGTGACCGGACGCGATCCGGGCCTTCTGCTGACGGGGACGGCGGCGGCGCTGGTGCTGGCCTACATGGTGCGCTTCTTCGGGGTGGCCCAGGGCGCGGTGGATTCGGCCTTTGGCCGGATCTCGCCCAGCCTGCCGATGGCGGCGCGGTCGCTCGGACGGGGGCCGGGCGCGGTGCTGGGCCGGGTCTATCTGCCGCTGATGCGCGGTTCGGTGGCGACGGCGCTGCTGGTGGTCTTCGTCGATTGCGTGAAGGAGCTGCCCGCGACGCTGCTTCTGCGGCCGTTCAACTACAACACGCTCGCCACGCGCGCGCATGAGCAGGCGAGCCTCGAGCGGCTGGGCGAGGCCGCGCCGGCCGCGTTGCTCGTGATGCTGGTGGGGATCGCCGCGGTGGCCCTTCTGGCGCGGGCCAACCGCGTGCGGTGAGGACTTGCGCCGCCGGCCGCGGCGCGCTATCGGGAGCGGGTGCCGCGGGCTTGCCCGTGGCGTCGGACAGCGGCCGGCAGATCGTTCCTGCCGCGCGGTCCGAGCGGAGGTTCTCCGCCTTGGCCGGTGTAGCACAGCGGTAGTGCAGCGGTTTTGTAAACCGAAGGTCGGGGGTTCGATCCCCTCCGCCGGCACCATTCTCCTCTCTGCCAGAGGGCAGGTCCAGATGCCTCGGGATTGGGTCGCCGGATCGGCAGCCGCGGCCGGCGCCCCGGCAAGGGTCACGTCTCGCCCGTCACGAACCTTCGGCAAGCGCGGTGGCGAGCAGGGACAGCGCCCGCTCGACCGACGCGCGCCGCACCTCGGCCCGTCCGAGGGGACCGAATTCCACCGTTTCCACCCGGGTCGGGCCGCCCCGGCGCGCGAGGCCGAAGCAGACCCGCCCTTCGGGCTTGAACTCGGACCCGCCTGGGCCGGCGATGCCGGTGACGGCCACCGCAAGCGTGGCCTCGGAACGGGCCAGCGCGCCTTCGGCCATCTCGCGCGCAACCTCTTCGGATACGGCGCCGACGCGGGCGAGCGTCTCGGGGGCCACGCCCAGCATCGCCACCTTCGCGGCGTTGGAGTAGGTCACGAACCCCCGGTCGAACACGTCGGACGAGCCCGCCACATCGGTCAGCGCGGCCGAGATCATGCCGCCCGTGCAGCTTTCGGCCGTGGCGATCCGCGCCGACCTCGCCCGCGCGAGCGCCAGAAGCTCGGCCGGGCTCACATCAGGACCCCATGGGCGATGCCCGCCGCGATCATCGTCGCCACGCCCGCGAAGACGCCCGCCAGCAGGTCGTCGGCCATCAGCCCCACCCAGTCCTCGCGCCGGTCGAGCCGGCCGATCGGGCCCGGCTTCCAGATGTCGAAGAGGCGGAAGAACAGGAAGGCCGCCAGCCACCCCGGATAGGGGAAGTTCCAGCTGTCGAGCCCCATCAGCCAGAAGCCGCAGGAGGGGAAGGAGAGCGCGATCCACTGGCCCGCGATCTCGTCGATCACGAACTCGGGCGGGTCGGCGTGGGGGCGCAGCTTCAGCTCTTCCCGCGCGGCCCAGAGGCCGAGCGCGCAGGCGGCGAGCGTCGCGGCCAGCAGCAGGGGGAAGCTGCCCAGCCCGTGCAGCACCAGACCCGCCGCCACCGCGACGGCGGCGGCCCAGGTGCCGGGCGCGGGCTTCAGCAGGCCGATCCCGCCGCCGATGCAGATCGCGTGCGAGACCCTCATGCCTGCAGGAGCGTGGCGGTGGCGATGCAGGCGATGCCCTCCTCGCGGCCGGTGAAGCCCAGCTTTTCCGAGGTGGTGGCCTTGACCGAGATCCGGCCCACCTCGACCCCCATGATCGCGGCCAGGGCCTCGCGCATGGCGGGGGCGACCGGGCCGATCTTCGGGCGCTCGCAGATCAGCGTCACGTCGCAGTTGGCCAGCGTGAAGCCGCGGGCCGCGATCCGGCCCATCGCATGTTCGAGGAAGATGCGCGAGGCGGCGCCTTTCCATTGCGGGTCCGAAGGCGGGAAATGAACGCCGATGTCGCCCTCGGCCAGCGCGCCATAGATCGCATCGGTCAGCGCATGCATCCCCACGTCTGCGTCCGAATGGCCGATCAGGCCGCGGTGATGCGGCACGCGCACCCCGCAGAGCCACACATGGTCGCCGGGGCCGAAGGCGTGCACGTCAAAGCCATTGCCGGTGCGGATGTCCATTCCAGTCTCCTCGTTCGTCGGTGGCCGCCGGCGGGGCCGGCGGTGTCATGGGCCGACCCATGGGGCCGGCGGTGTCCTGGCCGGCCTCCGCCCCGAGGGCCGGAGGTCCGGCGGCATCAGGGGGCCGGGCGCGCGGCCAGCAGCCGCTCGGCCCGCGCGAAATCTCCGGGGTAGGTCACTTTCAGATTGTCCTCGCAGCCTTCGACGATGGCGACCTCGAGCCCTGCGGCGCGCGCCACCTCGACATCGTCGGCCGCGCCGCCCGGATGGGTGCGGTGGGCGGCCAGGATCGCCTCGAAGCGGAAGGCCTGCGGGGTCTGGGCCCGGAAGAGGCCGGTGCGGTCCTGCGTGCCCACGACGCGCCCGCCCTCGCCGCGCCAGAGCGCATCGCTGACCGGCACCGCGGGGGCCGCACCGGGCGAGGCGTCGAGCGCCCCGATCATCCGGGCGATGAGGCTCTGGTCCACCAGCGGACGCGCGCCGTCGTGGATCAGCACGCGCCCGATGCCGCGGCCCGCCAGCGCCTCGAGCGCGTTGCGCACCGAGGCATCCCGCGAGGCGCCGCCCTCGACCAGCTCGACGGCCCCCTCGGCCACGTCGGGCAGGGCCTCGGCCCGCGCGCGATCGTCCGGGTGGATCACGAGAAGCGTTTGGTGCACGCCCGGCGCGGCGCGAAAGGCCGCAAGCGCACGGGCCACCACGGGTTGCCCGGCCAGAAGCTGCCACTGCTTGGGCAGCTCTCCGCCCGCCCTTGTGCCGCGTCCGGCGGCCACGATGATTGCGGCTGTCGTCATGATCCCGTCATTCCTCTGCCCGAACCTCTATGCGATGGCGCCGCCCGAGACAATCGACCCTCCTGTCGCGGCCCGGCTACGGAGAGTCAGCAGTTTCAGCAAAGACGCCTAAAAATGATGCAAAGCACGATTATCCGGCAGAGCTGTGACGAGCCGAATTGTCTTCCGCCTCGGCTGGCCGTAACTGAGGGCTGACGCACAAGGAATAGGCAATTGGCCCTTCGCATCGCTCAGCTTCCGGTGGATCCGCCGGTGCTCCTCGCGCCGATGGCGGGAATAACGGATCTTCCCTTTCGGCGGCTGGCCGTGCGTTTCGGCGCCGGGCTCGTCGTGTCCGAGATGGTGGCGAGCCGCGAGATGGTCTGCGCGGGCGCCGAGGCGCGGGCGCGGGCCGAGATCGGCGCGGCCGAGGGGCGGACGGCGGTGCAGCTTGCGGGCTGCGATCCGCACTGGATGGCCGAGGCCGCGCGCATGGTCGAGGCGCAGGGCGCCCGCATCATCGACATCAACATGGGCTGCCCGGCCAAGCGGGTCACGAACGGCTGGTCGGGCTCGGCGCTGATGCGCGAGCCGGACCGCGCGCTCGCGCTGGTCGAGGCGGTGGTGGCGGCGGTGACGGTGCCGGTCACGCTCAAGATGCGGCTCGGCTGGGACGAGGGGATGCTGAACGCGCCCGAGATCGCGCGCCGGGCCGAAGCCGCGGGCGTGGCGATGATCACGATCCACGGCCGCACGCGCTGCCAGTTCTACACCGGCCGCGCCGACTGGGCCGCGATCCGCCCTGTGGTCGGGGCGGTCGCGGTGCCGGTGGTGGCCAACGGCGACATCACCGGGCCGGAGGAGGCGCGGGCCGCGCTCGCGGCCTCGGGGGCGGCGGGGGTCATGGTCGGGCGCGGGGCGCAGGGCCGCCCGTGGCTGCTTGGCCGCATCGCGGCCGCGCTCGAGGGGCGGGCGCTGCCCGATGCGCCCTTCGGGGCCGCGCTCGCCGATCTGGTCGTGGCCCATTACGAGGAGATGCTCTCCTTTTACGGCCGTGACCTCGGGCTGCGCGTCGCGCGCAAGCATCTCAACTGGTATCTCGAGGCCGCGGGCCTCGCCGCGCATCGCGGCCCCATCGTGACCGGCACCGATCCGGCGCAGGTGGTCCGGCGGCTGCAGCAGGCTTTCGGCGCGCAGGAAAGGGTCGCCGCATGAGCTTTCGTTCGCCCTATCCGGTTCCCGGCGTGATCTGGGCCAGCCTGCCGCTGCCGGCGGTGCTGATCAATCCCGAGGGCCGCATCATCGAATCGAACCCCGCGGCCGAGGCATTCCTGAACGCCTCGTCCCGAAGCCTGCAGGGCCAGCCCGCCTTTGACCGGCTGACGATCGACGCGCCGGTGGAAGAGGCGGTGACGCGGGCCCGGATCAACCAGTCGCCGATCTTCATCAACGATGTGGACGTGACCTCGGGCGAGCGTCCGCCGGTCCAGTGCAACATCCAGATCGCGCCGTTGCACGACAATGCCGAGGTCGTCATGCTGCTGATCTCGCCGCGCGAGATCGCCGACCGGCTGGGGCGGGCGACGGCCGCCAAGTCGGCGGCGAAATCCGCCATCGGCATGGCCGAGATGCTGGCGCACGAGATCAAGAACCCGCTGGCGGGCATTTCGGGCGCGGCGCAGCTGATCGCCATGAATCTCGCCCCCGAGGACCGCGAACTGGCCGATCTGATCGTCGAGGAGACGCGCCGCATCGTGAAGCTGCTGGAGCAGGTGGAACAGTTCGGCAATCTGCGTCCGCCCGAGCGGCGGCCGGTGAACATCCATGACGCGCTCGACCGCGCGCGGCGTTCCGCGGCGGTGGGCTTTGCGGCCCGGATGCGGATCACCGAGGAATATGATCCCTCGCTGCCCGCGACCTACGCCGATCCCGACCAGCTGATGCAGGTCTTCCTGAACCTGATCAAGAACGCCTCCGAGGCGGCGGGCCCGCAGGGCGGCCGCATCCGGCTGCGCACCTTCTACGACATCTCGCTCCGGCTGCGGCGGAGCGACGGATCGGGCGGGGCGCTGCCGTTGCAGGTCGAGATCATCGACGACGGGCCGGGCATCTCGCCCGACATCGCCAAGGAGATCTTCGAGCCCTTCGTTTCGGGGCGCGAGAATGGCACGGGGCTGGGCCTCGCGCTGGTCAACAAGATCATATCGGATCACGGCGGGCTGATTTCCGTCGATTCAGCGCCCGGACGCACCGTCTTCCGGGTCTCGCTGCCGGTCGCGCCCCGGGAAGCGGCGCTGAATGACATGGAGGTGAAGTGATGGACGGCACTGTTCTGGTGGCGGACGACGATCGCACGATCCGCACGGTGCTGACGCAAGCCCTGACGCGGGCGGGTTGCAAGGTGCACGCGACCTCCAGCCTGATGACCCTGATGCGCTGGGTCGAGGAGGGCAAGGGCGACCTCGTGATCTCGGACGTGGTCATGCCCGACGGCAACGGGCTCGAGGCGCTGCCGCGGATCTCGAAGCTGCGTCCCGGCCTGCCGGTGATCGTGATCTCGGCGCAGAACACGATCATGACGGCGATTCAGGCGGCCGAGGCCGAGGCCTACGACTACCTGCCCAAGCCTTTCGACCTGCCCGATCTGATGAAACGTTCGGCCCGCGCGCTTGACATGAAGCGCCGCGCGCCGGTGAACAAGGCGGCCCCCCCGCGCGAGGCGGGCGATGACCTGCCGCTGGTGGGGCGCACGCAGGCGATGCAGGCGCTCTACCGCCTCGTGGCGCGGGTGATGAACACGGACCTGCCGGTGCTGATCACCGGCGAGTCGGGCACCGGCAAGTCGCTGATCGCGCGCGCGATCCACGATTTCTCGGACCGCCGGACGCTGCCCTTCGTGGTGGCGCAGGCGGCGGACCTGCAGGGGGTCGAGGGGCCAGCCTCGTTGCTGGCGCGGGCCAAGGGCGGCAGCCTCGTCTTCGACGAGGTGGCCGATTACGACGAGGAGACGCAGGCCCGCATCGTGCGGATGCTCGACATGATGGGCGACAACGCGCCCCGGATCATGTCCACGAGCCAGGTGGATCTGGCCTCGCGGCTGGAGGGCGGGTCGTTCCGGCAGGATCTCTATTACCGGCTGGGCGGGGTCACGCTGCATGTCCCCTCGCTGCGCGAGCGGGTGGACGACATCCCGCTTCTGGCCGATCACTTCCTGGCCCGCGGCGAGCGTGATCTGGGCGCGACGCGGCGGCTGTCGAACGACGCGCGCGAACTGGTGCGCGCCTACAGCTGGCCCGGCAACGTTCGCCAGCTGGAAAACACGCTGCGGCGGCTGATGGTCACCTCGGCCGAGGCCGAGATCACCCGGATCGAGGTCGAGGCGGTGCTGGGCAACCAGCCCGCGATGGAGCCCTTGAAGGGCGGCGGCGAGGGAGAGAAGCTCTCGTCCTCGGTCGCGCGGCACCTGCGGCGCTATTTCGACCTGCACGGCGGCGCGCTGCCGCCCCCCGGCGTCTATCAGCGCATCCTGCGCGAGGTCGAGGCGCCGCTGATCGAGATCGCGCTGGATGCCACCGCCGGCAATCAGGCGAAATGTGCCGATCTGCTGGGGATCAACCGCAATACCTTGCGCAAGAAGATCACCGATCTCGATATTCGCGTGACACGCCGCCGCAAGCTGATGTAAAACGGCAACAGGCGGCGTTGCACGCGGGCACGAACCCGGTCAGCGCCTGAAACGGGGAGGGCGGCCCAACCGCCCCCCGAGAGGCAGGACAGACCATCCGTGCGGACTGCTGCGCGCAGCAACACCTGGATCAAGCTGGCGCGCTGGCGCCGGCAGCGGCGTTTCCAGAATGCGGCGGCCTTCGGGCTGGTGATGCTGGGGCCGGTTCTGGCGCTGGCGACCTTCCTTGCGCTGGGGCCGATGAACCAGGGGGCGAACTCGCCCGGCCTGCGCTTCGTGCTGCTGGCCGATCTCGTCTATGTCCTCGTGGTGGCGGCGCTGGTGATCGCGCGGATCGCGCGCATGATCTCGGACCGGCGCAGCCAGTCGGCGGGGTCGCGGCTGCACCTGCGGCTCGTGGGGACCTTCGCGGTGCTGGCGCTGGTGCCCACGGTGCTGGTGGCGGTCTTCGCCATGCTGACGGTGAACGTGGGCATCGAAGGCTGGTTCTCGGACCGGGTCCGTCAGGTGGTGGGGGCGTCGCTGAACGCGGCCGAGGCCTATCAGGAAGAGCATCGCCGCGACCTGATCGAGGATGCCGAGGCGCTGGCGGCCTATCTCAACGTGGCCAAGCAATCGACCTTCTTCCTGCGCGACGACCAGTTGCGCCCGCTGCTGACGCAAGGCCAGGACCGGATCCAGCGCGGCCTGCGCGAGGCCTTCCTGATCGACGGCGGCGGCGAGCTGCGCACGCGCGGCGAGCGCAGCTATCTCTTCGACTTCGAGAAACCCGCGGCCGAGGATATCGAGCGCGCCCGTTCCGGCGAGACGGCGTTGATCCAGGACTGGGCGAACAACGAGTTCCGTGCGCTCGTGCATCTCGAGGCCTTCCCGGACCGCTTCCTCTATGTATCGCGCACGGTGGACGGCTCGATCCTGAGCCTTCTGGACGATACGCGCGAGACCGTCGTGCTCTACCACCAGCTGGAGGCCGAGCGCGGCCGGATGCTGTTCGAGTTCGGGCTGCTCTACCTCGGGTTCGCGCTGATCCTGATCCTGGCGGCGGTCTGGCTGGGCCTGTGGTTCGCCGAGCGGCTCTCGCGCCCGGTGGGGCGGCTGGCCGGCGCGGCGCAGCGCGTGGGGGCGGGGGATCTCGACGTGCAGGTGGTCGAGGAGGAGGGCGACGACGAGATCGCCATGCTGGGGCGGCTCTTCAACCAGATGACCCGGCAGCTCAAGGGCCAGCGCGACGCGCTGATGGACAACAACCGCCAGACCGAGCGGAGGCGGCGGCTGTTCGATTCGGTGCTCTCGTCGGTGACGGCGGGGGTGATCGGGCTCGACGCCGTGGGGCAGGTCGATTTCATCAACCGAGCGGCCGAGCGGCTGCTGGAGTTGCCCGAGGCGGGAAACCTGCCGCTCTCGGTCGCGGTCCCCGAGTTCGCCGCGCTTTTCGAGCGGCTGCGCGAGACGGGATCGGCCGTGCAGGAAGAGATCCGCCTGATCCGCAAGGGCCGGATGGAGAGCCTTCTGGTCCGCATGAGCCCGCGGCGCACCGAGAGCGGGCGGCTCGAGGGCTATGTGGTGGCCTTCGACGACGTGACCGATCTGGTCTCGGCGCAGCGGATGGCGGCCTGGGGCGACGTGGCGCGCCGCATCGCGCACGAAATCAAGAACCCGCTGACACCGATCCAGCTGTCGGCCGAGCGGATCAAGCGCAAGTTCCGCCCGCTGGTGGGCGAGCAGGCGAGCGATCTCGACCAATATGCCGACGTGATCATCCGCCAGACCAACGACCTGCGTCGGATCGTGGACGAATTCTCCAAGTTCGCGCGGATGCCCGAGCCGGACCGGCGCGAGGCGGATCTGGTGAAGCTGGTCCGCGATGCGGTGCTGTTGCAGGAGGCGGGCCAGCCCGGCGTGCGGATCCGGGCCGCGCTGCCCGCCGAGGCCTGGCTGATCGACATCGACACGACCATGATCGGACAGGCGTTGACAAACCTGATGAAGAACGCCGGAGAAGCCATTGAAGCGCGGGCTGAAACCGATGGGGGTAAGTGGCGGCCCGAGATCCGCGTGTCCCTTGCGGTGGACGAGGATCAGGCCCTCATTCGCATCTCGGACAATGGCACGGGCCTGCCGCCCGACCGGACGCGGCTGTTCGAGCCCTATGTGACGACGCGCGAGAAGGGCACGGGCCTCGGCCTGCCCATCGTCAAGAAGATCATCGAGGAACATGGCGGCATCCTGACCCTTGCCGATGCCGAAGCCTTTTTCGAGGACGGACACCGCGGGGCCATGGCCGAGATCCGGCTGCCCCGCATCCTGCGCAGCCGGGCGCGGGCCGCAAGGGCCGGCGAAGCGATACTGGAGGAAAAATGAGCAGCATTCTGATCGTCGATGACGAACGCGACATCCGCGAGCTTGTCGGGGATATCCTGCGCGACGAGGGCTTCCAGATCCGCCTCGCGGCCAATTCGGACGAATGCATGGCCGCGATCAACGCCGAGCCCCCCGCGCTGATGATCCTGGACATCTGGCTCAAGGACAGCCGGATGGACGGGATCGACATCCTCAAGCGGACGAAGCGCGACAACCCGGACGTGCCGGTGGTGATCATCTCGGGCCACGGCAACATCGAGATCGCGGTCGCCGCGATCAAGCAGGGCGCATACGACTTCATCGAAAAGCCGTTCAACATCGACCAGCTGATGGTGGTGGTGCATCGCGCGATGGAAACGGCGCGCCTGCGCCGAGAGAACAGCGAACTGCGCCGCCGCGACACCAGTACGGCCGAGATGCTCGGCGCCTCGCCCGCCTTCCGACTGCTGCGGTCGCAGCTCGAGAAGGTCACGAAATCGAACGGGCGGGTCATGCTCTCGGGCCCGGCGGGGTCGGGCAAGGAGATGGCGGCCCGCTTCATCCATTCCAACTCGGGCCGCGCGGGCGGGCCCTTCGTCTCGGTCTCGTCGGCCACGGTCCAGCCCGACCGGATGGAGGAGGTACTCTTTGGCCGCGAGACCCCGGACCGGGGGATCGAACAGGGGCTGCTCGAGCAGGCGCACGGCGGGATCGTCTATTTCGACGAGGTGGCCGACATGCCGCCGGGCACGCAGTCCAAGATCCTGCGCGTGCTGACCGAGCAGCAGTTCACCCGGCAGGGCGGCACCGACAAGGTGCGCGTCGATCTGCGGGTGATCTCCTCGACCACGCGCGACCTGCGGGCGGAGATCGCCGCCGGCCGCTTCCGGCAAGAGCTGTACGACCGGCTGAACGTGGTGCCGATCGAGGTGCCGGCGCTGGCCGACCGGCGCGAGGACATCCCGATGCTCGCCCGGCATTTCATCGAGATGTTCCACCGCAGTCAGGGCCTGCCCCTGCGCAGCCTGACCGGCGAGGCCGAGGCGATGCTGCAGACGATGCTCTGGCCGGGCAACGTGCGCCAGCTGCGCAACGTGATCGAGCGGGTGCTGATCCTCGGCGATGGCTCGGGCCCGATCGAGGCGCGCGAGTTGGCGGGCAACGACGCCCCGGGCGAGGAGGGGCGGCTGATCCTCGGCGGGGCGCTGGCGACCCTTCCCCTGCGCGAGGCGCGCGAGCTGTTCGAGCGCGAGTATCTTCTCACCCAGATCAACCGCTTTGGCGGCAACATCAGCCGGACGGCGGCCTTCGTCGGCATGGAACGCTCGGCGCTGCATCGCAAGCTGAAGTCGCTCGGCGTGGTCACGACGGCCAAGGGCGGCAGCCGACTTGCCCGAATCGAGGATGATTTCGAGGACGAGGAGGAGGCGCTCGGGGCGCCCGATTGACCGCGGCCAGCCATTCTGCGAAGCAGGTGGGCCTGACAGTGCGGAGTCCGTGACATGAAGGTGATCATCTGCGGCGGGGGCCAGGTCGGCTGGCAGATCGCGCGTCACCTCTCGGGCGAGCGGAACGACGTGACCGTGGTGGACATGAACGCCGACCTCGTGCGGCGGGCGACCGACACGCTCGACGTGCAGGGGGTGGTGGGCTTTGCCTCCTATCCCGATGTGCTGGAAAAGGCGGGCGCGCGCGACGCCGACATGATCATTGCGGCCACCCACTCCGATGAGGTCAACATGGTCACCTGTCAGGTGGCCCATTCGATCTTCGGCATCACGCGCAAGATCGCGCGCCTGCGGGCGCAGAGCTACCTCGACGCGATCTATTCCGACCTCTACCGCCGCGACCATCTTCCCATCGACGTGGTGATCTCGCCCGAGAAGGAGGTGGCCGAGGCGGCGCTTCAGCGCCTCGCCGCGCCCTCGACCTTCGACACCGAGAGTTTCATGGAGGGCAAGGCCCAGCTTCTGGGCGTCGCGCTCGACGAGGACTGCCCGGTGCTGAACACGCCGCTGAGGCAGCTGAACGAGCTGTTCACCAACCTGCGCGCCATCGTGGTGGGCGTGCGGCGCGAGGGTCGGCTGTTCGTGCCCGAGCCGGGCGACCAGCTTTTCGCGGGCGACGAGGTCTATACCTTCGCCCATTCCGAGGATGTGGCCCGCACGCTCGACATCTTCGGCAAGACCTCGCGCAAGCAGGAGCGGATCATCGTGATCGGGGGCGGCAACGTGGGGCTTGCCGTGGCCAAGGCGCTCGAGGCGCGGGCCGACCGGGTGCGCGTCAAGGTGATCGAGCGCAACCGCGCCAAGGCCGAGATCGCCGCCGACGGGCTGGAGCGGACCATCGTCCTGAACGGCGACGGGCTCGACATGGACCTGCTGATGGAGGCCAACATCGACCGCGCCGACGCCGTGCTTGCGGTGACGGACGACGACAAGACCAACATCCTCGCCGCGATCCGCGCCAAGCAGGCGGGCTGCCCGATGGCGATCGTCCTCGTGAACGATCCGACGCTGCTGCCGATCATGCAGGCGCTCGACATCGACGCCTACATCAACCCGCGCGCCACCACCGTGTCGTCGATCCTGCGCCACGTCCGCCACGGGCGGGTGCGGGCGATCTATTCCATCGGGGACGCCGAGGCCGAGGTGATCGAGGCGCAGGTGCTCTCGACCTCGCCGCTGGCCGGGCGGCACATCCGCGACATCGACTTCCCCGAGGGGGTGCTGGTGGGCGCGGTGATGAAGGGCGACCGGGTGCTGAAGCCCACCGGCGACCTGCGGGTGGACGACGGCGACGTGATCGCGCTCTTCTGCATGACGGCGGACGTGCCGGAGGTCGAGCGCCTCCTGCAGGTCTCGATCGACTTCTTCTGACATGGGCGGCGCGGGCTCGGTTCCCTTGATCGTCGTGCTGATGGCGGGCGGGGCCGCCGCGATGTATCTGCCCGCGGCCCATGCGCTCGTGCTGCGCGAACATGACGTCGCGCGCGCCTTCTTCTATGCCGGGACCTTCCTGCTCATCCTGATCGCCATGGTTGCGATCGCCACCCGGAACCGGCCGCCGCCGCGTGCGGCGCGGGCGCATCTGACGACGCTGGTCGGCGCCTACCTCGTCCTTCCGCCCATGCTGGCGCTGCCGTTCCTGATGGCGGTGCCGGACACGAGCTTCACCAACGCCTGGTTCGAGATGCTCTCGTCCTTCACCACGACGGGGGCGACACTCTACGACACGCCGGGGCGCCTGCCGGCCTCGGTTCATCTGTGGCGGGCGCTGGTGGGCTGGCTGGGCGGCTTCTTCGTGCTGACGGCGGCGATGGCGGTGCTGGCGCCGCTGAGCCTGGGCGGGATGGAGGTGATCTCGGGCCATGCGCCGGGGCGCGAACAGGCGAGCCAGATCACGCGCATCGCCGACCCGACCGAGCGGCTGGTGCGCCAGTCGCTCGCGCTGTTCCCGGCCTATGCGGGGCTGACGCTGGCGCTGTGGGCGATGCTGCTGCTGGCAGGCGATAGCGGGTTGGTGGGGCTGTGCCATGCGATGGGCACCCTCTCGACCAGCGGGATCTCGCCGATCGAGACGATGACGGCGGGCGGCGCGGGCTTTACCGGCGAGCTGCTGATCTTCCTGTTCCTGTTCCTCGCCGTCACCCGCCGCCTGATGCCCGGCACGGCCATGGTGGACCGCGACACGCCCATCCACCGCGATCCCGAGGTGATGATGGCCTTCTTCTTCCTGCTGGGCGTGCCCGTGGTGCTGTTCCTGCGCCACTGGATCGGCGCGATCGAGACCGAGGACACGCAGAACATCTCGGCCGCCGCGCGCGCCATGTGGGGAGGGCTCTTCACCACGCTCTCGTTCCTCACGACCACTGGCTACGAATCCCGCGACTGGGTCGCCTCGCGCTCGTGGTCGGGGCTGGGCACGCCCGGCCTGATCCTGCTCGGCCTTGCCATCGTGGGGGGCGGGGTGGCCACGACGGCGGGGGGCGTGAAACTTCTCAGGGTCTATGCGCTCTACCGCCACGCCGAGCGCGAGCTTGAAAGGATCGTCCATCCCAGCTCGATCGGCGGGCAGGGCGTGGTCGCCCGCCGGTTGCGCCGCGAAGGCGCCTATGTGGCCTGGATCTTCTTCATGCTCTTTGCCTTTTCCATTGCGGTGGTGACGGCGGCGCTGAGCCTCGCGGGGCTCGGATTCGAGCGCTCGATGGTGCTGGGCATTGCGGCCCTGACCACGACGGGGCCGCTCGCCGACCTTGCCGTCGAGACGCCGATCCGCTGGGCGGAACTGGGGCCGGCGGCCAAGATCATCGCCGGCGCGGCCATGGTTGTTGGCCGGATGGAAACGCTGGCAATCCTCGCGCTTCTGGCCCCCGCAAGCTGGCGGCGGTAAGCGGAAAAGCGGCAGGCCTGCCGCACTCAACTAAGGATCTGTTATTGGGGCTGGAATCTCCCGCGAGTCCTGCCCATACTCGATTCCGACCGTCGGATTGCAGCCGGGGGGAACGAGGAAAGACGGAAGCGTCTCAACCATAAAGGCAAGATAACGGATGGCTGCCGATAAACAAAACTTGCAGGACGCCTTTCTGAACCACGTCAGAAAGGCAAAGGTTCCGGTAACGATTTTTCTCATCAACGGTGTTAAACTGCAGGGCGTGATTACCTGGTTCGACAATTTCTGCGTCCTGCTGCGCCGGGATGGACAGTCGCAGCTGGTCTACAAGCACGCGATCTCGACCATCATGCCCGGCCAACCGATCAACCTCTACGAGGGTGACGACTGATTTGAGCGATCCCGAGGAAGGGGAGGAGGAGCCCCGCCACGAGGGTGTCGAGGGAGGCCAGCCCGAGGCTTCCGGCGGAGCGACGCGGTCGCAGCCGATGCGTGCCTTCGTGCTTCATCCCGACATACGCAGCGAGCGGTCGCGCCGGCTGCCCGAGCATCGTCTGGCCGAGGCGGTGGCCCTTGCCGCGGCGCTGCCGGACATGGAGATCGTGGGCCACGAGGTCGTGCGGCTTCCGCGGGCGCAGCCGGGGCTGCTGTTCGGAACCGGCAAGGTCGCCGAGATGAAGGCCCGCTTCGAGGCGCTCGAGGTCGGTCTCGTGCTGGTGGACGGGCCGGTGTCGCCGGTCCAGCAGAGGAACCTTGAAAAGGAATGGGGGGTGAAGCTCCTCGACCGGACGGGGCTCATCCTCGAGATCTTCGCCGACCGCGCCCGCACCCGCGAGGGTGTGCTGCAGGTCGAACTGGCGGCGCTCTCCTACCAGCGCACCCGGCTCGTGCGGGCCTGGACCCACCTCGAGCGGCAGAGGGGCGGCTTCGGCTTTGTCGGCGGCCCCGGCGAGACGCAGATCGAAGCCGACCGCCGCGCCATCGACGAGCAGGTGATCCGCATCCGCCGCCAACTCGACAAGGTGGTCCGAACGCGCGAGCTGCACCGGGCCAGCCGTCGCAAGGTGCCCTTTCCGATCGTGGCGCTGGTGGGCTATACCAACGCCGGAAAATCGACGCTCTTCAACCGCATGACCGGCGCCGAGGTTCTGGCCAAGGACATGCTCTTTGCCACGCTCGACCCCACGATGCGGGGCGTCACGCTGCCTTCGGGGCGCAAGGTGATCCTGAGCGACACGGTGGGCTTCATCTCGGACCTGCCGACGCAGCTTGTGGCGGCCTTCCGCGCCACGCTCGAGGAGGTTCTCGAGGCGGATCTGATCCTGCATGTCCGTGACATTGCCCATCCCGAGACGGCCGAGCAGGCCGCCGACGTGGCCGAGATCCTCCAGAGCCTCGGGGTCAAGGGGGCGACGCCGCAGTACGAGGTCTGGAACAAGCTCGATCTGGTGGAGGGGGCGGCCCACGAACAGCTGGTGGCGCAGGCCCAGCGGTCGGAGACGATCCTTGCCCTCTCCGCTCTTACGGGTGAAGGGCTGCCCGAGCTGCTCGAGGCGGTCTCGGCCGCCTTCGACGAGGAAAAGACCGATCGGACCCTGACCCTCGGCTTTGCCGATGGCCGCCGCCGGGCCTGGCTTCATGCCGAGGGCGTGGTGACGGCCGAGGAAGAAACCGACGAGGGCCACCGGATCGACGTCCGATGGACCGCCCGGCAGGAAAAGCGGTACCGCGATCTGTGACCGGGGTGCGCGGCGGCCTCGGCCGCGGCGCACCCCGAAAGGTCAGTCGTCCAGCGGTTCGAGGCGCGTGATCCCGACCGCCGCGGCCCGGGCGAGCGCCGGGTCGAGCGACATCGGGATATATTCGCCCCGCCGCCACAGTTCGCCGAGATTGTCGTAGAACCGCGAGAGCGGGTGGCCGGACTGCCCGGTTGACGAGATGAAGACCGAGGAATCGGGGTCCGCGAAATCGTAGACCCCGCGGTAGCCGGCGCCCGCCACATTCTCGTAGGGATTGCGCCCGGTGCCGCGGGTCATGCCGCGCATCAGCGTCTGGTCGCCCCCCGAGGTCGATTGCCGGATGTTCACGAAATAACGCAGCAGCGGCACCTCTCCAAGGGCCGGATGATCGTGGGTCGCCTGATGGGCATCGCCCCAGCGCCAGCTTTCGATGTTGGGGCCGCGGTCCTCGGTCAGCCGGATCAGCGCATCGTCGAGAGCCATGCGCGCGATGTCGGTGCAGCTTTCCACGGCGGCCGACTGGATGATGTCGCACCAGACCGCCGCGCCCTCGACGTCGCGGTAGACACGCTCGACGAAATCCGGCTGGAGATGGTTGAACTCATCGGCGAGCGGGCCCAGCTCGTCCCGGATCAGACGGTCCTGAAGTGCCCGCATCCAGGCCATGTAGATCAGCGGCTCGGGCAGGTGCTCGTTCATCTCGCCGTTCCATTCGGCGAGCAGCGTCAGCGCCCGCTGGCGCAGCCGTTCGGGCGTGCCTTCGGGCGCGGCCTCGCCGGTGAACCACAGGTCCGCCGCCACCAGCGGCAGCAGGTTGCGCGCCGTGGGCGAGACGGTATCGAGCTGCGCCTCGATGAAGCTCTCGCGGGTGTGGACCTCGCGGCTCTTCATCAGCGCGAGCCAGCGCTGGATGCGCTGCGTGTCGCCCCAGTCGAACGAGACATGCCGCGGGAAGGGCTGGTCCACCGTCTTGTTGTTCGTGTTGCCGAGGATCCCGGTCGATGGATCGACCATCCGGGGATTGTCCTCGTAGGGAAAGACGCCCTGCCAGCGGTTCTCGGCGATCCAGCCGGGCGAGGGGATGCGCCCTTTGGACTGGTGCGCCGGGTCGCGCATCGGCATGGCGCCCACGGTCTGCATGGCGATGCCGTTCACGTCGGCCAGCATCAGGTTCTGCGCCGGGGCCACGAAGAGCCGCCCGGCCTCGATCGCCTCCTCGACGGTGCGGGCCTTCATCAGCCGCATGGCGGCGCTGATCGAGGTGTCCTGATCCGAAAGCGCCGTCCAGGACAGCGAGGCCACATGACCGGGCGGCGTGATGGCGGCAAGGTCGTAATGCGTGCCCGGCAGGACCGGCCCGTTGTCCGTCCAGCGCAGGGTGACCGTGATCGGGCGTGCGTCCTTTACGTTGATGATCGAGCGCCGGGTCTCGAACCGCTTCCAGCCCTCGGGGGTGCGGTATTCCTCGCGGTTGTCGGGGTTCAGCTCCTCGATATGGACATCCTGATCGTCCATGTAGGCCGAGGTCAGCGCCCAGCCGAGCCGGTTCGAGCGGCCGAGCAGCACCGCCGGAATGCCCGGAAGCGTGGCGCCGATGACCCCGCCCGAGGCCAGCTGGAGGCGCGCCAGATACCAGATCGAGGGGGCGGTGAAGGCCAGATGCGGATCATTGGCCAGAAGCGAGCCGCCCGCCGCCGAGCGCGACGGAGCGGCGGCCCAGGCGTTCGACGCCCCCGACAGGGCCTTGGGGTGGAAGGGGGAGAGCGGATCCTCGCCCAGCCCCACCTTGCGCAGCGCGGGGAAGGGACCGGGCACGAGGCTCGCATAGGAGGGCAGTGCGATGACCCCCTCGCCCGGAGCGTCGGGCAGGATGTCGGACACCCGCGCATCGGGCAGAAGCAGCGACACCCGCGCCCGCAGAACCTCGGATTGCAGATGCGAGGACAGCTGCAACGCCATCAGCTTGATCAGCGCGATGCTGTCGGCCGGCCGCCAGACCGCGATCTCGTTCGAGAAAAGGAAGAACTCCGGCGCGCCGCGGCCGCGGGCATCGGCGTTGACCTGCCCGATCCAGGCGTTGACGCCGCGGGAATAGGCCTCGAGCGCGGCCAGAACCTCGGGATCCTGGGCCTCGACCGATGCCTGCGCCAGACCGTAGAGGTCGTAGCGGCGCATCAGCTCGTCGATCTTCAGCGTGCGCTCGCCAAAGACCTCGGACAGCCGGCCCTGCGCCGTGCGCCGCATCGTGACCATCTGCCAGAGCCGATCCTGGGCATGGGCGAATCCGAGGGCGAAATAGACGTCCTCGTCCGTCGGGCCGAAGATGTGCGGAACGTTGGCATCGTTGCGCACGATCTCGACCGGCCCGGACACCCCCTCGAGCCGGAAGCTCTCGTTGTAGTCGGGCAGCGAGCGCGACAGGAAATAATAGGTGATCAGCACGGCCACCAGCGCGAGAACCACGAGGCCGGTGAAGATGCGCAGCAGCCAGCGGAAGACGACGATCATGGGGCCCGTCCTTGACGCGAGAGGTCGGAATGGTTCCTAGTCGATCCGGAACATGACGGCAATCGGGAGGAAGATCATGGCCAAGCTGGCATTTCTGGGACTGGGGGTCATGGGCTTCCCGATGGCGGGGCATCTGGCCGCCCGGGGGCATGAGGTGACGGTCTACAACCGCAATGGCACCAAGGCCGAGGCATGGGTGGGCCAGCACGGCGGGCGCTCGGCGCCCACGCCGGCCGAGGCGGCGGCGGGGGCCGAGTTCGTGATGGCCTGTGTGGGCAATGACGACGATCTGCGCGCGATCTGCCGCGGCGAGGCCGGCGCCTTCGCGGGCATGGAGAAGGGCGCGATCTTCGTCGATCACACCACCGTTTCGGCGCAGGTCACGCGCGAGCTGGCGGCCGAGGCGGACGGGCTTGGCCTGGGCTTCGTCGATGCGCCGGTGTCGGGCGGGCAGGCCGGGGCCGAGAACGGGGCGCTCTCGATCATGTGCGGCGGCTCGGAGGCGCATTACGCCCGGGCGGAGCCGGTGATGGAGGCCTATGCCCGCATCTGCCGCAGGCTGGGCGAGAGCGGCTCGGGGCAGGTCGCCAAGATGATGAACCAGATCTGCATCGCGGGGTTGGTGCAGGGGCTGGCCGAGGCGCTGGCCTTTGGCCAGAAGGCCGGCATGGACGGCAAGGCCGTGGTCGAGGTCATCAGCCAGGGGGCGGCCGGAAGCTGGCAGATGGCGAACCGCCATGCGACCATGCTCGAGGACCGGTTCGACTTCGGCTTCGCCGTGGACTGGATGCGCAAGGATCTGGGGATCTGCCTGCGGACCGCCGACGAGGTGGGCGCAAGCCTGCCCGTCACGGCCCTCGTCGATCAGTTCTACAAGGAGGTTCAGCAGATGGGCGGCGGCCGCTGGGACACGTCCGCGCTCATCAAGCGCCTGACCCGCTGACGGACGGGCCCCGGGAGATGACTCCCGGGGCCCGTCCGTGACGGATCACGGGATGATGCGCGAATATTTCACGCCGCCCAGAGTCGCCCCGGCGATCAGGCCCGACTGTCCGAAGACCAGCGCCACGACGGGCTGGATCTCGGTCGTCTCCTTGCCGATGCTGGCGCCCTGATCGGGTGTGGCGTAGCGCACGTCGGCGCCCACGGCCCAGCCCGAGCCCGCCCGGAAATCGGCCAGCGCCTGCTCGGTCATGAAGAAGAGCGCATGGGCATATTGCTGTGCGCCGATCTGGAAGCCGATGGTCGCGCGGGTGGCCGAATAATAATCCACCGTGATGTCGTTGATCCGAAGCGCCCCGCGCCCGTAGGCGCCGCCCACGCCAAAGCCCGCCTCGGTCACGAGCGGCATGTAGAGAACGCCCTTGGCGTCCCGCGCCAGGTCGCGCGTGCCGGGATAGCGGTCGAAGAGATAATCCCGCGTGGCATCCACCCGCGCGTCGATCACCGCCGCGTTGTTGTTGCCGACGCCGTTGGCGCAGGCCGCAGTCAGAAGAACCGCCGTGCCTGCGGCACCGAGAAATGCCCGTCTCGAATAATCAGCCATGAAACCCTCTTTCCGCCCCGAACCGTGGATCGGGGATCTTTCGCCCCCCTGACACGAGGTTATACCGCGTTCTTCGCCCGTTGTCAGCCCGGAGCGGCCCGGCCATGGCGGCCGGACGCTCACCCAGGGGCCGAAGCGTCAGGCGTCGCGCAGAAGCCGCGCGGCCTCGGGGGCGAAATAGGTCAGGATCCCGTCGCAACCCGCCCGCTTGAAGCAGAGCAGGCTCTCCATCATGGCGGCCTCGCCCTTGATCCAGCCGCGCTCGGCCGCGCCCCTGATCATCGCGTATTCGCCCGAAACCTGATAGGCGTAGGTCGGCACGCCGAAGGCGTCCTTCACCCGGCGGCAGATGTCGAGATAGGGCATCCCGGGCTTGACCATCACCATGTCGGCGCCCTCGCGCAGGTCGCGCTCGATCAGACGCAACGCCTCGTCGCTGTTGCCCGGGTCCATCTGATAGGTCTTCTTGTCACCCTTCAGCGCGCCCGAGGCGCCCACCGCATCGCGGAACGGGCCGTAGAAGGCCGAGGCGTATTTCGCCGAATAGCTCAGGATCGCCACATCCTTGTGGCCCGCGGCTTCCAGCGCCGAGCGCATCGCGCCGATCCGCCCGTCCATCATGTCGGAGGGCCCCAGGATGTCGGCGCCGCATTCGGCCTGCACCAGCGCCATCTTCACCAGCGCCTCGACGGTCTCGTCGTTGAGGATGATCCCGTCGCGCACAAGGCCATCGTGGCCGTTCGCGTTGTAGGGATCGAGCGCCACGTCGGTCATCACCGCAACCTCGGGCACCGCCGCCTTGATCGCCCGGATCGCCCGGTTGGCGAGGTTGTCGGGGTTCCAGGCTTCCTCGCAGGCTTCGGTCTTCAGCGAGGGGTCGGTGTAGGGAAAGAGGCAGACCGCCGGGATGCCGAGGCTCGCCGCCTCTTCCGCCGCCTTCACGATATTGTCCACCGAGCGGCGCACCACACCGGGCATCGAGTGGATCGGCTCTTCGACATTTTCCCCGTCACGCACGAACAGCGGCCAGATCAGATCGCCCGCCGTCAGCGTGTTTTCCTGCGTCAGCCGGCGCAGGGCGTCGGTGCGGCGGACGCGGCGGAAACGGGCGTGGGGGTAGGCGGCTTGGATCGGGCGCATGGCTGTCCTCGAGTGGCGCAGGCCCGGCGGGCCTGAGCGGGCTTGGAAAATTTCCTTCTGCCTGCCATGGAAAGACCCTCATCTCAAGGGTAGGAATGCCGCAAGGGCGGTGGGATGAGCCGCCCGGGCGAGAGGAAGGTGCTTGTGGATTTCTATGCCCGTGTCTCGGAAGTGATCGACCTGCGGTCCTTTTCCAACCTGTGGTTCTGGATCGCGCTGGCGGTCATGTGGTCCACGGCGAGTCACTGGGTGATCGGCGTTCCCTGGGATCTCGTGCAGCGCGCCCGGCGCCGGGGCGGCGCGGCGGGCGAGGACGTGAACCAGCTGTCGCGCATCTATGCCGGGCGGCTCCGCCACATCGGCACGAGCGCCGGGCTCTGGATCGTGGCCTTGGCCGCCTTCCTTCTGACCTCGCTCGGCCTTCTGGGCTTTCGCTACGGGATCGAGTTCGCGCAGGCGCTCTTCTGCCTCGGCTTTCCCATGATGCTGGTGGGCGGGCTCAGCCTGCGCACTGCCTTCCGCATCGAGGACCTCTCGGGCCGCGAGCTTTACCGCGCCCTCGCCGCGCACCGCAGGCAGGTGCAGGGGCTGGGCGTGGTCTCGATCTTCGTGACCGCCATGTGGGGCATGTATCAGAACCTGCGCATCGGCGTGCTCTGACCGCTTCGGTGCTGGAGGCGGCGCAGAGGCCGTTGACGCCGCGGTGCGCCCTGTTAAGTGAGCCTCATGCAGAATGGAACGCGGATCCTCCTCGGCGGTGCGCCCGAGGGCTACGACGCCCGCCTGGTCGCCAAAGAGCTCGACCGCGGTGCCCCTGTCATCCATGTCGCGCGCGACGACAAGCGGCTCGAGGCGATGCGCGCGGCCCTGGCCGTCATGGCGCCGCAGGCCGTCGTGCTGGAGCTGCCCGCCTGGGACTGTCTGCCCTACGATCGGGTCTCGCCCAACCCCGAGATCTCCTCGCGCCGGATGGCGACGCTGGCCGCGCTCGCGCACGGGATGCCGGGGCCGTTCGTGCTGCTGACGACGCTGAACGCGGCGACGCAGCGCATCCCGGCGCGGGATCTGCTGCGCGCGGCCTCCTTCACGGCCCGCGTGGGCGACCGGGTAGATGAAGGACGGCTCCGAACCTACCTGTCCCGCATGGGCTTTTCGCTGACCGACACGGTGACGGAACCCGGCGACTACGCGATCCGCGGCGGCATCGTGGACATCTTCCCGCCGGGTGTGGCGGGGCCGGTGCGGCTCGACTTCTTCGGCGACGTGCTCGACGGCGCGCGCCGCTTCGATCCCGAGACCCAGCGCACGGTCGAGAAGCTCGACCTTGTCGAGCTGGCTCCGGTGTCCGAGGTGATGCTGGACGAGGGCTCGATCACCCGCTTCCGCCAGAACTACCGGATCGAGTTCGGCGCGGCGGGCACCGATGACCCGCTCTACGAGGCGGTCAGCGCGGGGCGCAAGCATCAGGGGATGGAGCACTGGCTGCCCTTCTTCCACGAGCGGCTGGAGACGCTGTTCGACTACCTGCCCGAGGCGGCGGTGATGCTCGACGATCAGGTGACGCCCGCCCGGATTTCGCGCTGGGAGGGGATCGCCGACCAGTATGACGCCCGGCGCGAGGCGATGACGGCGAAGGGGGGTCGTCTCGACACGGTCTACAAGCCCTCGGCGCCCGAGCTTCTCTATCTGGACGAAGCCGCCTGGGATGCGGCGGTGGCGGGGCACCGGGTGATCCAGCTGTCACCGCTGGCCCAGAGTCCGGGACCGGGCGTGCTGGACGCGGGCGGCCGCATGGGCCGCAATTTCGCGCCGGAGCGGCAGGCGGAGAATGTCAGCCTTTTCGGGGCTCTGGTCGATCATGTTCGCGCGTTGCGCGAACAGGGTCAGGTGGTGATCGCCAGCTGGTCCGAAGGCGCGCGCGAGCGCCTCAAGGGGCTGCTGGAGGATGCGGGGCTGCAGGGCGCGAAGCTCGTCCGCGACATCCGCGACGTCCCCGAAGGGCGCGGCGGCACGCATCTGATGGTCTGGTCACTGGAGCAGGGCTTTACCGCGCCGGGCCTCGCCGTGATCTCGGAACAGGACGTGCTGGGCGACCGGCTGATCTCGAAGCCGAAGAAGCGCCGGAAGGCCGAGAACTTCCTGCGCGAGCATGACACGCTGACGCCGGGCGATCTGGTGGTGCATGTCGAGCATGGTGTGGGCCGCTACATGGGGCTCGAGACGCTGCGCGTGCCGCAGCCGCCCTCGAACAAGCCGGGGCCGCCGCACGACTACCTGCATCTCGTCTACGCCGAGGAGGCGAAGCTCTACCTGCCGGTGGAGAACATCGAGCTTCTCAGCCGTTACGGGCACGAGGAGGGGCTTCTCGACAAGCTCGGCGGCGGGGCGTGGCAGGCCAAGAAGGCCCGGCTGAAGGAGCGCATCCGCGAGATCGCCGAACGTCTCATGCGGATCGCCGCCGAGCGGCACCTGCGCCACGCGCCGATCCTCGAGGCGCCGCATTCGCTGTGGGAGGCCTTCTCGGCCCGCTTCCCCTATCAGGAGACCGACGACCAGCTGTCGGCCATCGCGGATGTCATCAAGGATCTGGAATCCGGCAGCCCGATGGACCGGCTGGTTGTGGGCGACGTGGGCTTCGGCAAGACCGAGGTGGCGATGCGCGCGGCCTTCGTGGCGGCGCTGGCCGGGATGCAGGTGGCGGTGATCTGCCCGACGACGCTGCTGGCGCGGCAGCATTTTCGCAGCTTTTCTGACCGTTTCCGCGGCTTTCCGATGAAGGTGCGTCAACTGTCGCGCTTCGTCTCGGCCAAGGAGGCGGCGGACACGCGGGCGGGTCTGGCGGACGGGACGGTGGACATCTGCATCGGCACCCACGCGCTGCTGGCCAAGGGCGTGAGGCTGAAGAGCCTCGGCCTTCTCATCATCGACGAGGAGCAGCATTTCGGCGTCTCGCACAAGGAGCGGCTGAAGGAGATGCGCTCGGAGGTGCATGTGCTGACCCTGACCGCGACGCCGATCCCGCGCACGCTGCAACTGTCGCTTACGGGCGTGCGGGATCTGTCGATCATCGCGACGCCGCCGGTGGACCGGCTGGCCATCCGCACCTATGTGTCCGAGTTTGACACGGTGACGATCCGCGAGGCGCTGCTGCGCGAACGCTACCGGGGCGGGCAGAGCTTCTTCGTCGTGCCGCGCCTGTCGGACCTGCCCGACATGGAGGCCTTCCTGCGCGAGCATGTGCCCGAGGTGAGCTATGTCGTGGCCCACGGGCAGCTGGCGGCGGGCGAGCTCGATGAGCGGATGAATGCCTTTTACGACGGCAAGTTCGACGTGCTTCTTGCCACGACGATCGTGGAATCCGGCCTCGACATCCCGACGGCCAACACGATGATCGTGCACCGCGCGGACATGTTCGGCCTCTCTCAACTCTACCAGATCCGCGGCCGCGTGGGCCGGGCCAAGACGCGGGCCTACTGCTACCTGACCACGAAGCCCCGCGCGCCGCTGACGCCGCAGGCAATCAAGCGGCTGCGGCTGCTGGCCTCGCTCGACAGCCTCGGCGCGGGCTTCAATCTGGCGAGCCACGACCTCGACCTGCGCGGGGCGGGGAACCTTCTGGGCGAGGAACAATCGGGCCATATCAAGGAAGTGGGCTACGAACTTTACCAGCAGATGCTGGAGGAGACGATCCAGAAGCTGCGCTCGGGCGAATTGCAGGGCCTGACCGAGCAGGACGACCAGTGGGCGCCGCAGATCAACCTCGGGGTGCCGGTGCTGATCCCTGAGGAGTTCGTGCCGGATCTCGACGTGCGGCTGGGGCTTTACCGCCGGCTCTCGGGGCTGACGACCAAGGTCGAGCTGGAGGGCTTCGCCGCTGAGCTGATCGACCGCTTTGGCCCGTTGCCCAAGGAGGTCAACACCTTGCTCCTCGTTGTTCGCATCAAGGCCATGTGCAAGCGCGCCGGGATCTCCCGGCTGGAAACCGGGCCTCGGGGGGCCACGGTCCAGTTCCACAACGACAAGTTCGCCAATCCGGTGGGGCTTGTGGATTTCATCAAGGCGCAGGGGGATACGGCGCGGGTGAAGGACAACAAGATCGTGCTCGCGCGCGATTGGAAGACGGAAGGTGACCGGATCAAGGGCGCCTTTGCCATCGCACGCGATCTGGCCGAAAAGCTGGTGAAGCCCGAAAAGGCCAGGGCCAAGGCACCCTCCGCCTGAGGCGGCGAGCGGAAAGGCGGTTCCCGCCGCCTTTCCTGCAAAGCCGGATCAGGTCTTCGGCAGGGACCGGATCAGCAGGAAGCCCACCCCGGCAAAGGACGCCACACCCAGCATCAGGGGCAGAGGCGTGCCGTCGAAGGCGAGGCCCAGAGGCGCCGCGAGCCCAACCGCGAGCACCGTGGCGATGGAGCCGATCACCGAGGCCGCCATGCCCGCGATGTGGCCCACCGGCTCCATCGCCATGGCGTTTAGGTTGCCAAGCGTCAGGCCCGCCATGAAGAAGACCCCCGTCGTCCAGAGAACATAGGCCGGAAAGGCCAGCGCCGCGGGCCAGAGGTCGCTCGCCGTCATCCCCCACATGCCGAGCGACAGCAGGAACTGCATCCCGAGCGCCACCGTCACCAGAAAGCGCATCCCGAGCCGCATGACGAGGGCCGCGTTGACGAGGCTCGCCGTGCCCGCCATCAGGGCGATGACGGCGAACCAGAGCGGAAAGCTCTCTCCGCGCCCCCAGGTCACGTCGAACACCTGCTGGGTCGAGGACAGCGTACCGAAGAGTGCGCCGAAGACCAGCGTCTGCACACCGATGGCCGTCAGGATCACCCGATGCGAGAGCACCTCGCGGAAGGCCGAGCCAAGGCCCGCGACGGAAACCGGGCGGCGCGCTTGCGGTGGCAGCGTCTCGGGCTGTCGGATCGAGAGCCACAGCATGGACACGGCCGAAAAGGCGAGGAACGACAGGAAGATGCCCCGCCAGCCGAGGGCGTCTATGATCACCGTCCCCATGAGCGGCGCCACGGCCGGCACCAGCGTGAAGATCAGCATGGCAAAGCTCATGATCCGCGCCATCTCGCGCCCGCGGTAGAGGTCGCGGACGAGGGCCAGCGACACGACCCGCGGGGCCGAGGCGCCGAGCCCGCCCACCACGCGGGCGATCAGCAGAAGCTCGAGCGTCGGGGCGGCCCAGGCGCAGAGGGCAGCGAGGCAGTAGAGGACCGCGCCGCCCATGATGACGCGCTTGCGGCCGAACCGGTCCGAGAGCGGGCCCGCCACGAAGGTGCCGATCCCCATGCCGAGCACGAAGCTCGTCAGGATCAGCTGCGCCCGGTTCGGGGCGTCGGGGCTGAGTTCGCCGGCGATCTCGGGCAGGGCGGGCAGCATCGAGTCGATGGAAAAGGCCACGGTCGCGAAGAGCATCGCGATCATGCCCACGAACTCGGGCCGCGAGAGCCGGCCGCTCTCGGGGACGTCGGTGGTGGAGGTCATGCGTCCGCCCCGTCCTGGCCGGCCAGTTCGTCGATGACCTGCTGCCACAGCTCGACCGGCTGCGCCCCCGGCACCACATGGCGGCGCGCGACGAGGAAGGTCGGCACCGCTCGCACGCCCTTGGCCCGCGCGTCGGCATCGCGCGCGGCCAGATCCTCGCGGTCGGAGTCGGAGGCCAGCAGCCGCAACGTCAGCGCCCGGTCCATCCCGCAGCGGCCGGCGATGTCGGCCAGCACCTCGGGGTCGCCGATGTCCAGCCCTTCGCGGAAATAGCTGCGGAAAAGGGCCGAGACCACCGGCGTCTGGCGCCCCTCGAGCCCCGCCCAGTGGATCAGCCGGTGCGCGTCGAGCGTGTTCGGCGTGCGCTCGATCGCGGCCAGATCGATCTCGAGGCCGGCGGCCTCGGCGGCGCCCTGGACGCGGGTGTAGGCTTCGGCGGCGGCCTGCCGGCTGCCGAACTTCGTCTCGAGATAGGTGCGCCGGTCCATGCCCTCGGGGGGCATCTCGGGATTGAGCTGGAACGGATGCCACTCGATCGCGAACGGATGATCGGGCCGCGTTTCGAGCGCGCGATCAAGCAGGGCCTTGCCGATGTAGCACCAGGGGCAGATCGGGTCCGAAAAGATGTCGAGACGGATCATGGCCGCTCCTTCGGTGGTTCGGAATTGGGGGCACCGGCGGCCTGCGGCGATGCGCCGCCTCGTGCTACGCCTGCCCGGCGGGCGATGCAAGCGGCGGGGTCTCACGGCCTCTTGATCTTGCCGGGCCTGCGCCTATGTGCGAATGAACGTTCATTCGCCATCCGCCCGAGGCCCCATGCCCGACAGCTTCGCCCCCATTCCGCGGGGGGACGAGATCCTCGACCAGATCCGGGGCACCTTTGCCGAAAAGGGCTTCGACGGCGCGTCGATGCAGGATCTTGCGCGTGCCGCGGGCATGAGTGTCGGCAACTTCTACCGCTACTTCCCCTCCAAGGCCGCCATCGTCGAGGCGATCGTGCGCCGCGACCTTGAAAGCGTCGAGCGCGACTTTGCCGCGGTGGTCTCGTCCGAAACCCCGATGGCGCGCCTGCGTGAGATCCTGCGCTACCGGATCGAGGTGAAGCTCTGCGAGGAGGATGCGCCGCTCTGGGCCGAGATCACGGCCATGGCGCATCGCAACGCCGAGATCGGCGCGGTCTGCGACCGGATGGAGGCCGAGATCCGCGCGGCCTTCCTCGGCATCTTCGCGCGCGTCACGGGTTTGCCGCCTGCGGAGGCGGAACGGCGCTTTGCTGCCCATGCCGCCTTCCTCGTGATGCTCGTGCGGGCATGGGCGCTCGACTGGCCGCAGAAAAGGGCCGGGGCGCTTGAACTGAAATCCCTTCTGCTGCGTACCATCGACACCACCCTCGATGAGGTGGCCCGATGCGACGCGAACCGTCTCCCATGAGCGAAAGGTCTGCCATGCGGCGCTTGATGACGATTGCCCTTCTTGCCGGTCTGCTGCCCCAGGTGGTCCTCGCGCAGGAGACGGGGCCGAAGCCCGGACAGGCCGCGCAGGCGCTGCCCGCGATCACGGTCTCGACGGTGGTGCGCCGGCCGATGCGCGACCGGGTCATCGCCTCGGGGCTGATCGGCGCGGTGGAGCTGGTCCAGGTCCAGCCGCTGATCGAGGGCCAGCCGATCGAGGCGCTCGAGGCGGATGTGGGGGACATGGTGGCCGAGGGGCAGGTGCTGGCACGGCTCTCGGTCTCGACGCTGGAGTTGCAGAAGAGCCAGTTCACCGCCTCGCTGGCCTCGGCACGGGCCACGATCGCACAAGCCGAGGCGCAGGTGCTCGAGGCGCAGTCCTCGGCCGACGAGGCCGAGCGGGTGAACCGCCGGACGGCGCAGCTGCGCGAGCAGGGAGCCGCCTCGCAGGCGGCCGCGGACACGGCGCGGGCCTCCTCGGTCTCGGCCAACGCGCGGGTGATGGTGGCCCGCCAGACGCTCGAGGCGGCCCGCGCGCAGGTGGCGCTGGCCGAGGCGCAGCTGGCCAATGTGGAGCTGCAGCTGAAGCGCACCTCGGTCGTGGCGCCGGTGGCGGGAGAGATCGTCTCGCGCAATGCCAAGGTTGGCGCCATCGCCTCGGCGCAGGGCGAGCCGATGTTCACGCTGCTGCGCGAAGGGCGGCTCGAGCTTTTCGCCGATGTGGCCGAGCAGGATCTGCTGCGGCTGCGGCCGGGGCAGTCGGTCAGGATCCGCACGCTGGGCGCGGCCGAGCCGATCCCCGGCTCGGTCCGGCTGGTCGAGCCCGCCATCGACACGGCGACGCGGCTCGGACGGGCACGGATCGCCATAGACCGGATCGACGCGGTGCGATCGGGCATGTTCGCCGAGGCCGAGATCCTCGTGACCGAGCGCGAGTCGCTGGCGGTGCCGGTCACGGCGGTCAGCGGCGGGGCCGAGGGCGCGACGGTGCTGCGCATCCGTCAGGGCGGCACGGTCGAGCGGACCCCCATCGTGACCGGCATACGCGACGGCGGCATGGTCGAGGTGGTCGAGGGGCTCTTTTCCCACGATCTGGTGGTGACGAAGGCCGGCGCCTTCGTCCGTCCCGGCGACCGGGTCAATCCGGTTCCGGCGGAACCCGTGAACTGAGGCGCGCGCGATGAACTTCTCCGCCTGGTCGATCCGCAATCCGGTCGCGCCGATCCTCGGCTTCGTGCTGCTGATGGTGCTGGGCTGGCAGTCCTTCAACACCCTGCCGATCACGCGCTTTCCCAACATCGACGTGCCGCTTGTGGCGGTGACGGTCGATCAGGCGGGCGCGGCGCCCGCCGAGATGGAGACGCAGGTCACCAAGGAGATCGAGGACGCCGTGGCGGGCATCACCGGGGTGAAGAACATCACCTCGACCGTGGTGGACGGCCGCTCGACCACGGTGGCCGAGTTCCGCATGGAGGTGCCGACCGACAAGGCGGTGCAGGACACCAAGGATGCGATCGACCAGATCCGGGGCGACCTGCCGGGCGACATCGAGGCGCCCATCGTGACCCGGATCGACGTCGAGGGTCAGGCGATCATGACCTTTGCCGTCTCCTCGCCGAACATGACCATCGAAGAGCTGTCGTGGTTCGTGGACGACACGATCACGCGCTCCCTGCAGGGCAGGCCCGGAATCGGCCGGGTGGACCGCTACGGCGGGGCCGAGCGCGAGATCCGGGTCGAGCTTGATCCGGTGAAGCTGGACAGTTTCGGCATCACCGCGCCTCAGGTGAACGCCCAACTGCGCGCGACGAACGCCAACCTCGGCTCGGGCCGGGCGGAACTGGGGCAGGGCGAGCAGGCGATCCGGGTTCTGGGTGATGCGGCCACGGCGGACCGGCTGGCCCTGACCACGATCGCGCTGCCCTCGGGGCGCTTCGTGCGGCTGTCGGATCTGGGCACGGTGGTGGACAGCTACGAGGAGCCGCGCTCCTTCTCGCGCTTCAACGGCGAGCCGGTGGTGACCTTCGCGGTCTTCCGCGCGAAGGGGGCGAGCGAGGTCTCGGTCGCCGAGACGGTCAATGCGGTGCTGGCCGATCTCGCCGCCGCCCATCCCGAGGTGCGGACCGAGTTGGTCGATGACACGGTCTTCTACACCTACGGCAACTACGAGGCAGCCCTTCACACGCTGCTCGAGGGGGCGCTGCTGGCCACGCTCGTGGTGCTCGCCTTCCTGCGGAACTGGCGCGCGACCCTCATCGCGGCGCTGGCCCTGCCGCTCTCGGCGGTGCCCACCTTCTTCGTGATGGATCTGCTCGGCTTCTCGCTGAACCTCGTGAGCTTCCTTGCGATCACGCTGGCCACGGGCATCCTCGTGGACGATGCCATCGTCGAGATCGAGAACATCGCGCGGCACATCCGCATGGGCAAGTCACCCTTCCGGGCCGCGATAGATGCCGCCGACGAGATCGGCATGGCGGTCATCGCCACCTCGCTCACCATCGTCGCGGTCTTCGTGCCGGTCTCGTTCATGCCGGGCATACCGGGGCAGTATTTCGCGCAATTCGGGCTGACGGTGGCGATTTCGGTGCTGTTCTCGCTGATGGTGGCGCGGCTCATCACGCCGATGATGGCCGCCTATCTGATGCGCCCGAAGGACGCCGACGAGAAGCCGCATCAGGATGGCATGATCATGCGCGGCTATCTGGCGCTGGTGAAGCAGACGCTGCGGATGCGCTACGTCACGCTTGTGGCGGCCATCGCCGTGTTCGCGCTGTCGATGTTCTTCATGCTGCGCATTCCCGGCAGCTTCATCCCGCCCGAGGACGTGAGCCGTATCCCGCTCAGCGTCGAGCTTGCGCCGGGCACATCGCTCGACGAGACCGACCGCACGACGCTGGCGATGCTGGAAAGGATCCGCGGCGTCGGGGGCGTCGAGAATGTCTTCGTGCTGGGCGGCGCCTCACCCACGGGCGAGCGCGACATCCGCCGGGCGGCGGTGACGGTGCTGCTGGAAAAGCTCGACCACCGGCTGAGCTACCGGATCGTCTCGCTGGCGGGCCGGCTGCCGCTGGTGGGGCCCTTCGTGCCGCAACTGGATCCTGTGGGCCGGGTCCGGCCGCAGAACGAGATCGAGGCCGAGATCTTCCGGCTGCTGTCCGACATTCCCGACGCACGGGCCTTCAAGCTGAACGACCGGGGTGAGCGCGACCTGAGCTTCTCGATCCTCTCGACCAACGAGGCGGACCTGAACGAGGCCGTGGCGCGGCTGGAATCGGCGCTGCGTGGCGATCCGCTGCTGGCCGACGTGGCCTCGGAAGGGGCGCTGCCCCGTCCCGAACTGCAGATCACCCCGCGGACGGACGAGGCGGCCCGGCTGGGTGTCACCACCGCGCAAATCGCCGAGATCCTGCGGGTGGCCACCATCGGCGACATCGACGCAAGCCTTGCCAAGATTTCGCTCGACGGCCGGCAGATCCCGGTCCGGGTGCAGCTTGCCACCTCGGCGCGGGGCGATCTGGCGCGGATCGCGGCGCTCAAGGTCACGACGGCCTCGGGCGTGCAGGTGCCGCTCTCGGCCGTGGCGGATCTGCGCATCGCGGAAGGGCCGAGCGTGGTGGACCGCCTCAACCGCGAGCGGCGCGCGACCATCGGGGCGAACCTGCCGGTGGGCGTGGCGCTGGGGACCGCGTCGGCGCGCTTCAAGGAGATCACCGAGAGCACCGAGCTGCCGCCCACCGTCCGCATCCAGGAGGCGGGCGACGCCGAGGTGCAGCAGGAGCTGATGACGAGCTTCGGCAATGCAATGATCCTCGGGCTGATGCTTGTTCTGACGGTGCTGATCCTGCTCTTCCGCTCGGTGCTGCAGCCCTTTACCATCCTGCTGTCGCTACCACTGGCCATCGGCGGCGTGGCCGCGGCGCTGATCCTGACCGGCTCGGCCCTGTCCATGCCGGTGCTGATCGGGATCCTGATGCTGATGGGGATCGTGACCAAGAACGCGATCCTGCTGGTGGATTTCGCGGTCGAGATGCGGGCGCGCGGGATGGACCGCTTCTCCGCGATCATGGAGGCCGGTCACAAGCGGGCGCGGCCGATCGTGATGACCTCGATCGCCATGTCGGCCGGGATGCTGCCCTCGGCGCTGGGTGTGGGCGAGGGCGGGCCGTTCCGCGCGCCGATGGCCACGGCGGTGATCGGCGGGATCATCGTCTCGACCGTCCTGAGCCTCGTGATCGTGCCCTCGTTCTTCCTGATCATGGACGATCTCTCGCGGCTGATCGCCCGGCTCTTCAGCGGGATCGCCGGCGCGCGCGAGCATGAGCCCGAGCCGCCCACGGCCGAAGAACTGGCGGAACGGCTGGCCGCGCGCGAGGCCGATCTCGAGGCGCTGCAGGCGCGTGTGGCCGATCTCGAGAAGGCGCCGCCCCGCATCTTCGTCGCCCAGTAGGGCGGCGAGAGCGGACCGCTCAGTATCCGGGGCCGAGGATCCAGTTGCCGACGCGGTTCGCGCCCCCCGTGATGTCCTGACCGACGCCCGCCACCGTGTTGCAGCCCTGAAGGACGGCCGCCACGGCCGCCAGAACCACCAGTTTCTTCATCTTGTCTGCTCGCTCTCAGTTTTCTTGCCACCAGACGTCCGGCAGGAACCCCGGCCAGTCGCCATAGATGGGTGTGGTCGCCGGATAGCGCAGGTGCCTGTCATGCGCCAGCCGCGAAACCCGAGGATACCACATCGGAATGACATATCTACCGGCCGTCAGGATCCGGTCGAGCGCCCTCACGGAGGCTTGAAACTCGGCCGGGTCGTCGGTGGCCAGCATCCCGCGGATCATCGCCTCGGCCGCCGGGCTCTCCATCCCCATCAGGTTGCGCGAGCCGGGGGCGTCCTTGCCCTCCGCCGCCCAGTAGAGCATCTGCTCGTTGCCCGGCGAGAGCGAGAGCGAGCGCAGGAAGCTCGTCATGTCGAACTGCTGGTTGTCCACCCGCTGCTTGAATTGTGCCGGATCCACCGCCGCGATGCTGACCGAGATGCCCAGCCGCGCCAGCGCCTGCCGGTAGATGTTGGCGGCCGAGATCATTGCATCGGCCCCCTGCGGCAGCAGGATCTCGAACTGGAAGGGCCGCCCGTCGGCGCCTGTCAGCACCCCGTCCTCGACCCGCCATCCCGCCTCGGAAAGAAGCCGCGTCGCGACCCTCAAGCCCTGCCGGTTGGCTTCGCCGCCGTCCGAGACCGGCAGCGCGTAGCCCTCGAGGGTGCCGGGCAACAGATCGGCCGCGTAGGGTTCGAGCAGCGCCCGTTCGCGCCCCTCGGCCGGCGCACCCACCGCCATCCCGAGGTCGGAGTTCGAGAAATAGGAGGCGATGCGCGGCTCGGCCCCGCCGGTGAGGGTGCGGTTGATCAGCTCGAAGTTGAAGGCCTGGATCAGCGCCTCGCGCACGCGCCAGTCGGCGAAGATCGGCCGACGGGTGTTCATCACCAACCCCTCCATGCCCGAGGGGCGCCCGTGCGGGATCTCGGACCGGACGATCGCGCCGCTTCGCACGGCGGGAAAATCGTAATGCGTCGCCCATCTGGCCGCGCTGGTCTCGCGGAAGACCGAGAGGGCGCCCGCCTTGAAGGCCTCGAACGCGACGCTGCTGTCGCCGAAATATTCGACCGTCACCTCGTCGAGGTTGTGAAGGCCGCGGTTGAAGGGCAGGTCCTGCCCCCACCAGTCGGGGTTGCGCCGGTAGCGCAGCGAGCGGCCCGGCTCGAAGCTCTCGAGGATGTAGGGCCCCGAGCCGATCGGCGCCTCGAACCCCGAGGCCGCGAAGTCGCGCCCCTCCCACTGGGCCTTCTTCAGGATGGGACGCAGGCCCAGCACCAGCGGCAGTTCGCGGTCCTGTTCGGTGAAGGTGAACCGCACGGACCGCGAGCCGGTCTGCTCGGCCGAGGCGATCTTCTGCCAGGCGATCCAGTAGCGCGGCATGCCCCGGGTGCCCAGTTCCTCGAAGGACCACAGGACATCCTCGACCGTCACGGGCGATCCGTCGGAGAATCGCGCGCCCTCGCGCAGGGTGAATTCGACCCAGGTCCGCTCCGGGTCGGTCTCCACCGATTCGGCAAGAAGGCCGTAAAGGGTGAAGGGCTCGTCGATCGAGCGCCCCATGAGGCTCTCGACGGTGAGCGGGGCAAGCGAGTAGGGCGCGCGGCCCTTCACGATGTAGGGGTTGAGGGAATCGAATCCGCCCGTCTCGCCCAGCACGATCCGCCCGCCCCTGGGGGCTTCGGGATTGGCATATGGCAGAGACACAAAATCCGGTGGAAGCGCAGGCTCGCCATACATAGCTATGCCGTGGCGCGGTTCCGAGGCGGCCGCGAATCCCCAGACCGCAAGCCCCGCTGCTGCCATGAGACCCCGGAGGGCGGGCCGAAAATCCTGTATCATTCGGGCAACAACTCCTCGATGGCCGGTCCGCAGGGCGCCAGATTTAGCGGCGGGCGGTAACCTTTTCAAACTTTTACCTTGGACACCGGCGGAGAAGGTCGTATAAGTATCCTACTGCTCGATAGGTTTCTTGCCTGTATGAAACCTGCCTCAACGACTGAACGCCGGCTTCGTGCCGGCGTTTTTTTTCGCGCTTCGTGAATGACAGCCGTCGGGTCGCGCGCGTTCCGTCTCGCCATCGCTGCGGCGCCCGGCTAGTTCTGGCGCAGGTGGAAACGACGGGAGGCAGGATCATGGATCTGAAAGGCAAGAGGGCCATCGTAACCGGCTCGAACTCGGGCATCGGGCTTGGCTGCGCCGAGGAACTGGCGCGGGCAGGGGCCGAGGTGATCATCAACTCCTTCACCGACCGCGACGAGGATCATGCTCTGGCCGAGAGGATCGGCCGCGAGCATGGCGTCCCGTGCCGCTACATCGCCGCCGACATGTCGAAGGGCGAGGAGTGCCGGGCGCTGGTCGAAACGGCGGGCGGTTGCGACATCCTCGTGAACAATGCGGGCATCCAGCATGTCGCGTCGATCGAGGAGTTTCCGGCCGGAAAGTGGGACGCGATCCTTGCGATCAACCTCTCGTCGGCCTTCCACACCACGGCGGCCGCCCTGCCGGGGATGCGTGCGGCGGGCTGGGGGCGGATCGTCAACATCGCCTCGGCGCATGGCCTGACGGCGAGCCCCTACAAGTCGGCCTATGTGGCGGCCAAGCACGGGGTGGTGGGCTTCACCAAGGTGACCGCGCTGGAGACGGCCGGAAAGGGGATCACCTGCAACGCGATCTGCCCCGGCTATGTGCTGACGCCGCTCGTCGAGGCCCAGATCCCCGACCAGATGAAGGCGCATGACATGGACCGCGAGACGGTGATCCGCGAGGTCATGCTGCAGCGCCAGCCCTCGCGGCAGTTCGCGACGACGGCGCAGATCGGCGGGACAGTCGTGTTCCTGTGCTCGGCGGCGGCGGAGCAGATCACCGGCACCACGATCTCGGTCGACGGCGGCTGGACGGCGCTCTGAGGGCCGGCCGCGGCCGGGGGCGGCTGCCCCCGGACCCCCGCGGATATTTGGGCGAGAATGAAGGGGCCGCGGATTCAGCCTTTCGCCAGCGCGCGGGCTATGGAGGCGGCGAGGCGGGCGTTCGACAGGACGAGGGCCCGGTTGGCGGCAAGCGAGCGGCCGTCGGTCAGGTCGAAGATCAGGTCGAGCAGGAAGGGCGTGACCGATTTGGCGGCGACGCCCTGCGCCTCGGCGGTGGCGATGGCGCGCGCCACCACAGCCTCGATCTCGGCGAGGGGGATCTCGGCCTCGGCGGGGATCGGGTTCGTAACCAGCTGTCCCCCGGGCAGGCCCAGCCGCGCGCGCATGAGGTGGGCGGCGGCAATGTCTTCGGGGCTGTCGAGGCGGATCGGCGCCCGCAGCCCCGACTGGCGCGACCAGAAGGCGGGGATCTCGTCCTGCCCCACGGCGATGACCGGCACGCCCAGCGTCTCGAGCAGTTCGAAGGTCTTGGGCAGGTCGAGGATGGCCTTGGCGCCCGCCGAGACCACCGTCACGGCGGTCTGGGCAAGTTCGTGCAGGTCCGCCGAGATGTCGAAGCTCTGCTCGGCGCCGCGATGCACGCCACCGATGCCGCCGGTGGCAAAGACGGCGATGCCGGCCAGCCGGGCGGCGATCATGGTGGCCGCGACTGTGGTCGAGCCGGTTGCCCTTGTCGTGAGGCAGACGGCGAGATCGGCGCGCGAGAGCTTCATCACCTCGTCGGCCAGGGCCAGCCGCTCCAGTTCGGCATCGTCGAGGCCCACGCGGATCCGGCCCTCCATCACCGCGATGGTGGCCGGCACGGCGCCGGCCGCACGGACCTCGGCTTCGACCTCGCGCGCAGTTTCGACATTCTGCGGATAGGGCATGCCGTGGGTGATGATGGTCGATTCCAGCGCCACGACGGGCTGTCCTGCGTCCAGCGCCTCGGCGACCTCGGGATGAAGGGCAAGCGGTGCGGTCATGGGCTGAGATCTCCTGAGACAAGGGATGCGGCGGCGGCGAGGGCGGCCGCGAACGCGGCCTCACGTCCCGCGCCGCGATGTTCGGCGGCAAGATGGGCGGCGAGGAAGGCATCGCCCGCCCCGGTGGCCCGGCGGCCGACGACGGCGGGCGGGCAGGCCTGCAGAAGGCCGCGCAAGGCGCAGCCGTCGGTGGCGGGCAGAGCGCCGTCGGTCACGATCGCGCGGCGCACGCCCGCCTCCAGAAGCGCCTCGGCGGCGGCCAGCGAGGTCGGAAAGGTGGCACCGCAGATCATGCCCGCCTCGGCGCGGTTGAGGTGGAGCACCGCGCGCGGGTGGCCCATGAGCGGCGCTAGGCGCGGCGCCTTGGCGGGGCTTGCGGGCGCCAGCCGCAGGCTCGCGCAGGCGCGGACGGAGGCTGCGAGCCGGTCCAGAACCGCCTCGGGCAGGTTCGCGTCGATCACCAGCGGGCCGGCGAAGGGCAGGGCGGGCGCGGCCAGGCGCCCGTCGAGGAGCGGCGCCAGCACGGCCTCGCCGGCCTCTTCCAGGGCACGGGCATCGGCCACCGCGGCCACCAGCGCGCCCTGCGACTCGAGCGCGAGATAGAGGTCGGTCGCCGTGCCGCGGTGGAGGAAGCGCATGTCGATCCCGGCCGCCGCACCGGCCCGCGCCAGCCCTTCGCCCTCGGCATCCGCCCCGACCGCGGACAGCAGCGCCACCGAGAGCCCCTCGTGGGCGAGGGCGCGGGCGATGTTGAAGGCCACGCCCCCCGGCATCCGCGACACGGTGCCCGGCACGTCGGCGCCCGCCGGAAGCGCATGGGCCGTGTGGCCGATCAGATCCCAGTGGGCGGAACCGATGCAGAGGATGTCGGGCAGGCTCATACCGGCTTGATGCCCGCTCCGGCGCGCGCGGGCAAGCGCCTCTCCTCGCCGGAACGTCGCGGGGCTTGCAATCCCCGCACGGGAGGGCTAAAGCGCGCGCACTTCACAGGCGAAGCCCGGGCCCTCGGGGGAGACATCCCCGTGGGTCCACCGGTTGGGGGCACACCCTCTACAAGGCTTCGCCGAGGCGCAAACCGGAAAGGACAGGACCATGGCGCTCCCCGAGTTTTCCATGCGTCAGCTGCTTGAAGCTGGCGTTCACTACGGCCACCAGACCGCTCGCTGGAACCCGAAGATGGCAGAGTTCATCTACGGCGACCGCAACGGCATCCACATCGTCGACCTGACGCAGACGGTCCCGATGCTGGACCAGGCGCTCAAGGTCGTGCGCGACACCGTCGCCAAGGGCGGCCGCATCCTCTTCGTCGGCACCAAGCGTCAGGCCCAGAAGCCGATCGCCGAAGCCGCCGAGAAATGCGCGCAGCACTACATGAACCACCGCTGGCTGGGCGGCACGCTCACCAACTGGAAGACCGTCTCGCAGTCGATCCAGCGCCTGAAGAACCTGGACGAGCTGCTCGCCCACGGCGCCGAAGGCCTGACCAAGAAGGAACGGCTGAACATGGAGCGTGAGCAGCAGAAGCTGCAGGCGTCGCTCGGCGGCATCCGCGAGATGGGCGGCACCCCGGACCTGATCTTCATCATCGACGTGGGCAAGGAAGACCTCGCCATCGCCGAGGCGCAGAAGCTGGGTATCCCGGTCGTGGCCGTGGTCGATACCAACAACTCGCCCAAGGGCGTGGATTACATCATCCCGGGCAATGATGACGCGGCCCGCGCCATCGCGCTTTACTGCGATCTCGTGTCGCGTGCGGCCCTCGACGGCATGAGCGCCCAGATGGGCGCCGCCGGCATCGACCTTGGCGCGCTCGACGTGGCCCCCGAGGAAGAGACGCTCGAGGCCTGATCGGCCGTTCGTCGCAATCCCGTTACCGGGCGGGGGGTACACCCCGTCCGGGTTTTTCCAATTCACTGAGGAGAGCCGCAATGGCAATCACCGCCCAGATGGTGAAGGAACTGCGCGAATCGACCGGCGCAGGCATGATGGACGCCAAGAAGGCGCTGACCGAGACCGACGGCGACATGGAAGCCGCCGTGGACTGGCTGCGCACCAAGGGTCTGGCGAAAGCGGCGAAGAAGGCCGGCCGCACCGCGGCCGAGGGCCTCGTCGGCGTCTTCGTCGATGGCGGCACCGGCGTGGCGGTCGAGGTGAACTCGGAAACCGACTTCGTGGCCAAGAACGCGGACTTCCAGGCGATGGTGATGGGCTTCACCAAGGCCGCGCTGTCGGTCGATGAGGTCGAGGCGCTGAAGGCGGCCGACATGGGCGGCAAGACGGTCGAGACCACGCTGCAGGAAACCATCGCCGTCATCGGCGAGAACATGACCCTGCGCCGGATGGCCAAGATCTCGGGCGACTCGGTTGCGGCCTATGTCCACAACGCGGCGGCCGATGGCCTCGGCAAGATCGGCGTTCTTGTGGCCGTGAAGGGCACCGACACCGGCATCGCCAAGCAGATCGCCATGCACATCGCCGCGACCTCGCCGATGGCGCTGTCGGAAGCCGATCTCGACCCGGCCGTGGTCGAGCGCGAGCGCACCGTCCAGACCCAGAAGGCGCTGGAGGAGAACGCTGCCTCGGCCAAGCCGAAGCCGGATTCGGTGATCGAAAACAACATCATCCCGGGCCGGATGAAGAAGTTCCTCGAAGAGAACACGCTGCTCGGCCAGAAGTTCGTGATCAACCCGGACCTGACCGTGGCCGAAGCCGCGAAACAGGCCGGTGTGGAGATCCTGGGCTTTGTCCGCATGGCCGTGGGCGAGGGCATCGAGAAGGAGAAAGAGGATTTCGCCGCCGAGGTCGCCAAGACCCTCGCCGGCTGATCCGGTCCTGATCCCGTTCCAGGGGCGCGGCCTTCGGGTCGCGCCTTTTTCATGTCCTCGGGGTGCCGGCGCTCCCTGGTGCCAGCCCCCGGAACGGAAACGAGCGGCCGGGCCGCTCGCTGACTTCGGATCATGGTTGAGCCGCGGGCGGCAACCCGCTGCCTGCAATGATTATTTCGCGGCGAACGTCTGGGCGAGGGCGCCTTCGGCCGCCTCGCGGATCGCGCGGATGTTGGCGCCGTATGGTGCGGGATTGTCCACCGAGCCGCCCTTGAAGACGGCCGAGCCCGCCACCAGCACGTCGGCGCCTGCGGCCGCCACCCGAGGCGCGGTCTCGGGCGTCACGCCTCCGTCGATCTCGATATGGATCGGCCGATCCCCGATCAGGGCCCGCAGATCGCGCACCTTGTCCACCTGGCTCTCGATGAATTTCTGCCCGCCGAAGCCGGGGTTGACGGTCATGACGCAGACCAGGTCGAGCAGGTCGAGCAGATGCGCCACCGCGTCGAGGCCGGTGCCGGGGTTCAGCGCAAGACCGGCCTTGCAGCCTGCGCCGCGGATGGCCTGAAGCGTGCGGTGAATGTGCGGACCGGCTTCGAGATGGGCGGTGATGACATCGGCGCCGGCGCTGGCAAAGGCGTCGATGTAGGGATCGACCGGCGCGATCATCAGGTGGACGTCCATCGTGCCCTTGATGTGCGGCCGGATCGCCGCGCACATGGCCGGCCCGAAGGTCAGGTTGGGCACGAAATGCCCGTCCATGACATCGACATGCACCCAATCGCAGCCCTGGGCCTCGATGGCGCGGCATTCGGCACCAAAATTGGCGAAATCTGCGGAAAGGATCGAGGGGGCGATCTTGATACGGCGATCGAAGGACATGACAACGCTCCTACAGGGTATGGATCGCTTAGCCCAAGGCGGCGGGCCGCTTCAAGGCACTCTTAAGTCGGATCACTTTTATTACATAACATTGCTTACCAGAACTTTGCTACTGAAAGCGGTAGTTTTGTTGACCTTCTGGTGTAATTGCAGACACTTAGCAGACATTGTTGATTTCCACGCAGAACTGACCCGGGATTTCCATTGAGAAGTGACCCGGCTTGGCTATTGGGTCGTAGGTCTCAGGCCGGTGTCAAGATGGTGGTGCCCTCCTTCTTTT
>NZ_VDEK01000089.1:0-1777 GCF_007668225.1 Cereibacter sediminicola | reverse complement strand
ATCATGGCCGATGAGAAAAGCCGGTAAGTCAAGACGGCCCTCGGCGTCAGCTTACTGTCCTGAGCGGGCCAAGGCAGGAGATCATCTGCGGGATGTGGAACCTTGCGGCCCGCCCTCCTGAAAAAACCTTAAATCGCTAAAAGAACTGAAAGTTGATACTGCTAGGAACGGAAATAGCGGCCACTACCGAGCACGTTCGCCAGCTTCCACAATGTTCCAGCAGTTAATGGGGGAAGGGTCGGCGGAAGAACTTCCTCGCCGAAGCGTTTTCTCACAAAATATCAGACGCTTAACGAGGTTGTATGGCGGAGACGAAGGGATTCGAACCCTCGAGACCCTTTGGGGGTCTGCACCCTTAGCAGGGGTGTGCCTTCGACCGCTCGGCCACGTCTCCGCTGACCCGTCTAGCAGGTCAAGCCGTGCACATACAAGCGAAAATTCGAGGACCGTAAGTCTGCCACGACGGAGACCTCAACTGCCTGAAATGGCGTGGAAACGCACCGTCCGGAGCAGGTTTTGGGCAAGATTGGGTCGTCTGTTTTTTGCGCCGACCGCCGCGAGTTGCAGCCGAAATCGCCCGAAATCGGGTTCGGCAAGATGGACGAGAAGATTCAGATGAAGAAGCGACGTTTTGCCAAGGCGCAGATCATGGGCGTGCTGCGGCAGGCCGCGGGATGGTCTGGCTGTGCCCGAGATCTGCCGTGAGCATGGGATCAGCAGCGCGACATTCTACAAGTGGCGCGCCAAGTATGACGGCGTGTCCATGATGAGCCAGAGGAGGGGTGAACGCCACCGGTTCGAGTTACCGCGAACGCGCTTGAGGCGTAAGCGGCATGTGCCGCAATTTCGGCATCGAAATCGCCGTTCTTGCCTCGCCGCCGGCGGTCGTGCCTGTCGGGTGCCGTCACGTCCAGCACAGGGACGCCAGCTTCCTGCATGGTGCGCAGCAGCCCCGCGCCATAGCTGCCCGAGCATTCGATGCCGATGCGCTCAAGGCCCCCGAAGGACCGCATCCAGGAGAGCATCTGGCGATACCCCTGCCTGGTGGTCGGGAAGCTTTCCACGCCAAGAAGCCGGTCAACATGGTCGACGACCGCGGCGATGTGCAGATCCTTGTGGGTATCGACACCACCGATAACGAAAGAATTCACAGCCATGGGCTGGCCCCTTCCTTCAGAAACCTGAACGTGGCTCGCCAGGAAGAATGCCGGGGCAGGACAGTCACGAGACCCGATGGTCACGCCCTTCTCGGGTCACCGTGCATCTTCGAGGCAAAGCCTCACTGGCTGGCGCTTCGGATGACCGACAGATCAACGGAAGGACACGCATCAGGTCGATGGGCATGAGGGTCAGATCATGCCGAAGTGCCAGCCAGCACCAGCCCAGCAGACTGTCGATCCCTCTTCCGATCAAACCATTCGCGAACTACGAGCGGGCTGGTCAGGCACTTCTCGGACCAGACGGCGCGCTTGAGCACCTCGGCCGCGAAGTCCGAGGTCTCGCGGTCGTGGACCTCCCAGCCGACGATCTTGCGGCTGAAGATGTCGACGATGAGGTAGAGGTAGAAGAAGGCACCGGCGATCGGTCCGGGCAGCCACGTTATGTCCCAACTCCAGACCTGGCACGGCGCCGCGGCTTCGAAGATGCTGGGTGGCTTGCGGCGCGCAGCCGGGGATGGGCGGCATGCGCCACCGCAACTCCTCGGTCCGTCACAAGCCTTACTGACCTGCCACTGGTCTTTCATCCAGCCGCGACCGGAGCCGGTTGTTGATTTATG
>NZ_VDEK01000088.1:0-1996 GCF_007668225.1 Cereibacter sediminicola | reverse complement strand
GCGGGTGCCAGCGCGGATGAGCGCGCGGGCGATGGCGATCGCGAGATGGCTCTTGCCGGTGCCCGTGCCGCCGACGAGCACGACGTTGCGCTGGTCGGCGACGAAGTTTCCCGTCGCCAGTTCGCGCACGAGGCCCTCGTTGACGGGCGTCCCGTCGAAGTCGAACTGCTCGATGTCCTTGGCCAGCGGCAGCTTGGCGATCGTCATCTGGTAGCGGATCGAGCGCGCCTGCTTCTCGGCGATCTCGGACTGGAGCAGGTCTCCGACGATCCTCGGTGGCTCGTGCTGGCGCTTGATGCCGTTCGCCATGACCTCGTCATAGGCGCTGCGCATCCCGTAAAGCTTGAGGGCGGTCATCAGGTCGAGGATCTGGGTGCGGTCCATGTCGGCTGGTCCTCCTGAGGCTGTCGTATCGGGCGCAGTCGGCCACCGGCGCATGGGTCAGGCGAAGGCTGGCAGGCGTCAGCAGCAGCGGTGGCGGGGCGGCATCCTTGCGGCGAGCCAGAATGTTGATGATGACCGGCGCGGAATGGACGCCCTGGTCGAGGGCTTCGCGGCAGGCGGCTTCGACAGTTGGCAACCCGTCGGCCACGACGCAGCTCAGGATCTGCACCATCTGCCGGTCGCCGTCGTCCGAGCCCGTCAGCTTGCGCCGGATCGCGGCCAGCGCGGGCGGCAGCACCCAGTCGCGGAAAGGGGCGCCGTTGCGCAGGGCGCCCGGTTTGCGCGCCAGAACAGGCACATAGTGCCAAGGGTCGTAGACGGTCTGGCCGCGCCCGAAGATCCTTTGGTGCTCGCCGACGATGACGCCGTCCTGCCGGATGACGATCCGATCGGCATAGGCGTGGACCTCGACCGGGCGCCCGACCGCAGTGGCCAGCACAGAATACTTGTTGTTGTCGAACCTGACGGTGCAGGTCTTGGACACGGACGCCGGCACGCTGTGGAAGCCGTCGAAGGGCCCGGCATAGGGCACGAGGTGGGGGCGCTCGGCCTCGAACATCTCCCAGATCGTCCGGTCGGATTGCTCGGGATGCTTGTGCGCCTTGGCGTAGGCCACGCACTTGTCCAGGAGCCAGGCGTTCAGCTCCTCGAGGCTCCGGACCCGCAGCCGCGGCGTGAAGAACCGCTCGCGGACGAGGCCGACCTGGTTCTCGACCTGGCCCTTCTCCCAGCCCGACGCGGGGGTGCAGGCGACGGGTTCGACCAGGAAGTGGCTGCACATCTGCCGGAAGCGACGGTTGTACTTCCGCTCCTTGCCCGTGAAGACCGCCTCCACCGCCGTCTTCATGTTGTCATAGATGCCGCGCGTGCAGGCGCCCCTGAAGAAGGCGAAGGCCCGGTCATGGGCGTCGAACACCATCTCCTGCGTCTCGCGCATGTAGGCCCGCACGAAGAACATCCGGCTGTGGCAGAGCCGGACGTGGGCAACCTTCACCGTCACGGTGACGCCCGCGATCAGCACCACCTCATGGCTCCAGTCGAACTGATAGGCCTCGCCCGGCGCGTAATAGAGCGGGACATAGGCCTCGGCCGTCACCGCCCCGCGGCTCTTCGACCAAGCGCGGGCATAACGGCGGACGGCGTCATAGCCGCCCTCGTAGCCGGCCGCCCGCAGATCCTCGTAGATCCGGATCAGCGTGAGCCGCTCGCGCGACGGCTTGTTCGCGTTGCCGACCAGGAAGGCGTCGAGCTTCTCCTGCCACGGACCAATCCGCGGCATCGGCTGCCGCTCGCGCTCGTAGCTGAAATCAGTCTCGTCCGACCGCAGGATCTTCCGCACAGTGTTCCGCGACACGTGCAGCTCCCTGGCGATCCTCTTCACCGACCAGCCCTGCACATGAAAGGCCCGTCGCACGCGCGCGATCGTATCCACTCGCTTCAACTCCCCCTCCGCCCGCTGCCTCGCAACGGACGGTCCGACGAATGCTGAGGGGGGTCAAAATTGGACGCCGATCACCCCGCCTGGGGGGTCAAAATTGCACGCCGAAACACA
>NZ_VDEK01000087.1:0-2038 GCF_007668225.1 Cereibacter sediminicola | reverse complement strand
CTTGATCACGCCGCGGAACCGCTCGGCCGGCAGCACTGCCCAGGGAAAGCGGCGCTTCAGCGTGGCATGCAGCCGCTTCTCGACGCGCAGCGCCTCGACGCCGCTCGGCATCCGCACCGTCTGCAGGACCTCCGCTGGCAGGTCGTCGCGGAGTCGGAGCTGGTCCTGGAACCTTCCCTCCACGTTGTTCGAGTGGCCGAGCTTCACTGCCGGCGTGCCGTCCGTCAGCGTGAAGCGCATCGTATAGAGGTTGTTCGGCGCCGCCGGCCAAGCCAGTCCGCATTTGCCGCAGGTGAACCGGCCACTCTGCATGTTCGCCCGCGCCACACGCTGCTCGTGGCCGCAGGAATGGCGGTAGAGACGGTAGTTAGGGTCGTCCTCGGGATCCGGCCCGAGCAGCCGCCAGCCGCGACGCGTTGCCTCGGCGGCATCGATCCGGTGGTGAAGGTCTCGATCATCCCGCGCGGCGTGGGGGCCCTCGGCTACACCATCCAGCGCCCGACCGAGGACCGCTTCCTGATCTCGGCGGACGAGTTGCGTAACCGTATCGCCGTCCTGCTGGGCGGCCGGGCCGCGGAGCAACTGGTCTTCGGCGAGATCTCGACCGGTGCGGCCGACGACCTGCAGCGCGCCACCGAGATCGCGCTCGAGATGGTGGCGCGCTACGGGATGGATCCACCCTGGGCAACCGCGCATATGCCGTGGAGCCGAGCCGCTTCCTCGGCGGGATGGGCCTCGAGCGCCGGAATATCGCGGATGCGACCGAGCGCGAGATCGACATCGCCATCCGGGCGCTGGTCGAAGAGGGCCTGTCCCGCGCCACCACCGTCTTGACCGAGCACCGATCCGCCCTCGAGGACGGCGCGCGCCTCCTGATGGAGCGCGAGACGCTTTCGGCAGAGGATCTGCCGGGTCTGGTTGCGCTGCGCGCACAGGACAGGAAGAACGGCGATGGCGCGGCCGCGTGATCTCGGCCGGGCCGCAAGGCTGAGGCCGTTCATGCGGGCGGCGGCCCGCCTCGTGCGGCGCCGGCGATGTCTTCGAAGGGCTCAGGGTCCCCAGACTCCGGCCGTTCCTTTGCTGCGCGGCGGGGCTTGCGGGATCAGGGTCCAGGCTGCGTCGTGCGCATTTCGGCCACCAGAATGAGGCCAACGTCCGGCGCTTGACGCCGATCATGGGCCGCCGGCCGGGCAAAGGGCAGGCTGCGCTTATGTCGGCGAGCCGCGACGCTTGCGCCGCCGTGCTGCGCACGGAGGCCATTACCAAGGTCTATCGCAGTGGCCTGATCGAGGTGCAGGCCCTGCGGGGTGTCGATCTGAGCCTGCAGCCGGCCGAGATCGTGGTGCTTCTCGGCGCTTCCGGCTCGGGCAAGTCGACGCTGGTGAACATCCTCGGCGGGCTTGACCGGCCGACCGAAGGCCGGGTGCTCTTTCACGGCAGGGACATCGCCCGGCTGCCCGAAGCGGCGCTGACCGCCTTCCGGCGCGCGCATGTGGGCTTCGTCTTCCAGTTCTACAACCTCGTGCCCTCACTGACCGCGCGCGAGAACGTGGCGCTGGTGACCGAGATCGCCGCCGACCCGATGCGCCCCGAGGAGGCGCTGGAGCGCGTGGGCCTCGGCCACCGGCTGGATCACTTCCCGGCCGAGCTGTCGGGCGGCGAGCAGCAGCGCGTCGCCATCGCCCGCGCCATTGCCAAGCGCCCCGAGATCCTGCTTTGCGACGAGCCGACGGGGGCGCTCGACAGCGCGACGGGCGTCACGGTCCTTGCCGCGCTGGTCGAGGTGAACCGCGATCTCGGCGCGGCGACGGCGATCATCACCCACAACGCAGCCATCGCGCGGATCGCGCATCGCGTGCTCTACATGGCGGATGGCCGCATCGCGCGCGAGGAGCGGAACGCGGTGCGCGCCGAGCCGTCCGAGGTGACGTGGTGAGGGCGCTCGACATCAAGCTGCTGCGCGACCTGCGCCGGCTGGGTGTGTCGACCCAGCGGAATCTGCACATGTTAAGCCGCTAAGGCGAATGCCTCGGCGGGA
>NZ_VDEK01000086.1:0-2232 GCF_007668225.1 Cereibacter sediminicola | reverse complement strand
AGGATCTCCTCGGCGTGGGTGCCGCCCCGGCCGGGCGCATAGGTGAACACGGTGATCACCGGTCCCGGTCCGGACCATCGTCGATCATCGCGGGTCAGGGCCCAGATGAACCCGGTCCTGGTCCGGCCGCGACCAGGATCCAGCACCGGCGCCGTCGCGTTCTCCGGGGCTTACGCGGCGCCACTGGCGCCACGGTCCCCTGCGAACTCCATGAAGAGCTTGGTCGAGGCCTTCAGATGCTCCAGCATCCGCCGGACGATCGCGTCGAGGTGGAAGGCCGCCCTGGCGCGTCGCGCGTTCATCCCTTCGAACCGTCCACTGGACGGTTCGATCCCTTCGGGACCGCTCTTCACCCCAGTCGGCCAGCGTCGAGCGGTCGATCACCACGCCGGAGCGGGCGAGGATCTGCGAGAGCCGGTAGAGCGGCAGCGCGTCGGCATATTTCGAGACCAGGAGCCAGGCGATGAAAGCCTCGGTGGGCAGCCCTCCCTCGATCAGCCAGGCGGGCGGCGGCGCCTGGACGATGCCCGCACGCCCCTTCGGGCAGGCGTAGCGCGGGCGGACGGTCTCGATCACCCGCAGCTGGGCAGGGACGATGTCGAGACGTTCCGAGGGTCGTCGGGGAAACGGTCCCCCGGACCGTTTCCTGATCCTCCTCCACCTCACCGATCTGCACCATCTGGCCGCAGCCGCACGGACAGATCAGGCTGTCGGGCTCGATCCGTTCCTCGATCCGCGGCAGGTCCTTCGGCAACGAGCGCCGGACGGGGGCCTCTTCCTTCGTCGGCCGCCCGCGGCGCTTGCCGGTCGCAGGCGCCTCTTCGGCCTCCGCGCCGGGCGCATCCTTTTCCCCGTGCTTCTCCTTCACCGCGGCGACAGCCTGTTCACTCGCCCTCGGGCTCGGACCGGTGGCGCCGCGATGGCTCGTTCCTCGAAGCACAGCTGAAGCTGGTCGGGGTCGAGCTTCTCCGAGCTGGGCGCGTACCGGGCGAGGCGGAGCTGCCGGATGAGCGGCTCCAGTTCCTCCAGAAGCTCCTTCATCCGGGCATTCTCGGCGGCCATGACCGCCCTTTCCGCCGCCGTTCTCGCCGCATCAGCCTGCAACGCGGCATGCTCGGCTTCCAGATGCTGGCGGTGCGCCCGCTCGGCCGAGAGGGCGAAGGCCTGCGCCTCCAGCACCGCCCGAACCTCGGGAGGCAGGCGGTCCAGGAGCGCAGGACCCTTCGGAAGCGTCATGCCCAAAGTCTATCGCATGACCCGACAACCGCAACAAAATAAAGCCAAAGCAACAGGTTGCTCAGGCCGCAGCACCCGGCTGCACCACCTGTCGCGCGTCCAGGCGCTGCCACTGGAGCCCGTCGAACAAAGCTTCGAACTGAGCTCGGGAAATCCGCGCTACGCCCTCCTGAACCCGCGGCCAGGAGAAGCTGCCCTGCTCGAGCCGCTTGTAGACGAGCACGAGCCCGCTGCCGTCCCAGACCAGGATCTTCGCCCGGTCCTTCCGCTTCGAGCGGAACACCACCATCAGCCCCGAGTGCGGGTCGAGCCCGAGCCGCGTCTGCACGATCGCCGCAAGCGCATCATGACCGCAGCGGAAGTCCACCGGCTGCGTCGCGATCACGATGGCGAGCCGCTGAGCCGGCACGATCATCGCGGCGAGGCCTCCGCCAGGGCCCGCACCAGCGCCGAGAGCCGCGCGACCGGCACCTCGGCCGGAAGCCGGACCACGACCGCGCCCACCACCACTTCGATCGGCATCTCCATCCGGCTGCCGGTCACGGAAGGCACCGCCGCCGCCTCGGCAGGCGCGGCATCCTCCTCGACGATCAGCGGGACGAAATCCGGCTCGGAGAGCCCGACGCTCTCCCATGGCAGCGCGAGGTGTCCGTCCTTCGCCATCCGCCGCCACGTCGTCAGCTGCGAGGGGAGCACCCCGTGCCGCCGCGCCACATCCCCGACCCGGACGCCGGGCACGAAACTCTCCGCCACGATCCGCGCCTTGACCTCGTCGGGCCACTGGCGCCGACCCGTCGGACCAGAGATCACCGAATACCGCAGCGCGCCGCCATCTCCACCATCCGCCATCGCAATCCTCCATCATGGAAAATGCGATCAGCGTGCTCCCCGCCCGCCCTCGACGGAACACCCAAACCCAATGGGGACAAAATCTCGCTTACTGCTCGACCGCCGGTCGAAGTAATGGTGGGATTCATCGACGCGCATCGGGAAGCG
>NZ_VDEK01000085.1:0-2234 GCF_007668225.1 Cereibacter sediminicola | reverse complement strand
AGCCGGGTCACTTCTCAATGGAAATCCCGGGTCAGTTCTGCGTGGAAATCAACACCGGATGCCCGCGCGGGAACAGACGTGCTCGTGGTAGGCACCCTCGTCGGCATCCTGAAAGCGCCCCCAGCGGCTGACATCATAGACGAGGATCGCCTTGAAGTCGGCATGGCCGGATTGGACCTCGGCCATCAGGTTCTGCAGCGCCTCGCGGCCGTCGAGCCGAAGACCGGAACGCCCTGAATCCTCGAACACACGCAGGATCTGCAGGCCGCGGGTGGAAGCGTAGCTGCGGATGACGTCCAGCTGGTTCTCGGTCGAGTACTTCTGGTGATCGGTCGACATCCGGACATAGGCGACGGCGGGCACGTCCGGCTCTGCCGGACCGTTTTCCATCTGTCTGATGCCGCCTTGACCTCGCATGCGTTCCGCCCGGCTCAGCCTTTCGATTTGCGGCTCGGCCAATCGAGGACGCGACCAGCCTCCCCGCAACCGGCCACTCGTTTCTCACTTGGCGCGGTGCGTCCTGAACGCAGCAATGCCCTCCCATAACGCTTGGCAGGCTGGATCGTCGTCGGAGAGGGCGCAGGCAGGTCTGCCTGCGGCTGCGCGGTGATCTCGCAGGTCATCGCCATCCCCTTATAAGATCGATCGCCCTTGAGTGGCCGCTCAATGGCGCCGTCGCGGACACATATGGATTCTGCCGTTTTGTTGGCTCTCCAAGTATTTAGCGGAGAGGAACATGAAGGTGCGGATCAAGATGGGCACAGTTGTGCCGAAGATGGGCACAATTGTGCACCTGGACGAAATTCCGGATGACTATAGACGCGCCATTGCCATGGCATTGCACGTGGAACTCGGATCGACGCACCGCGCGATCAAGTCGGCGATGCGCTGGACGGGCGCCAGCGAGCGGACGGTGAAGTACTGGTTTCAGGGCGAGCGAGGCCCGAGCGGCGAGCACCCCTTGTGTCCCTTGCACGTCATTCCGAGGCCGTGCTGATCGTGCTGCTGGTCCTGGCAGACAGGGTGGTGCTGGAGGATGACTAGGACTAGGCGCATCGTCAGCGGCCCCGCGGATCGCGCAGGGCCGTGTGCCGCCGAGCTTGCGGTCGTGTTCGTTTTTGGTTATCTTGAATACATGCTAGAAGGAGGCACGCCATGTCCCGCACCACCACCATGACAGTCCGCGTAAGCGGCGCCCTGAGCGAGTTCGTGGCGACCAATGTCGGCGAGGACGGGGACTACGAAAACGTCAGCGAGTACATCCGCGACCTGATCCGCCGCGACAAGGAGCGCGCCGAGCGCGAGGCTTTCGACCGCCTCAAGGCCGAGCTGAACCGCGCCTTCGCCGCGCCCGAGGACAGCTACAGGCCTCTGACCGCCGCCGAGGTGATTGCCCGGAACCGGACCTGATCGGATGGCGATCCGCGTCCAGGAGGCGGCCTCGCTACGCCTCGACGAGATCTACCGCTACACCCGCGACCGCTGGGGCGAGGCGCAGGCCGAGACCTACATCACCGGATTGTTCGCCGCCTTCGAACAGATTGAGACGCGGGGCGTCGTGTCGAGACCCGTACCGGCCGAGTTCGGGGTGGAGGGGTACTTCTTCCGCTACGAGCGCCATTTCGTGTACTGGCGGCGGCTTTCCAACGGCGACACCGGCATCGTGACCGTCCTGCACGAACGCATGCACCAGATGGCACGGCTCAAGGACGACTACTTATCGTAAGTCATTGAAAATGTTTCGATCTGTTCTGTCAGGCGAAACTGTCTGAGGTGGAGAAGGTTGGATACCAGGCCCACCCCCTCCGCCACTTGCCCCCGCGAAAGCGTTCTCTCGATCCGGCTGCGGCCGGATTTTTCCGTTGTTTTCGAGGGTTATGCGGGAGAGGCTGAGCACCGCCGCCAGCGCAAAGAGGCTCGGAAACGGTCTCTCAGAGCCGATACTCTCCGGACCTCATGACTGCGCGAGTTTGGTGAATTCTCCTTAAGGCGATGTAATTAATCATTTTTCCGGACGACTGACCTGAACACTTCGACCGGGGTCGCGCTCAGTGAGATGGAACAGAAATCGAACTTTCGTCGGTTGACAGTACAGCAAAAAGGTTTTCCGCAAGGCGCCATTCTTTATGAAGATGCACAAAAGGGGCGGGAAGCCGCCGTTCGTTGCGATGTGAACGACTGTATCGACCCAGCGGAATCTGCACATGTTAAGCCGCTAAGGCGAATGCCTCGGC
>NZ_VDEK01000084.1:0-2272 GCF_007668225.1 Cereibacter sediminicola | reverse complement strand
CCGGCCCATTCGCGCTCGAAGAACTCCCAGTCGATCAGCCCCGCCAGCGTGACCAACTCGTGACGCATGTCGATCATGTCGACGAGGCGCGGCCGGAAGAGGTCGTTCTGCTCGGGAGGACGGGGACGATGCTTCATGCGACGGGCCAAAATTGCAGGGTTCCGCGCCGAATCCTATGAAATCCTGCAGGCCATGGCCACCAAAACCTCGGGTTTATCGCCTTGGATCAACCACTTCACGGTTGTTCAGGCCGGACTACCAGACCCCCGCAGGCTTCGCCCTGCACCTCGCCCAAGCAATCGCCCGACCCGCTGCGCGAGATGAAAGCTCCGCGTGCCGGGCGATTGCTCACCCCGCGCCGAAAGGTATAAATGACCATCGGGCTCCGGTCGCGGCTGGATGAAACTCCCGTGGCAGGTCACCACCCACCCAAGCGCACCGTCGTCGGCCGCGGCTACAAGTGCCACGGCGTCCAGCACACCCAGGTCCTGATCAGCGGCACCCGCCGCGGCCTGCCACCGGCGCTGCGCCGACGCAGCAGCATTGAGCCCGGGTCACAGGAAGACCGACGGAAGGCTCGCGCGCTGCTTTCTGAAGGGCACCTTCGCCGTCCCCTGCGGCTGCGGCCACAACATCCGCAAGATCCTCGCCCACCTGAGGAAGTTTCTGGCTGTCGTCATCGCCCTCGTCCTCGCGGTGATCCGGCGGGGGCAGCTCCAGGATTATAGCCACGCGGGTACTTGATCGCGTTGTTCAGGCTGAACTAAATATACGACGCTTTCTGGCGCATGCAACCGCATCCTGGGGAGTTCCCCGAATAAGCCGGGTTGAGAAGCGCGGGAGCTGTCTTCAGAAGAAGGCGAGGGCGAAGAGGACCAGCAAAAGCAGCAGGCCGAGTCCCGAGAAGATCAGCAACCAGAAGCCCACAGGGACCTTGCAGTTCTCCTCCGCCTGCTGGTCAAGGGCATGCGCTACGGCTTCCAAGTCAATCCCATATATCGATGGAGCTTGATCGGGCATTTGCTCGGTCTCTGAAGGCTTTGGAAGATACATGCAATACCACTCCCTGCGGCAATAAAGGGTTGAAACACTTAATCTACGGCCATGGGCAAAGCATCGCCTAGCTGTCTTTGGTTTCGTCTTTTGTTGTGTTCACACCCTTAAAGTTAGGAACCATTGATCATCCGCTTGCGGGGTGATTAACCTCTGCAAGGAGACTGAATGATGCGCGCAGTTACGTGAAGGCACAGCAGAACGACGACCGGGACGCCGAAGCGATTGCCGAAGCTGCGACGCGCCCGACCATGACCATGCGTTTTTTTGAGCTCAAGAGCGAGGAGCAACTCGACACCCAGACCCTGCACCGGGTGCGCGATCGCCTGGTCGGTGAGCGCACGTCCCTGACCAACCAGATCCGGAGCCTTCTGCTCGAATGTGGGCACATCGTGGCGCAGGGGCACGCCCCTCTGCGCCCCTTGTTGCGCGAGCTTCTGGATGACGGCACCGACGCCCTGAACCCGCGCATGGTCTTCCTGCTCAGCGACATGCCCGCCCGGTGGGACGAACTGGACCGCCGGGTTGCAGCATTCGACGCCGAGTTCGCCGCCATGGCGCGCAGCGACGACAGGGCCAGGTGACTGACCAGCATTCGCGGCATCGGGGCATTGAACGCGACCGCTCTCGTGGCCGCGGTCGGAAACGCGGCAACCTTCGGCAAGGGCCGCGACCTCGCCGCATGGCTGGGCCTGGTGCCGCGCCAAGCCACCACCAGCGGCAAACTACGGCTGCTCGGAATGGCCAAGCGTGGCAGCAGATATCTGCGAAAGATGCTGATCCAAGGCGCCCGGTCGGCGATGTCGACGCTCGCGAGGGGCGACACCGAGGTCGGTGCGCGGCTGCGGGCGCTCCTGAGACGGGCCCACCAGAATGTTGCCGTCGTCGCCTTGGCCGCGAAGATGGCTCGCACCGTCTTGGCGCTGCTGCGCCACGGCCGGACTTTACGCACCCGTGCCCATGACCGCGGGCTCACGAACGCGCGCCCGCCCAAACCCCGGGCGGGCGCGAAAAGCGGCTAGTGGTGAGTGGAAGATGGCCTGAGAGTCGATCGGTGTCCTGAAACCTCCGGCGAAGAATGGCCCCTCGAGGTCGGCCCCTGTATGAGGAGCGGGACGCGCGGTTCTCCATCTTGGCCCGGCTTATTCGTAAGGCTCCGCCGAGGCTTGCAGTTACCCACAAGTTGGTGCGGTGAATTGATTCACCTGCCAGCCTTGGT
>NZ_VDEK01000083.1:0-2346 GCF_007668225.1 Cereibacter sediminicola | reverse complement strand
GCCACAACATCCGCAAGATCCTCGCCCACCTGAGGAAGCTTCTTGCCGCCGTCATTACCCTCGTTCTGGCGATGATCCGGCGGGAGCGCGCTCGCAACTACAGTCATGCGGCCGCCTGATCGCGTTGTTCAGGCGGAACTCGATCAGGGCGAGGAAATGGCCGTTGTCGCGCAAGCCCACGGATCGGCCGAATTCGGCAGCGGACACCATACTCTTTGCACATGCATGCGCGTGCGGTCCCGGCTCGCGCGATCGCTGCAGTCGTTCGACGTCGCGCTTGAGAACTACGATCCCGTGAAACCCGAAGATGCCGACCTGCTGGCCTACCGCAAGCCGCTGGGCACGGATGGCTTCAATCAGCTCGATCAATGTGATCCTTGTGCGCTTCCGCGACAGAAGCAGGGTCTCCCATTCGTCGTCGTCCTCGGCCACGTCGACGGCGCTGGTCTGCAGTTCGGCAAGAAGTGCAAGACCGTCCGATACACGCCAAGGGTTCTTGACTTTCGCGACGCGGGTGCGCGGCACCAGGATCCCCTCCTCCTCCAGGCCACGAGCTCGCGCTTGGTCGCGCCGATCGCCTCGCGCATTGCGATGGGTCCGACGAGGGTCGGGATTTCCGCGAGAAGGGCGGCATGCTTCTGCACGTCGAACAGGCGGCGGCTGAGCGGCCGTTCGTCGTGGTCCTGGAGAGCGCCCGCCTCGACCAGGAACTGTCCGATGACTTCAGGGCCGATGCCGGTCTCTTTCCCGGCGGTGACGAGGGCATGCAGGCGTCTTTCCGGAACGATTTCTCCCAGCACGGTCTGCCCCGGAGCGTATGCGCCGCCTATGGCCCATTGAGTTCCCGGGTTCGGATCGGGATGGGAGGGGCGAGCCTCGTTCTGAGGGTTCAGAAGGAGGCGACCATGCCGATGGCGGTGAAGGGTTCGACGGCCGGATCGAGGTGATCCGGCGCACTCGTGGCTATCGGCGTTGGCCGGACGAGGTGAAGGCCCGGATCGTGGCAGAGAGCTTCCGCCCGGGCGTCCGTGTGGCAGAAGTGGCGCGGCGGCACGGGGTGCTTGCGCACCAGCTTTCGGCTTGGCGGCGGCAAGCCCGTAAGGGGCTGCTCGCTCTGCCCGAGGACGCGGTGGAGGGCCTGGAGGCTGCCTTCGTGCCCCTGACGGTGGAGCCGGAGTTTGGCGCCGGGCTGGATGGCCTGTCGGGCGTGGTCACCATCGAGATCGGCGGCGTCGTCCTGCGGGTTCCGGGCAACGTGCCGGCCAAATGGGCGGCGGAGCGCGCCGCGCGCCTGCACGAGCAGGCGGTGGTGGCCGAGAAGGATGCCTTCATCGCCGACCTCAAGGAGCTGATCGGGACGCTGGAGGGCCAGGTCGCGCAGTACCGGCAGGCGAAGTTCGGGCCCAAATCCGAGAAGCTCGATCCGGCCCAGCTGGAACTGGCACTGGAGGATCTGGAAACCGCCATCGCCGAGACCGAGGCGCGCATCGCCGCCGTCGAGGAGAGGATCGCGGTCAGCGCGCCCGATGGGGAGAAGAAGCCCCGCGCGCCCCGCAGGGCCCGTGCCCTGCCGGACCACCTGCCGCGGGTCGAACGGGTTATCGAGCCAGCCAGCATCGTCTGCACGTGCGGCTGCGGGGACATGGTCCGGATCGGCGAGGTGGAGGAGGATCAGGAAACGGTCCAGTGGACCGTTTCCCCGACGACAGACCGAGCGGCTCGACATCATTCCGGCCCGGTACCAGGTGATCGTCACGATCCGGCCGAAATACGCTTGCCCGAAGGGGCGGACCGGCGTCGTCCAGGCCAAAGCCCCGGCACACCTGCTGGAGGGGAGTTGACCGACCGAGGCGCTCCTTGCCCATGTCGCCGCGGCCAAGCATTCCGAGCACATGCCGCTTCTGTGATCGGGTGGGTTCGGCCAATGGCGATGACGGTCCAACGAGCAGGTCCATGCTTCTGTCCGTGGTCGGCGCGCCGCCACAAGATGCGGACTGTGGAGGTCGGGAGGCTCCTGAGCTGTACCTCGGCTTCACTTCAGCCATGGGCAAATCCGAGCTGATCCCGTCCCTCGTCCCTGCTCGGGACTTCACACCGTCGCCCAAGGGCGCCGGATCTCGGTGATGACGAGCACATGGTCCTGCTAGCTCGCGGGGGCCGATCGATTTCGTCATCATGCTGCTGCGAGATCCTGTGCCGAGGCTGGTGGCCGACCCGCCGCCCGATACGCGGTGCCGGACTTCCGCATCGCCAGCAGGATTGTTGATTTCCACGCAGAACTGACCCGGGATTTTCCATTGAGAAGTGACCCGGCTTGGCTATTGGGTCGTAGGTCTCAGGCCGGTG
>NZ_VDEK01000082.1:0-2360 GCF_007668225.1 Cereibacter sediminicola | reverse complement strand
CCGAGGCATTCGCCTTAGCGGCTTAACCTGTGCAGATTCCGCTGGGTCGATACACGGGCTTCGACGCGCTGGTGGCCGCGGGACATACTCCGGCGACCAGGGTGAAGCATCCGAAACTCGGCACCGAGATCCTCGTCCTCTCCGAAGCCGACATCGCCGCATTCCATCGCCGGTTCGCGACCACGACGACTCTCGCCGCCGAATGGGGCGAGCACCGCAACACCGTCATCGCCCGGCTGGAGGCAGCCCGAGTGTCGCGATTCTCGCCGGACGGGGCCGATTACGGTGCGCTCTATCTGCGGAAGGACGTGGAGCCGGCCGCAAGGTGATGCCCTCTGGCGCCCGGCAGGATCTGCCGGGCCGGGGGCTCCGAGATCGGCAGGACTGCACAAGATCGGCCGCAAAGGGTCCGAAAGGAAGACCTGCGCGCCGCAAGGACAGGAAAATTCTGCCTACTGACAGAGCTTTGCGACCGAAATCCCAAGCATCACGAAGATTTGTCTTGATCGGGGGTGTGCAAGAAAACCGCCAAAACGTGCATCTTTATGCCTCGTTGGCAACAAACAATATCTTGGCGACCCCGCCGCGACTCGAACGCGGAACCTGCGGTTTAGAAGACCGCTGCACTATCCAGTTGTGCTACGGGGCCGCGAAAGCGGTTTCGGAAAACGGTTCGCCGCGAACAGCTAAGCGCATTTCCTATTTTGTTTCAACACCATATCACCACTTGACAACATGCCTAGGCTCCAGACCCATTGATTTCGTGGGGATCGCGTGATTCAGGCCTCGCAAGGAGACCTGACCGATGAGCAACCTCTACTGGCTGTCCGAGGCGCAAATGGAGCGCCTGAAGCCGTTCCTTCCCAAGAGCCATGGCAAGCCCCGTGTCGACGACCGGCGCGTCCTGAGCGGCATAATCTTCATCAATCGCAATGGTTTGCGGTGGTGCGACGCACCCAGGGAGTACGGGCCGGCGAAGACCCTCTACAATCGCTGGAAGCGTTGGAGCGAGAAGGGAGTCTTCGCCCGGATCATGATGGGCCTGGCGGCCGAGAGGGCAGAGCACAAGACAATCATGATCGACGCGACCTACCTGAAGGCGCATCGCACGGCTTCCAGCCTGTGCGTGAAAAAGGGGGGCGCGCGCGTCAGATAGGTTGCACCAAGGGGGGCATGAACACCAAGTTGCATGCCGTCGCCGATGCGAAGGGCCGGCCGATCGGGTTCTTCATGTCCGCTGGACAGGTCAGCGACGACTCGGGCGCGGCGGCGCTGCTGGGCAGCCTGCCGAAGGCGGACTGGTTGCTGGCCGACCGGGGCTATCGAGCCGGTGAGCGCCACCGGTTCGAGCGAACCGGCGAGGGCGGACTGGCTGAGAGAAGCGTTGAAAGACAAGGGGATGAAGGTCTGCATCCCCGGCCGGAAATCTCGCAGGAAAGCCGTCAGATACGACAAGCGGAGGTACAAGCGCCGCAATCGCATCGAGATCATGTTCGGTCGGCTGAAGGACTGGAGGCGCGTTGCCACCCGATACGACCGCTGCCCGGAGACGTTCTTCTCTGCTATCGCACTCGCAGCCATCGTCCTGTTCTGGCTCTGAAACGCAATGAGATGCCGTAACGGGGCCTGCGTGGCGACCTGCCCGTCACCGTTGCCAAATCGACGGCACGCAGGCGCCATTCCCGTATCGGATCCATCGGGAGGAGTGCGGGATGAAGCTGTTTGTCGGACTGGACGTATCGTTGGAGAAGACCGCGATCTGCGTGGTCAGCGAGCATGGGAAGATCGTGAGGGAGGCGCAGGCAGCGAGCGAGCCGGAAGCGCTGGCGCGCTGGATTGGGGACCAGGACGGCACCATCGCCGCCATCGGCCTTGAAGCCGGCCCCCTGTCGCAATGGCTGCACCGCGGGTTGACCGGGGCGAGACTGGACGTCGTACTGATGGAGACCCGGCAGGTGAAGGGCGCCCTGAAGGCCATGCCGATCAAGACCGATCGCCGGGACGCGGAGGGCATCGCGCGTCTGTTGCATCTCGGCTGGTTCCGGCCGGTTCACTGTAAATCGGTGTCTGCACAAGAAGTTCGAGCGGTGCTCAGCGCCCGCAAGGCCGTGCAACAGGGGTTCATCACGCTGGAAATGTCCCTGCGCGGGCTGCTGCGTAACTTCGGTCTCAAGGTCGGCACCATATCACGCGGCCGCTTCGAACAGCGCATCCGCGAGCTGGCGGCAGGCAATCCGATGTTGGAAGCGGCCACCGAACCGATGCTTCGCGCGCGCTCGGCGCTGCGGCGAGAGCTGGCGGGCCTTGAGCGCCATGTCCGTCAACTCTCCCAAGAGGATCCGGTCTGCCGTCGACTGATG
>NZ_VDEK01000081.1:0-2460 GCF_007668225.1 Cereibacter sediminicola | reverse complement strand
CCGAGCTTCCGGCCGAGATCGCGCCGGTCGCGGCGGCGGTGAACCAGCTGCTGGGGCGGCTGCGCGCCGCCTTCGACGCTGAACGCTCCTTCGCCGCCCATGCCGCGCACGAGCTGCGCACGCCGGTCGCCGGGGCCACGGCGCAGGCACAGCGCATCCGCATCGAGACCTCGGACCTGAAGGCCGCCGCCCGCGCGGCCGATATCGAGGCCACGCTGAAGCGCCTCACCCGCCTCTCCGACAAGCTGATGCAGCTCGCGCGGGCCGAAGGCGGCCGGGCGCTGGCCGAGGCCCCCGCCGACCTGCGGCCGATCCTGTCGCTGGTGGCGCAGGACTTCGCGCGCGCTGGGGTCGGCGACCGGCTGTCGCTGGTGCTGCCCGAGGGGGAGGTGCCGAGCCGGATCGACCCGGACGCCTTCGCCATCCTCTGCCGCAACCTGATCGAGAACGCGCTGCGCCACGGCGCCCCCGGCGACCCGGTCGAGGTCGCGCTGACGCCCGGCCGGAGCCTCACGATCCGCAACGGCGGCCCGCCGGTTCCACCCGATGCGCTGGCCCGCCTCACCCGACGCTTCGAGCGCGCGCCGGGCGCGGGTGAAGGCTCGGGTCTCGGCCTTTCCATCGTGCGGACCATCGTGGAGCGGGCCGGAGGCACGCTCGAGTTGCGCTCGCCGATCCCCGGCCGCGCCGACGGCTTCGAGGCGACGGTGCGGCTGCCCGCCTGATCTCCGCCTGCCCTGGTCCGTCAGCCGCCGACGGCGACCAAGAGAGAACCCCGACCGCGAACGGGATGCGGCCGGGGCCTGTCGCACGTCGGATAGCCTCAATCGTCGTCGAAGTTGCCGCGCTCGGCGCCGGTGTGGCAGGCGGCGCAGTTGGCCATGCTCCTGGCCTTCTCCAGCATCCGCGGCGTCACCTCGTCCGAATGCTCGCGCCTGAACCACGGCAGTTCCGAGATCCTGAGCGGCGTGTCGGTCGCGGCCACCCCACGCAGCGACCGACCCCCGCCCGCGCTGTCGGCGGCATTCGCGACGAGGTAGGCCTCGATCTCGGCGCGGGTCCTGTCGTCGAGCGAGGCATCCTCGCCGAAGTGGTTCGGAAGATCCGCCATCAGCGCCCGCCACGACCGCGCGGGCAGGAGAGCCGCCGGATAGGCCATGTGGCAGGCCGAGCATTCGGTCTTCGTTGCGGCATCGGTCACCACCATGGCGGCGCGGCGGCCCTCGTGCCCGCCCTCCTCGCCGTCGTCGTCGGCGAGCGTGGCGGTCAGGGTGAAGGGCAGGATGCAGAGCGCGAGCGTGAGGGTGCGGATGGTCATGCGACGTCCTCCGGTCATTGGGTGGCGAGCCAGGCCAGCACGTCGGCCTTCTCGCCGGGGGTGCAGTCGCGGCCGAGCACGCTGTTGCAGTTGCGGCCCAGCCATTTCTCGACCTTGGCGATGTCGGTGAAGCGGTCCGGCGTGACCGAGAGGCCGAGCGGGGCGATCTCCTTGCCGGTGCGGGTCTGGCCGGCCTTCGTCACGTCCGCCCCGTGGCAGGTGGTGCAGGAGGGCGTGTCAGGCTTGCCACCGGTCCGGGTCGCCAGGAACAGCTCGCGCCCCCGCGTGGCATCGGCCGTTGTGCCGGCGGCGGCCTCGTAGCCAGCAATGAGCTGCGCCGGCGTCGTGTCGCCGGCGAAGGCCGGAGCCGCGAGAAGGATGGAGAGGATAGAAAGACGTTTCACAGGGTCACTCCTTGGGAACATGGATGGAAAACGGAGAAAAGAGACCGGTCTCCGCGTCGGCATGACAGACCACGCAGTTCGAGCGGCTCCTGATCGAGGCCCGCTGGAAGAGCGCGTCGGGCAGGTCGCCGTGCAGGCGCGTCCAGGATGGGCTTTCGCTGATGGCGAAGGGTGCCTCGGGGGCGACACGCGCGAAGACATGCGCGGGCAGCGTGTCCGCGCTCTCGGCGGCGTGGGCCACAAGCCAGCTTTCGATCCCGGCGGCGGTGGCGGCGTCGAGGCTCGCATCCTCGCCGAAATGGTCCGGCAGCCCCGCCATCAGCGCGCGCCACGAGGCCGCGGGCAGGAGGCTCGGGTGATAGGCCATGTGGCAGGCCGAACATTCGGCCCTCGTGGCCGGATCGAAGGCCACCGGCATCCCCCGCGGCGCGCGGGCGGCGAGCGAGGCGTTCGCGGCCCAGAGGCCCGAGCCCGCGAGCAGCAGGAAGAAGACGGCCAGCGGCACCCGCGCCGGGATCTCGCGCGCTGCATGATCGCCGGGGCGGGCCTCCTTCACGCCGGTCAGCATGGCGCGGGCGAGGTTCTCGCGGCTGCGCAGGCTTTCGACGGCGACCCCGCTCAGGTGCAGCGCCACCAGCCCGAGCACCGCCCACGCTGCGAGCTCATGGATCTCGCGCCCAGAACGCCCGGCCTCGAAGGACCAGAAGGCGAGCGGCCCGGTCTTGAACATGCCCCCCA
>NZ_VDEK01000080.1:0-2601 GCF_007668225.1 Cereibacter sediminicola | reverse complement strand
ACTCATCGCTACGTCTCTCCTTGTAGCATGAGCAGATTTTCACTGGGTCGATACAGATGCGTCGAACGAGCTTATCCCGATTACCTCTCCAACCCGAGGATCCAGCCCTCCCAGCGCACAATAGCGGGTTCACCCGGACACCCTGGTGACCGTCGTTCCTCGATGACGTCCAGCATGCCCAACAGGCCTACCATAGCGTCGAACTGATCCTCAGCCCGCGCGCCGTTCGGAAATCCATTGGAAATGGCGCCAATCAAGGCATCCGTCGCATCAACCACGCGCGTTTCGAACCATTGCAGCAGAAGGCCAGCGACTGATGCGCGACCTTCGGTCGTCCTCTTGCTCCAGACCGGCCTGCGAGCGATCCCGATCTGCCCGTAAACGTCACCGGGATAAGTCTCGGCGACGACGGTGTCATGTTGATCCAGCAGAGTCTTCAGCGAACCAGCGAAGGGCCAGACAGCTATCTGCTCTAGGTTCGGGATCAGGATCTCACGCCAGCCGGCCGCCGCAGCCTTGCCCACCTGGTTGCCGCCCAGCGTCCAGAACAGACTGCAGGCAGCCTGCCGGCTGGGTGTCCTGCGTTCGCATTCGCGCAGCAGGTCTTCTCCATTGGCGAGACCCAAACCTGTCAGCAGATGCTCCCTTCGACGTCCTCCCGGTCGCGCGGGATAGAACGGCCGCCGGATGGAGATTTGCGTGCGGTCGTCGCAGGGATGAAACCAGTTGCTCCAATCGCCATGCCCAAAAGTTCGGAGGGCAGAGAGGAAATCGATCAGACCCGTCTGTTCGCCATATGCTTTGGGCACGCCGATTGGAAAATCGAATCCCACGAACAGGCGTGGCTTGGCGCCCGATGCGCGACGACGGAGCCGTTGCAGGAAATCCGCCGTCGCACCGACCGGCTCTGGCTCATTAATGTGCCAGCGCTCACTGTCGCGGTGGGCCACTGCCATCCAACGTTTGTTCGGGTCGGTGCTCCAATCGCAATGCACGACGAGATCAGGCTTTCTATCGAGATGCATGTCTGTCTCCTCAGACGGATCCCGGACAACGTGGCGCGGCAGCTTCGTCCAAGTGCAGACGCGCCTTCTCCCACTCTCGTGGAATGGACGCCCAGAGCACGGGGCGCGCGGCGCGGTTGATGGGCGACGGATGCATGGAGGACAGGAAGGCGAGACCGCGCTTCTGCACCACCGACTCCGCCCGTGCTGCCTTCCGGCCGACGCCGATCACAAGCCTTACGTGAGGGAGCAGATCAAGAAGCTCCGCCAAGCGGTCGACGCCCGCAGCCACTTCCTCACGGCGCATGGTGCGCGTGCCGTTCCACCACGGAACCGTGTTCCAGATTACGCTCCGTTGGCGCTCAATTCCCGCCTCGGCCGCAAAACGGAAGATCGCCTCGGCCGTGGGATCGTCATTGTCGCGTGATACGAAACCAGACCCGGCGCGGCCGGAGGCACTGGCCTCCGTCATCGGCCCCGGCTTCTCGAGGAGGAAAAGCACCTCGGCTGCAACGCCTCCATCCATCGGGTCGAAGTCGGGCACCGTGCCGCGGCCGTCGGACCGAAGCCGCTCCACGAGGCGGCAGAGCGGCTGCATATGCAGCCGATTCAACATGGACAGCCGAGCGGCCCGCACCTCTGCACTGCGCAGTGAGCGCGGGCTTCCCGGGATTCCGGCAACTTCCCCAGCAGGCCCCGACATCATCCGAGAGCCTCGATGATATCGTCTCCAAGGGTCCGGGTGTTCTTCGGGTTGCCCATCCCGTTCAGAAGACTGACGCCCGCATCTCGCGCAATCTCCCGCAGCACGGGCTTGGCGGGGGAGATCGTCTCGCCATTCCGGGAGACGATGATGGTTCCGTTTTCGAGCTGCGAGATCCGGATGTCGCGCCAGACGGAGGCTGCTGTCTCCTTGAGACGGGAGAGATCGACGGATTTGGCCGGAAGCTTCGGAACCGGGAAGTAGTAGCTCCCTTCAAGCTCGCGCAGGAGCGGCATGGCCTCCTGCATCGAACAGTCGAGCAGCTCCTCGATGGAGGGCTCGCCCTCATCAAGGTTGATGCGCAGGATGATCACCCGGTCGATGAGATGCAGCGTGCTCTTCCGGAAGTCCGCACGCGTGGCCGTACTGACCGTTTTCACCGAGATGCGCTCTCCTTCGGCAGAGACGACGTCGTAGCCCTGCTGGTTGTGCGCCAGCGCCATCTGTCCGCGGGTTATCATGGCGACATAGAGCTCGCCGATCCGCCCGGTAAGGTGCCGCAACTCCTGCAAGGGCGCGCCCCAGGCGAGTTCCTTTTCCAGCCACTGGAGGGCCTCGCCCAGCGAACGGATGATCTGTGTCTGGCTGAGTGCCATGCTGACGTGCAACTCCTTGTAACCGCCTTCCGGATCAGACACCGATCGCATTCAAGGGGTGCGATACGGTGGCCCGCACTCGCACCTTGATCGCGGCGCTCGGTCTGGGAAAGTGTTTTCGCTATGGCATTGCGCGGCATTGCCACGCCTTTTCCCAGCTGTTCTATTGCCGGCCGAATGTCCGGAGCATCACGTTGAATCAGCAAGACTTGTCCGCCTTTCTCTGGTCCGTCGCCGA